>JAYFOM010000013.1:0-42552 GCA_034932685.1 Erysipelotrichaceae bacterium
ACAACATCCCAATGGCCACACTTAATTATCTAACACCTCTTGAAATGAGAGAAAAACTAAATAACTAACTTAAATATTATTTTACATGATGACATTTTTTATTCTTAGAATTTGGTCTCACATCATTTACAAGTATACAAAGCATTTAAAACAATAATAATCTAATCAAATGCATTTTAATGATGTATAAGTCAATTCTATTTAATGGTGTCATCATTTTCTATTTGCATAAAAAAGCTTATCTGTTACAATATTTAAGTATCGGGATGTAGCACAGCTTGGTAGTGCACTTCCTTAGGGAGGAAGGGGTCGCAGGTTCAAATCCTGTCATTCCGACCATTGTGATAAAAGAGGTTTTAAGACCTCTTTTTTTCAATTTACACCTCTTATGGTATAATAAATAGTATGAAAAACAAAAAAGATTTAGCACTAAATTATTTACAAAAGAATTATCTCGCAAACATCGATTTAATTGAACCAATAAGGATCGATCAAGCAGAAATCATCTACGTTGATGATGACATCGTTTTGATCAAAGAACTAAGATCAAACATTTATATGATGGTAACAAGCGATCTAGCAAACGCAAGTAAGATTATTGATACTATTAGCGATATTCAGTGTTTTCGTACTAATCAAAAAGAACAAATGAACTATGTCGCACAGAAGTTTAATCTAAAAGAAACCTTCATATGTAAGCAATTAGTCTATGAAACTAAAGAATTATTACCTGAATCAAAAAGAATGACTTTTAAACCATTAAATATGGACTATTACTCTCTTATTAAAGCTAACTATGATTTAATAGCCGATGATGATATCAAAAAACATCTAGTTGATGAAGATCTATATGGTGGTTTTATAAATGATGAGTTGGTTGGTTTTATTGGAACCCATCTTGAAGGAAGTATTGGTTTACTTTTTGTAATGCCCAATCATCGTAAGAAAGGTTACGCAACTGATCTTGAAAGTTTCATGATCAACACTCAAATAAAACAAGGACTAGTTCCATTTGCCCAAGTTAAGCTTGGTAATCATGCCTCTTTTGCGGTTCAACGTAAACTAAACATGACGCTTTGTGATGATATCATTTATTGGGCTTTTAATACCTGATCATGCATTTAACGGTTAATGGTATCACCTTATACTATGAAGTAACTGGTGATAAAAAACCGTTAATCTTATTACATGGTAATGATGAAGATCATACCCTTTTTAATGGGCTTGTTAGTAAACTAGAAAATGATCATCAGGTTTTTACACTTGATACCCGTGGTTTTGGATTAAGTGAGCAAAACTGTTTTTTAAGCTATGATTTGATGGCTGATGATCTAGCTCATTTTATTAATAAATTAAAGATATTTAAGCCTATCATTTATGGTTTTAGTGATGGCGGCATCATAGCACTGCTTTTTACCATCAAATACCCTGATGTTGTTGATAGAGTGATTGTCAGTGGTGTTAATATTCATCCATTTGGCTTAAAACTTAACGTTTATCGCTATTACCTATTTGAGTATCTAAAAACCAAGGATCCTAAAATTTTATTAATGTTAAGTTCTCCTTGGTTTAAAAGAAGTGATCTTAGATCAATCAAAGCGGAAGTAATAATAATTGTTGGTGCAAATGATGTTATTCGATTAAGCCACACTAAACTAATCGCCAAATGCATTTTAAAGCACAAGTTAATGATCGTAGATCATGAAGACCACGCAAGTTATGTTAGCGATAATGATAAACTTTATGATATTATTCTACCCTATCTAAGCGATGATACGATAATAGATCCTAGCTGTTAAGGTATATATAATACGATAGATCAAGATAAAGATCAGTACGGTTATCACAGTACATATTAGAAATAATTTGATATCACTTAATCCAAATAAGGCTAACATTTTTGTGATCATCTTAAACGCAAAACCAATATGAATGATCGCAAAAAGTAGTGGTAAGAAGAATACCATTTTAATTTGGTAATTGATCGATGCTTTTGTTTCTTCATCACTCATACCAACATTCTTTAAAATAAGATATCGTTGTTTATCGTCATATCCTTCTGACACTTGTTTATAATAGATAATTAAAGCTGTAGCGATCAAAAACAATGATCCTAAAAAGATACCGATAAAAAGTAACCCGCCATACAAGCCATAAAAGGACTCTTTGATCACGTTTTTACCGCTTAACCTTGTTTGATTATCACCAACATTGTATAATCCTTCGTTAAATGTTTGGATATTTTCGTTTTCACCACTAAGGTTAAAAGCGATCTTGTAATCAAGCAATGAACTTATATCATTATCTGTAACTATTAACAGGCTTTGTTTATCTTTTATCACTATTAGATAATTATCAACAGAACTGATCAATGCATTATCAATACCTTTTATATTAATATCATTAAGCTTAGTCTTGATTTTCATATCATGATCATTATAGATAATATGATCATATTGGTAAGTGTTACTTGGATCATAAAACAGTATTTCATTATCATCTAAAGTCATATTTTGATCATGAATGACATTGTATTGTTCTAATAGTACAAAGGTAATAAGGGCATACTTATTTGCATTTTCATCATAATCACTTTTAAAGTAATTATCTTGATAACCTGCCCATACATTTAGATATTCAAAAGCCACGAAATCATTTAACTCAGTTTGCGTTTGATCACTTAACTCATATACTTCTTTTAATACCGTATTATTATATTGGTCTGTTTGCGAATTGGTTGTTAGTACTACATCATATGGATACTGCTTGTTTAAAGCTTGTTCTTGGCCTGCATATAATGATACCGTTGTTGAGATTGTGACTAAGACCATTGTACTTAATATACATATGTTAGCCAGTCCAATCGCATTTTGTTTTAAACGATATATCATTCCTGATATAACTGGAAAATGATGACTTTGATAATAGAATTTCTGATTTGATCTTAGACCATTTAATATGGTTATACTACCACTTGTAAACAATGCATAAGTACCAATCATTACTAGTAAAACAGCGATAAAAAACATTCCCAACGCAATGATTGGATCTTCAATCATCATAGCAATCAAATATCCTGTAATTAAGCTAACAAAACCGATAATGGTAATGATCAGTTTTGATCTTGGTTGTTTTTCGCCAGCCTTTTGTTGGGTAAATAAAGCAATGGGATCATTGATCACAATCTGCATAGTATTATAAATTAAGATGATAAAAAAGATAAATCCAAATAGCACAAGTGTAACAAGAAGAGCGATAAATGAGAATTTTAAATCAAAACTTGAAACACTTTTTAATAACAAAGTTAATAAGTAAAAAATCCCTTTACCAAATACGTAGCCTAAACAAATCCCAACTAACAATGTAAATAATGTGATGATCAAGCCTTCAATAAATAGTACTAACGCTATCTGTCTTTTATTAAATCCTAACACGTTATAAAGACTAATCTCTTTCTTTCGTCTTTTAGCGATAAAGCTATTAGTGTAAAAAAGAAAGATGATCGCAAAGATACCAATGACATATAAACCAAATACCAGTATCTGTCGCATCTCTTCACCACCACCAATACTGCTTAAGTTGGTACTAAAAGTAATAGCTCCCATCATATAAAACATACTGATAGTGATAATCCATGTCAAAATGTATGGTAAAAATAATTCTTTATTGCGTTTAATATTGATTAGACCAAGCTTAACATAAAATAGTTTAAACATTTTCTTCCTCACTACTCAATCTAGTTAAAACTGATGCTATTGCTTGATATAGTTCATGATCATTTTTCTGTTCACGATATAGCTGATAAAAGATGTTACCATCTTTAATAAAAAGAATGCGGTTAGCTTTACTCGCAGCTAAAATACTATGGGTTACCATTAATACGGTTTGACCATTTTTATTTACTTCACTAAATATTTGTAGTAGTTGATCAGTTGCCTTAGAATCAAGTGAGCCTGTTGGCTCATCAGCTAAAAGGATTTTGGGATTATTGATCAAAGCACGTGCTACTGCTGTTCTTTGTTTTTCGCCACCACTTACCTCATAAGGAAACTTATTTAATAAGTGCTCAATCTTAAGTGCTTTTACAAGTGGGATCAAGCGCTTATCTAATTCTTTAACTGGCGTATTCTTTAATACTAATGGTAATAAGATATTGTCTTTGATTGAAAAAGTATCAAGCAAGTTAAATTCTTGAAATACAAATCCTAAATTATCGCGTCTAAAAGTGGTTAAATCTTTATCTTTGATCTTATTAACATCAAGATCTGATAGTATTATCGTCCCTGATGTTGGTTTATCAAGTGTAGCTAAAAGATTAAGCAAAGTTGTCTTACCACTTCCAGATTCACCCATGATCGCAACATATTCACCGGTTTCGACCTTAAAGCTTATCTCATTTAATGCTAAAACCTGATTCTGTTTAAATCTTGTAGTGTATACTTTCTTTAAACTCATTACATTTAAAAGTGTCATCATTACCTCCTGTAACATAAAACATCGCCCTTTATTATGGACGATGTTTATTAATATATTATTAATAGTTTATTAGTTAACTATTAGTTTTGATGTAATCATTGATCAATGTAATGATATTTGTAGTATTACTATTAAATGGCATTGCTTTAAAGTTTTTCGCTTCTGTTAGTAAATCTTCTAGTTTGTTCATTTGCCATAATGGTAAGATACAACCATCTTGGCTTAATTTTTTGATAATCTCAACTTGATGGTCATTAGTATGTTCACTGTAAGCTTTTAAGCGTGGTGCAGCGATCACTACTTTATCATATTTTAAGGCAGTGATTATCGTTCCAACCCCACCATGAGTTATTACGACACTGGCTTGTTTAAGTAATTTTTCAAATTGATCAGCTGCCATAAAATCAAATATCTGCATGTATTCACTATGATACGTCGTTAAACCAGCTTGAACGATCACCTCTTCTGTGATCACTTTTAATTTGATCAGTTCTTCGATCGTTTCAAGCAGCCGCTTAAAACTCTTATCTTGTGTTCCAAGTGTTACTAATATCATTAGTAAATCCATCCTTTATAGATTGCTTTGGGATAAAGCTTTAACATAGATTCCCATTGCACAATAAAAAGATCAGCGATTGGGTAAATCATTTTTCCCGTCATGGTTTTAGTTTCTATATTAGCGAAAGTCTCAATATAGATGATCTTTGTCTTAAACAACTTTGCGATATAACAAATTGGTACTGCTGTATGAGTTCCTGTAGTTATGATGAATTTAGGTTTAATCTTAATATAAAGCCAAAGCGACTTTAAACAGTTAAAACTAAATTTAAAGATATAGCTAAATAGATGATCTTTTGATCCAAATATTAAGTAATCAATACGCTTACCATACTGCTCTTTCATATCAATTGTCATCTTTGTTTTTTCGGTCACTAAATGATAGTCAAAATCATTAAACATTGGCTTTAATTGTAATAGTTCTGATAAATGACCACCGGTGCTTGCGATAAATAGTACTTTCATATTAACCTTTCAAAAAAAGAAGAGATTTAACTCTCTTCTATTTTATACTATTTAATTGCTTTTTTCACTAGCTCTTCAACTTCTTCGGCAGTACTCATGCTCAATGCTTTATTTGCTAGTACTTCCATTTCGCTCTTCTTCAGATTTCTTACCATCTTACGAGCTGATAGGATACTAGTTGCACTCATTGAGAACTCATCTAATCCCATACCAAGAAGTAGTGGAACAGCGATTTCATCGCCTGCCATCTCACCACACATACCACACCACTTGCCCTCTTTATGAGCACCATCAATCGTCATTTTGATCAAACGTAAGATTGAAGGATTTAAAGGTTGATATAAATAAGAAACAGGTTCACTCATACGATCAGCTGCCATTGAATACTGAATAAGGTCATTAGTGCCAATACTGAAGAAGTCACTAATTTTCGCAAACTGATCAGCTAATACCGCAGCTGCTGGAATCTCAACCATCATACCAACTTCAAAGTTATCACTAACCTTTTGGCCTTCTTTGATTAAGTTTGCTTTTTCTTCCATGACAAGTGCTTTGGCTTGTTTGAACTCATCGATAGTTGCGATCATTGGGAACATGATGCATAAACGACCATAGATACTAGCTCTTAATAATGCTCTAAGCTGGGTACGGAAGATATCGGTACGATCAAGACATAAACGAATAGCACGATATCCTAAAAATGGGTTCATTTCTTCTGGGATTGGTAAGTAAGGTAGTTTCTTATCACCACCAATATCAAGGGTTCTAACAACAACTGGTTTATCCTTCATTACTTCAAGGACTGCTTTATAAGCTTCGTATTGTTGGTCTTCAGTTGGTAGTTCATTAGCACCCATATATAAGAACTCTGTGCGATATAAACCAACGCCCTCACCACCATTATCCAATACGCCTTTAGCATCTTCAGGAGTACCAATATTACCAACAAGTTCAACATGATGATTATCTAAAGTGACACTTGGTACATCTTTTAAGACTTTTAAACCTTCTTTAGCTTTTAAGAAAACACTAGCGCGAATATTATGATCATCAATTTCAGCTTGTGTTGGATTTAAAACGATCGTTCCCGCAATGGCATCCATAGCGATAACATCATTGTGCTTACATATCTTCATGATACCTGCACAACCAACAACCGCTGGTATTTCTAAACTGCGAGCCATAATGGCACTATGACTGGTCCTGCCACCCATTTCGGTCGCAAAGCCTTTAGCGAACTGCTTGTTTAATTGGGCAGTATCACTGGGAGTAAGATCGGTCGCAACGATGACGCATTCTTCATTAAGCAATGAAAGATCAGGGATGACAACATCCATAATATGACATTTAATGCGATAAGTAACATCTTTGATATCAGCTGCTCTTTCACGGAAGTAATCATCATCCATAGCTTCAAACATACCGATAAAAGTGCTGGCAACTTGATCAACAGCGAATTCAGCGTTAACCTTTTCACCATTGATAATGGATTTAACTTGATCTAAGAATTCTGGATCATTCGCAACCATTAAATGGGCATCAAAGATAGCTAATTCTTCATCAGATAACCGACCGACGGCGGCCTGTTGGATTCGGGTAATGTCGGCTTTTGTCTTTTCTAAAGCTTCATCTAAACGCTTTACTTCTACTTCTGGATCAGCGCTTTTGCGTTTGATCTCAAAGGTTGGATGTTCTAGTTTGTAGACTTTGGCGACGACAACACCACTACTTGCGGCAATTCCTTTTAACATTTTCTTCCTCCGATTTAAATTTTACTGTTGATAAGATCAACTACATCTTGTACTGACTTAAGTTTGATCAGTTCTTCATCCTCAAAGACAATGCTTAACCGTTCTTCAACAGTTAAAAGCACCTCAACTAAATCAAGAGAATCTATTCTAAGATCCTCCATTGTTGCTGAGGCTAAGATTGTTTCACTGGTCTTAGTAACCAATAACTCTTTTAACATTTCAAATGTTTCCATATAAATACCTCGTTACTATCATATCATTATTCGATTATGCAGGCAATTGATAAATTGGCTCATGGCTTTGTTCTTCAAGCGATAGTATGTTGTCTTGGAATAATAGCCATTCCACCACTGTTTTGGTTTTGGTAAGATAAAATCATTGTGAATGATCCTTAAGCTTTCCTGATCAAGTCTATTAAGACTATGATCGATCAGATTAACAAGATCAATATCAAAATAATATAATCGTTGTAATTCATCCTGTTTTTGCTTGTTATACTTTTTGACGATAAAATCAATTAATTTAACTTGATCTTTGTAGGTCATATATTATCCTCTTAATAATATATACCAAACAAATGATCAAATATCCTAAACTAAATCTAAACCATCTAAACTATCAATGATCAATTTATGAACATTATTTCTGATCATTGATATATTATCATTAGAGCGACTTGGATGAACTCGATTGGTCAATATGATGATCGCGCACTTACGTGCTTGATCGATATACATTGAAGTACCTGTAAATCCCGTATGATAAAGCGCACTATCAGAATCATTTTGTGCAAACTGCGATATCTCATCACCAAAATACCAACCAAGCGTTCTTTTTTGATTCAAACCAGGCGTATAGACTTTATTTAATAAAGCCATTGTTTCAGGCTTAAAGATAATTTTACCTTGAAAAACGCCCTCATTTAAAAACATCGTTGCTAAGTTAAACAAGTCTTTTAAACTAGAAAATACCCCAGCATTACCTGCAACACCACCACAAATATAAGCTTTACCATCATGAACTTCACCTTTGATCAAACCACGCTCACTGCTTATTTCAGTCGCCACACAACGCTCTTTTAAGCTCTTTGCTGGATTAAAATCAGTATCACCCATATCAAGTGGCTCCCATATCACTTTATGGGCATAAGCTTGCATATCACCAACTAGTTTCTCAATAACAAAACCCAAAATTAGATAATTAAAACAAGAATACAAAACTTGTTGTTTTGCGACATAGCTTTCTGGAAGTGCTTTGATAAACGCATAAATTTCGTCTTTATTCTTACACGACTTATATCTTTTATCATCTGATGGTAATCCTGATGTATGAGTCAATAGTTCTAATACATCAGTTTCTTTATGTGGATAATCGCTTAATATACTACATATCTTTGTATCTAAACTTAAACGCTTTTCTTCTATCAATTTTAAGACTAAAAGTAATGTTGTTGTTACTTTTGTCAAACTTGCTAAATCAAAAATAGGTTCTTCGCTTAACTTTATAACTTCTGGTAATAATTGTTGATAGCCGCTTTGATAATGGTATGACTTATTATTTGTGATAACTCCAACACTAATTGCACAAACCTGTTCATTTTTAACAAAGTCATCAGCCATCACTGCTATCTTAGACATTAACTTTTCCATATTTACTCCTTTTCTTTAAAGTAGAAATAACGCTCGTTGGTAAGATATTTTAATAGCCACAAATCCGCTTTAGCGATACTAGCAGCGATATTTACTCTTTCATCAAGTGGACAATCCTTTATAATTAGTTGCACTTCACCACTATAGCGCTTATAACCACTATTATCGATTGTCACATCACCAACTTTTCTTACTTTACTTAATCGCGGATCGATCATTTTACCTTGCTCCGCCATATTTCTTGATGTGATCAAACGTAAAGCATATTCACTATTATCATAACGTACTTGATGAAGTCTGTTAAATAGCAGTTCTCTTTCAGCATCACTTATATCATTTGCACATTTAATATTTAATACAAAAGGTTCATTACTATTGATAGCATCTAGGCTTTCAAGTTCAAACTGACTGGCTAAGGGATCTGCGATGATCAACTTGTCACATACCTTACTTGCCATCAGTTCATAGGCGGCTTCCGCTATACTAACATAGCGATGGCTTTCAAGGGTTACTAAACCAGCATGCAGTGGTCCTCTTGGTTTATTAAAAGCGCAAACAAAAGCTCCTACCGCAATCCCTCTTTCTTTAAAAAGTAAAGACTGTTGATAATAGAAATCATAACTAATGCCAGTTAATGGTCGAGGATAAAAATTATGCCAAGCTTCCCATTTGATCTTATCACTAAGTGCTAATAGCGCATTAATCTTATCACTATCAAGTAATGATGCATTGATAATAAAGCGATTTAAATCCAACATTTCACTTAGTATCAAGATTGCTTGATGATCATAATCATAATCAAGCCTTAAAGCGCTTATCTCACAAGCTTTAAGCTTATCACTTAAAGTTTTATCAGAGATAAGCTTTTTGATCATAGCACCGCCAATATCAACACATAAAGTCATATCATGCTTTTTGATCAATTTTGATAGTTCATAGAGTTGCTCAATTTGAATAGCAACATCATATTCAGCTAAATGAATTGAACTAAACACCTCTTGATAATTTAGTTTACGTGCATTATCTAAGTATTGTACTAAATAGGGATCATTTATATCTTGGGGATATACAGAAAGCGCTAGTTTCATCTTCAACCTCCGACTAATCATAATAAAAGCAAGCAAAGACCTTTGCTTGCTTAACTGTAATTAACGCATGTAATAAGGTTTAACAAATGCCGGTAAGCCATCTTTATAGACGATGACTGGTTGACCAATAATCAGTGGACGCATATAATCAAGTGCTTCTTGTTTAATACCACGATAGTTTGGTAGTATCCAATCAAGCGGGAAGTTCTTAACATGGTTTGCCACATTTGAAGCTAAAGTTGTAAAGAACTCAACATCATATGCTTTACCCTCTTTACGCTTAACACCGACCATTTGACCTGTAAAGCTCTTATCCATACTATGCATATGAGCAGACATACCTAAACTAAATGACTCTTCAACATCAACAAGTGATTGCTCCGTCGCATGACATCTTTGAGCAGTACTTAAATCTTGAACTTTACAGCGTTTCGCCGTATTGGTTGATAAGATCATATCTTTGATCGCATTAGCAGCACCACCTAAAACCGCATGACCAAAACCATCGTTTTTAGCTTCACCAGCCGCAAGATAAGTACCATCCGCATAACGTACCCCTTCAGATACAACTACATAACATTTATTTTTAGCTTCAATACATTTCTTAACTTCCGCCAAGAAAACTTCCTTATCAAAAGCTTCTTCTGGTAAAACAACCAAATCAACAATGCCACTTAAGCAAGCACTAGCTGCTAACCAGCCAGCATCACGACCCATTGTTTCAAGGATAAATACTTCTTCACGAGTATAAACATTAACATCCAGCCATGTTTGTAAAGCTGTTGTTGAAATAAATTTAGCAGCACTACCAAAGCCAGGACAATGATCAGTGACCATTAGGTCATTATCGACCGTCTTAGGACAACCAACAAAACGACGATTAGTGATACCTTTTTTCTGAGCATACTCGCTTAATGCGAAAACAGTATCCATTGAATCATTACCACCAGTATAAAATAATGTTTCAACATCATATTTTTCCATTACTTCTAAAAGACGAATAAAATCAGCTTCATTTTCTCTTTTTAATTTATAACGACAGCTACCAAGGGCACTTGCCGGTGTTTGTCTTAAAATGCGATTTTCTTCATCACTCATGGTAGTTAGATCAACCAACATTTCCTGTAAGATACCTTCGATACCATGTAAACCACCATAAACTTTAGTATAGATTGGGTTAAGCTGATTAGCTCTGACGATTCCCGCTACCGTGGCGTTAATGACCGATGTTGGTCCACCTGATTGCGCTACAATACAATTTGACATTTAATTTCTCCTTTACTTACGTTAAGTATTATACAATAATTAATATCTTTATGAAACATTACTTAATGGCTGCGCGTACAAATCCTTCACTTTGATCAAGACGCCTGAGTGCCTCATCCTTATCAACACCCGTAAGGATCATAACGATAGCTGCTTTGGGATAATGACCACTTAACTCCCAATATTTCTCAGCTGTTTCATAATCACATTCAGCTGCAGTCATGATAATACGTTTTGAGCGCTCTACTAACTTCAAGTTAGTAGCTTTAACATCCACCATCAAATTCTTGTAAACTTTACCGATTCCTACCATGCTAGCAGTAGTCAACATGTTAAATATCAACTTTTGGCTAGTACCAGCTTTTAAACGGGTTGATCCGGTCAATACTTCAGGACCATTATCTACTTCAATCGCGATATCAGCGTGTTTACCAATTTCTGAGCCTTTATTACATGCAACAGCGATAGCTTTAGCGCCATTTGCGCGAGCATAGTCTAATGCACCAATAACATAAGGTGTTCTACCACTTGCGGCTGCTCCTACTACTACATCCTTAGCTGTTAAATTAATACTAGTAAGGTCTTCTTGCGCTAACGCAACTGAATCCTCAGCTCCTTCTTTTGCTTGTAAGAAAGCTGATGGACCACCTGCTATTAAGCCAAGCACTTCATCACTTGTACCAAAAGTAGGCATACACTCTGCCGCATCAATTACACCTAAGCGTCCTGATGTGCCAGCTCCTATGAATATCAATCGACCTTGAGATTTCAAAGCCTTGATAATTATCTTAACCGCTTCTTCTATTTCCGGCAAAGCTTCTTTAACTGCTATAGCAACCTTTTGATCCTCTTCATTCATGATGCTTAAAAATTCTTTAGTGCTTAATGCATCTAGTTCCATTGTTTTTAAATTACGTTTTTCTGTTTGTAAGTTATCTATCTTTACCATGATATCTCCTCCTTAGTTTATTATAATGGTTTTAACTCTTCTCTGCCATCGCTAACTCCCATTTATTGATCAATTGATCGATCTTTGTATGGGCAACGTCAATAAGCTCATCTAATTCTTGCATCTTTTGATAATCATGATAATATTCCGGATCAAAGCGTTTAGCTCTTAATGCTTCAAGCTCACTTTCCGCTTCAGCAATCTGCTTTTCTAACTTCACAAGTGATACTTTCTCAACCTTTGTTTTCTCTTTTACTTCTTTTTGATTAGGTTTTACTATTTGTTCATTAATACTAGTGCTTTTTGACATATACTCATCATAATTAAGGGGATAATAATTTGTCTTGTCATCATTGATCTCAAGTACAGCAGTTGCGAGCTTCTTAATAAAATAACGGTCATGCGCCACAAATATCAATGTACCTTCATAATCAATCAACGCTTCTTCAAGTGCTTCTTTTCCAAGGATATCTAAGTGATTGGTTGGCTCATCTAAAATCAATAGATTAGCACGTTTCAACATTAATTTAGCTAGGGTCAATCTAACTCTTTCACCACCTGATAAAACAGCAACTTTTTTAAAAACATCATCAGCGGAAAACATAAAATTTCCTAATACTGATCTAATGTTTGTTAGATCAAGCTGAGGGTAATCATCCCATATTTCATCAAGCACGATCTTATCGCTATTAATTTGTGCTAATTCTTGATCAAAATATCCAATTTCGATTTGATGACCAAAATTCATATTGCCACCCAAAGAAGCAATCTTACCCACGATAGTCTTGATCAAGGTAGATTTACCCTTACCATTTGGTCCAATGATAGCTAAGCGTTCTTTGGCCATTAAATCAAAACTCACAGTACATAACTTCTCATCATAACCAATGGCTAACTCATCAAGGGTCAATACTCTTTTACCACCTTTAATGCGTGGTTGAAAGTGAGCGTGAAAAGTCTTTTCATCAGCTTTTTTGACTTCTATTTTCTCCATTCGATCTAGATATTTAATCTTTGATTGAGCAAAAGCCGCTTTATTTTTCTTGTAACGAAATTTCGCAATCAATAATTCAAGTCGTTCGATATCTTTTTGCTGGTTATTATAAGCGATAAGTTGTTTTTCGGCATTGAGTTTTTTCATATTGACATAGTTTGTATAATTACCAACGTATTTTGTCATGGTATTAAACTCAAGTTCATATACTACTTCACTTATTTGATCTAAGAAAATACGGTCATGTGAAACTAAGATGATCGCTTTAGGATAAGTCTTTAAGTATCCTTCTAACCATTCGATCGTCTTTAGATCTAAATGATTGGTTGGCTCATCAAGTAGTAAAATATCTGGTTTACTAAGCAAAAGCTTAACAAAGGCAATCTTGGTTTTTTGTCCACCAGAAAATTCATTTAGTGGTTTGTAAAGTTCTTCTTCACTAAAGCCAAATTTACTGAATACTGTTTTTAGTTCTACTTGGTAGTTATAGCCATTTAAGTGTTCAAACTGATCTTGAAGTTTCGCAAATTGATCCATGATCGCTTCAGAGTGGTCAGTACTCATTTTTAGTGCTAGTGCTTCAAGCTTTTCACTCATAGCTAAAAGTGGTTGGAAAACCGTTAATAATTCATCTATTACCGTGTGATTTAAATTCTCAAATGTAGTTTGGGCTAAATATCCAATCTCAAGATTACTAGCTTGATGAATTGATCCTTGATCTAATTCTTCAAGCTTGTTGATAATCTTTAATAATGTTGTTTTACCACTGCCATTACGGCCAACTAAAGCAATCTTTTCATTATTTTTAACTTCAAACTGAATATCTTTAAAGATCAAATTAGCCCCAAAATACTTTGTTCCTTGATTAATTTGATACAACATTTATTTTTCCTCATTCATTAATACGCAGAAAATTCACTATTGCTTCTGCGGTTTTTTCGCCATATAAGCGGTAATGCTCTTGCCAACTCAGTGCTTCATCTGGATTAGTAAGATATATATATTCAAAAGTAAAGGTCTGAAGCCCGTGAACTGCATCAAGCGCAAAACTAGCATTTTCTGCAATTGCCATTTCACTAAAAGTTCCAGCAGCTAGAATACGGCCACCACTTTCACGAATGACCATGCGACCATCATAACCATTGATCTTGCCACTTGGTATCACACCTGATATCTTACCCGCACCACTATATCCTGTTGATTTCAGATCGGTATTCTCAATAACATAGTTGAATAGCGCTGTTGCCATTTTGTTTGAACTAAAAGAAGAGTATACAATCTGAGAACCACCAGTTTTAGGACTATTGGCAGCTCGCATTTGAATATCAAGATAATACTTTGCTTGTGATAGATAAGCGCGATGTAAGCGGCCATTTTCACCATAAGTATTAACTACTTCACAACTCTCATTTCTTGTCACTAAGACCTTTAAACCTCTTTTCTCTAGCTCATCTTTAATGATCATTGCTAGTTTGTAGGTTTCTTCAGCTTCAATCATGCCGTTTGCTCTTGCACCCACTTCGATATAATCACCATTATCCCGACTATTATGACCTGGATCTAATACAATATCATAAACATCATCAGGTGTGGGTTTAGTGCTAATTTCAATAAATAGATAATTACGATCTAGTACATCCGGATTTTGCTCATTACTGAAAAGGTCTTTATTAGCGATCAGTCTTACTTCTTTACTCATCCCGTCTCTTCTTATGGTATAAAAGACATCATCAATAAGATGATCACTATATGCTCTTCTTTGAATCATATCAGAAACTACCTTAACACTATAAAAACCATCATCTAAACTCTCAACTGGGATTTGACTATCAATAAAGCCATTAAGTAGATAAACCATTTCATCCCCTGTACATAAGTTTGTTAATATTAAAGTTCTACCTATGATATTGTCTTTGTTTTTAATATCATATTCTTCATGAAAAAGATTAAGGGTTTCACCATAATAAAGATAATCATTGACAAGATAAATCTCAGTGAAATCTTCATTTTTTATCTTAGTGATCGTATCTTTATGGTTAAGTTCACATACAGTAAATATACCCTCAGCACTTTTTTGTTGACGAGCAGTAAAATAACGATACGTATAAAGTGAACCAAAAAACAAGACAAAGAAGATCACGATCATCAACAGTGATTTCTTTACTTTTTCTCTTTGTTCATACTTATAGTAGCGTGGCATTAGGTTATTCCTTTCGAGTTTTATTCTAACATAAAAAGCGCCGTAGCGCTTTTAGAATAGTAGATTTTTAGGAGTACGAGCAAATGGTATCGCATCACGAATATTAGTGATACCAGTGATATACATTAAGAAACGTTCAAATCCAAGACCAAAGCCAGCATGCTTAACCCCACCATAACGTCTTAGATCAAGATACCAATCTAAACTCTTTTGATCGATATGTAACTCATCCATCCGTTTAAGTAAGTGTTCCATTCTTTCTTCACGTTGTGAACCACCAACCAACTCACCAATTTGTGGTACTAAAAGATCACAAGCCGCAACGGTTTTACCATCGTCATTTAAACGCATATAAAATGCCTTGATGTCTTTCGGATAATCCGTTAAGAAAACAGGACCCTTAACAATCTGTTCACAGATATAACGCTCATGTTCTGATTGCAGATCACTTCCCCAACTAATAGGATATTCAAACTTTACATCAGCTTCACTAAGGTGTTTTATCGCTTCTGTATAAGTCATGCGCACAAAGTCAGAATTTCTTACTAAGTTTAAGCGCTCAAGTAAGGTCTTATCGATCATTTCATTAAAAAACTTCATCTCTTCAAAACAATTATCTAATACATAATCAATACAAGACTTGACCATATCTTCAATAAGGTCCATATCATCTTCTAAATCCGCAAAAGCGATTTCGGGCTCAATCATCCAAAACTCACTAGCATGACGTGGCGTATTAGAGTTTTCAGCTCTAAATGTTGGACCAAATGTATAAACATCTCTAAAAGCTAGCGCAAACGCTTCAGCTTGTAATTGACCACTAACTGTCAAACAAGCATGCTTGCCAAAAAAGTCTTCTTCATAATTACCATCACTACGAGTAGTAACGGTAAATATCTCACCAGCCCCTTCAGCATCATTTGCGGTAATGATTGGCGCATGAACATAAACAAAACCTTGGCTTTGGAAAAACTCATGAATAGCCATTGATAATACTGATCTTACTCTAAACAAGGCACTAAAGGTATTAGTACGAGGTCTTAAGTGACCAATTTCTCTTAGATACTCAAATGAGTGTCTTTTCTTTTGTAAAGGATAACTATTATCACAGCTTCCTTCTAAAACTACCTCTTTTAATAAGATTTCAAATGGTTGCTTGTTATTGGGAGTATAGACAAACTTACCAGTAATGCTTAATGCTGTACCAGTTAGATATTTCTCAATCTTTTCGATTTCACTAATCTCACTATCGTATACTAATTGACAATTACGAAAATAAGTTCCGTCATTAAACTCAATAAACCCGATACTACCGTTAAAACGATTAGTTCTTACCCAACCTTGTAGCTGAACATATTCGATTTGATCAAGCTCCAAAGTATTTTTTTCATAAGTCATCTCATAAAGTTCTCTAATTGTCATAAATGAAATCATATATTTGTTCCTCCTAAAATAAAAAACGTCCCCTAGGAACGTTTAAATCACGTGGTGCCATCCTTTTTTCACTTAAAGTGCTTTTTACCGTTAACGCCGGAGTACGTGATTGTCTACTGTGTTTCTCCAATCAAGTTCAAAGGGTGTTCTCCTTTAACCAACAAACATTGATCTTTCACCAAATATCAACTCGCTTAGATCATTGATTAATGATTCCCTTATCGACACTATTTATTAAAATTGGTAGCGAATACTAATTCTTGAATCGCCGATACTACATCGATTGCTTTAACCGTAACCGACTTTGGAACTTGGATATGTTGATTAGTAAAATCTACCAAGCCAATGATACCACACTCAACTAACTTGTCAACCGTTTCCTGGATGTTACTGCTGATCGTTAAGATCGCAATACGACAGTTTTCTGGTATCTTTTCCTTAAGTTGATCAAGGTGATAAATCGGTACTTCTTTAATTGAATTGATAACGCGAGGATTAACATCAAAACCGCATACAATTTCGCCAACTACATGATTCCAACGATTATAATGTAGGATTGCCTTCCCCAAATTACCAACACCGACTAAGATTATTTTCTCATCAAACTTAACACCAAGTTGTTCTTCAAAGATACTGATCAAATTATCAATATCATAACCATAACCTTGTTTACCAAGATTACCTAAAAATGAAAAATCCCGTCTAATAGTGGTTGATTCAATAGCCACATATTCACTTAATTCACTAGATAAAATTTTAGCGACATTTTCGCTTTTTAACTTTCGTAGTGCTTTAAGATAGATAGGATATCTTTGTAAAGTTGCCTTCGGCACGATTTTATTTGTCATTGTAATCACCGCTATCATTATATCACTCTTTTATAGAGTTGTGAATAAATTATTAAAACTAACAAATATCTAATCCAGCATCCACACTTAAGTCAAGATTAGCTCTAATTCCCTTATGATAGGCAATATAACCAGCCACCGCGATCATCGTTGCGTTATCAGTACAACAGGATAATGGTGGTATTGTAAGTTTGATATCACTTCGATCACTAAACTCTTCACTTATGCGCGCTCTTAAGTAAGAATTAGCCGCTACCCCACCTGCTAAGACGACATGTCTTGGCTTATATCGCTCAACTGCTTTTTTAACCTTGGCAATGAGTTGTTCAATAACATTATGTTGAAATGCATAAGCTACATCTTCTACCACTAATTCGCATTCTGCCTTCTTCTCGCGTGCAATTAACTGTAATACTGCGCTTTTTATCCCTGAAAAAGAGAAATCAAGTTCATTTTCGGTTTTAACTTGGGGTAATTGATAATGAGCAGTTCCTGTTTTAGCCAAACGATCGATTGCCACCCCACCTGGATATGGTAATCCTAAAACACGTGCTACCTTATCATACGCTTCGCCTATCGCATCATCTTGGGTATTTCCGATGATCTCAAACTCATACTCACTTTTTAGATATACTAGTTCCGTATGACCACCTGATACAACTAAAGCTAATAGTGGATACTCAATCGTATCAACTAGCGCATTAGCGTATATATGACCAGCTAAATGATGAACTGGTATAAGTGGTAGTTGATAGTACCAAGCTAAACTTTTAGCTGCTTGCATGCCAACATGAAGACAACCAATAAGACCAGGACCTTGAGTAATCGCAATCGCATCAATATCAGTGATCGTTATATTTGCTTTAGTTAAAGCCTCATTTAAAACAATCGCGATATTTTCTATATGCATACGTGATGCGATCTCAGGAACAACCCCACCATATTGCGCATGCGTATCAACCTGCGAGCTGACAATAGCTGCTAGTATTTCGGTTTTATCTTTAACGATGGAAACAGCTGTCTCATCACAACTGCTCTCTATTGCTAATATAATCATCTTACACCTCTTTTTTTAATGGTTTGACCATATAATACGCGTCCTCATTATTATTCTTGTAGTACCCTTGTTTGGTATTAACATTGATAAAGCCATTTTTCTGATAGAAACTAATGGCATTAATATTAGAAACCCTTACTTCAAGGGTTATAAACTCACAATCATTTTCTGTTGCTTTATTTAAGATCATATTCATTAACTTCTGACCCCAACCCTGGTGTTGAAACTTAGGCAAGATCGCGATATTTGTGATTTGAGCGCTATCAAATGTCACCCACATCCCAGCATAACCAATAATGTTATTATCATGCTCAACTACCCAATAATGACTAAAAGGATTTTCAGTAAGTTCATAAGTAAACGCTCTAACATCCCAATTATCATTGAACAATGTTTGCTCAATTTTCACAACAGTATCAATATCGGTTAATGTCATTTTTCTGATCATATGTTTGCTTGATACTCACTACTTGCTTTTAAGTAAACTGGCGCTAATAAATGAATGTTTTCAACCTTATGATAGTAAGGTCTTAATAGTGCAAAGTTAGAAACAATATCAGGATAATGATCAGTTAAACCAAGTAAAGATCCATCACCAATAATTTTAATCTTATCATTAACCAATGCTTTAACTTGATCAATACTCAATATTTGATCTTCACCAACAAAATCTTTATATCTACCAACATAAGCTCGAGAACTTCTAGCATCAAGCAAAACTAATGCATCTTCTAAGCCCGCATATAGCTGTAATGTTGATAGAGTATATATTGGAATTGATGCAACACTACCCAATACTTTCGCAATCGTTAGTGCAATTCTTACCCCAGTAAAACTACCAGGACCAACACTTATCACTATTTCATCAATATCCGTTGGTTTAAGTCCACAATCCTTAAAAGCTTTATCAATTACTGGCATGATCATTTCAGATTGTTTTTTCCAACACTCTTCCATAAAACGATAAATGACCTTATCATCTTGAATTAAGCCAACCACAAGATATTTATGAGCAGTATCAAGACATAAGCTTAACATGATAAATCCTCCAACAAGCGTTGGTAACGCTTACCAACAGCGCTTATACTAATAGCTCTTTCATTTTCACTTAACCATTTTAAATCAACATTGATATATTCTTTAGGTAAGCGATCATCAATAAATAAAGGCCACTCAATAACACAAACCCCATCATCATCCATCATTTCTTCAAGACCAAGATCTTGTGAAATCCCTTCCAAACGATAAGCATCAATATGATAAAGCGGAAGCTTATTCTTATATATTTTCATGATCGTAAAAGTTGGGCTAGTAACTGTTTTAGTTATTCCCATCCCCAACGCCAATCCTTGTGTAAATGTTGTCTTTCCAGCACCAAGATCACCCGTCATTATGATCAAAGTTTTCGCATCAACTAATTTGCCTAATTTATAAGCTAGTTCTTTTGTTTTAGCGGCTGAATCTGTAACCAAATTAATCATTTTCTATCCTTTCTGATACTATAAGATGTTATCACATCTTATTTACATACTATAACGAAAAGCTAAAGTGAAAGCAATTAAATAACAACTTATATTACTAAGTGATATCGCTACTTCATTATCCTATCATAAAAATCCCCCGGTAAAAACCGGGGGAGAAAATTATTCAACTCTTCTTATGTAGTTACCATCAACAGCGTAACCATCATCAAATGTATTATCAGCCGCTATCATATTCAAATCAATATTATTACTACCAACCATGATTACACCATATGTTACCTTAGTAATTATACTTCCTGAACTATTAAACGCAGGATTAGTATTAAGATTATAAAATAAAATGCCATTTGTTTCGGTAAATCTTGGTAGTAAACTACCATTAAGATAAGCAGCAGATCCATCTATATTATTGTCATGAAAATCACTATATAGATAAGTGTTCATATAAATTATACCGCGATAAACATTACTATAAGTACCCTCAGGTAATTGCTCAAATAAAGTAGGAACTCTTGCGCTAAGATTGTTACCTTGATATAGCCATCGCCCACTTTGATAATATGCATAGGCGTGATTAATTGAATTTGAGAAACTAGAAATATCGTTGTTTCTAACTGTTCCACCATATGTATTTCTATAAGGTAAAATATACAAACCAATATAATCACTAACGATCACATTATCTTCAATCACACCACCCGTACCTTCAATATATACGGTCGAATTTAAATAATATACTGATTCAATGTAGTTTCCTTTTACGGTTGTATAACCATGAGTTTCTATCGATGGGTTTTGAGTACCAACGATTCTTAACGCTATTTTACTAACAAGCACTTCAACTCTATTATTTGAAAATTCATTATTTTCACTTAAGAAAAAGTAAATTTCAGACTGTCCTGAATAGGGTTGATTCAGTTGATGATTTTCAAAATGAAAACCCTTAACAACAACATCATCAGCAACTACCAATAAGAGCCTTAGATATCTTGCATCAATATTGTCTTGGTAAGTAATAATTGCCTCAGCAACACGATCACTGCTATAACCACACAAATCTGCATTTGGACCTAACAAGGTTAAAGGTTTATCAATATAAAGTTGTTCATAATAAGTTCCAGAAGCTACAACAATGGTATCATATTCATAAGCACTATTAATCGCGTTTTGAATAGTATCACTACCTGTTTCTTGCGTTATGTTCATTACATTTACTATCGTCAACTCATAAGTATCAATTATCGTTGGATCAGCTTGAGCAGTAGCTTGTATTGTCACTGTACCTGCACTAATAGCAGTAAAGACACCGTTAGCATCAATTGTACCAGAGCCCGTACCATCATTTACTTGCCATGTAACATTTTGATTACTAGCATCAACAGGTAAAACAGTAGCATCAAATGCTAATGTTTCATTTTTAAGTAATATAGTTTCATCATTAGCAGTACTTATGATTATTTCTGATACCCCAACCATACTCCACTTCGCATATAAGGTTAAATCATGAGCCGGCATTAAACTATTAAAATCCCATGATCTAGTAAATGCATCATCAAGATACCAACCATCAAATATATAATCATCCTTAGTTGGATCGATTGGTCTATTAATCAAACTATTAAAGTTAACCCTTAAATCACTAATTACACTACCAGCATCAGTGTTAAATCTAACTGTGTACTGATTAACCCTATATAAAGCTGTTACAACTAAACTACTATTTATTTTGCTTATATCTTTATCCCAACCAACAAATGTATAACCATTACGCGTTGGATTTATAGGTCCTACCGCTGCTTTACCAGCAACAACTTTTTCAACAGCCAATACGACGTTGTTATGATCAAGGAATGTTACATTATACCTAATGATCGTCACATCAGTTAACTTATCATCATTTGTGCTAAACGCAAAATCACCTTCGACTTTGCCATTATCACCAATAACAAAATCATCAATCGTACCTTCACCATCAGCATAAATTAAAACCTGGGTATTAACTAAACCAACAGATCCACCATCAAGCACGATCAAATTCGATTCATCTGCGCCATCAGTAAAGAATATCTCATTAACATGCCCTGATACAACAATTTTAGCGCTACCACTAACAACAAGCGACTTTACCTGGCCTTCAATTATCACCATGGAATTAACCGCCAATTGATCTATATAAACCTCATCAACTGTACTATCTTTATCAACAAAAACAGTTGTATTAGCTCCCGTAATAGTAATCTTTTTTAAAGTCGCAGCGATCGCATTAACTGTAATATCACTCGCTTCAACATTTAATTCATCAACTCTACCATTAAATGAAACATTTTGACTGTTTTTAAGAACACTTAATTTGTTTATTATTGAGTTATCATCAAGAACAAGCCTAATAGCTCCATCCTCTCTTTTAGCATTAACAACATCGAAACGAGAACCATTAAGATAAATACTATTATCTCCCCCACCAAAAACTTCAAGTAAACCAGCATTGATGTTATTCAATGTCGCATTACCATCATTAATAGTTTTAGCTAATACGATATGATCAACACTACCATCATTTAAGACTACATCAGTAAAATTCACGCTTACCTTCTGATAACTATCACCAACAGCTACTATTGAAGATTCATTTACTTCTAATATCTGTTCATTAATGTCAGATTTCTTTGTACATCCAAAAATAGTAATAAGTAATAATAATAAAATAAAGATCTGCAGTACTTTTTTAGATTTGCATTTGTGCATTGAAGACCTCCGTTTATGTGTTTAATTACAATAAAAAAAGATCGCTCTTTTCTTTCATAATATTGTTTAAATTATATCATGAATTCAAAGCGAAATATTGATTAATTGTCAATTTTATCACAAATATACGGATTATTTTATTAATATTTGAATTTATAGCTTATGAATTCAATTATATGACATCAAATTTACATTTTATTTAACAATCTGTATGATTATGTGTTATTTTCATACGAGCAACATTATTCATCTTGATTATAGTTACTTTTGATGGTATCAAACTTTGATACCATCACTTGAAATTAATATATTTAAAATTAATCAACAACAATATATTAATTAGCTATTTACATCCAAATTAGGTTAAACTCATCTAATAATTTGTAGTAATGGTATAACATTATTTGCGTATAATTTGTAATAAAACGTCCTACTTAATCAAATTATCAATGATCTTCTTAAAATAGTGAAACTCCTTTGTTTTACTTAAAAACAAATAATATACAACATTAACAGTCAAAAATGATACTAAGAGTTTTAATACTAGATTTAGTAAAGGTGAGAATGCTATAAATGAAGTTAGCGAACTTGCAAGTAAGAAAGCGATTATAGATATTAGCAAGTGTTTAAAGTATTTCAAGAAGTATGTTGATACTTTAATATTAAATCCATGTTTAAACAAAACAACTGGTTCAATCCAAAATGTTGAAAATATATTACTTATGATTGTACCGACAAATACACCAATAAAGCCAATCTTTTGCACCAATAATATTGAGATTATTAAATTTAGAATACCTTCAAAGATCGGTTTGTATCTATCTGCCCAGAATAAACCTTTAGCATCTTTAAATAGTAGAGTAGTTTTTCTTGTTCCATTCAAAAATAGATTAACAGACAAAACAAAAACTATAGCTTTGTTAAATAAGAATTGTTCTCCAATCCACAATGTTATAAAGTCATTAGCTAATATGTAGAATAAAATGCAAGTTAAACCGTATAACCAGAAATTAACCATCATAATATTAAAATACATATCGACAGTTTTCTCATTTGAAGAAGTTACAATTAGGTTACCAACACTTGCTGTAACAGACCCAAATATTTGACTTAGAACTGTAACTAATGCGCTTGTTATAATATAATAATTAGAGTACAATCCAACCCATGCTAAACCTAGGTACTTCGATATAACAATATTATCAGTGCTGTTGACAATAATTGAACCAAATTTATGAAATGCTAGAGCTCTTATATTAACGCTAAGAGACTTTCTTTCATTTGAATTCAATTTTGCACCTTTTGTCTTTTTTAGATATGGATATCTTTTATCAACATATCTTATGATAACAAAATTTTCGATCACTTTAGATATTAAACTGATTATTAAAAACAATATAAAATTACCAAAAATGAGTAAAGATAAAATTTGAATTAAATTTGATAAAAAGAATACAAAATAATGAATCTTTGTTTCAACATATTTTTTTTGATCAGCGATAAGCATAGATCTTTTATAAGAAAGAAAGTAAGTAACACTGGTGTTTAAAACAAAGATACAGTAAATTATTTCTATATTACCAACATAATTAGCATCTTTAATAACATAATTAAGAAATGGAAGTAATGAAAAACCTACTAGCGTTATAAATAATCCTATTGCTCTATAAACCACCTTATAATATTCCATTAGACCTTTAATGGTTATTTCATCATTATCTGCAATAGGTTTATACAAACTATATACAATAGCGATTCCTACACCCAACTCTGCTAAAGATAGCAATGTTAGAATGTTAGAAAACAATCCATTAACACCTAGTAGTTCAACACCAAGAAGGCTAATGAAAATTCGTCTATTTATAAAACTTATTAAAACTCCAAAAAATTGACCAAATAGTGAGGTTGAAATGTTACGGATTGAGTTAGTGGTTCTCATTTAAATACTCACAAGATAATAATTTCTTTACTTGTTTAATACTACTTTCAGAACAATCCGCTTTTCTTAAATTATCCTTCAATTTCTCTCTCAATTGTTCATTAGTTGTCATTTCAATAATGCCATCAATCAAAGCTGTTTCTGATATATCAACTATTATACCATTGTATCCATTTGTGATTTGATCAGTTACACTCGGATATGAAGTTATCAGAACAGGCACACTCATTAATTTCGCTTCGTCAACAGCGATAGATTTACCTTCTCCTTTTGAGGGATGAAAGAACACATCCGCTACTTTCAAAAATGGATAAGGATTGTTTTTTTTGCCTAAAAGTCTTATATTATTTCTCATTTCTAAACGATCAATCAAAAGACTAAGTTTTTCCATTTCTGATCCTTGACCAATGATGTCCCAACATATGTCATAACCACTATTTACAACTTTTGAGAATGCTTTAATAGCTAAATCAAATCCTTTATTCTTATCAAGTCTTGATACACTAATAAACCTAGTCTTTGAACCATTTTCTAAATCAGGTGAATATTCGTCAGCTAATCTAAGTAATTTCTCTTTATTTACAATATTATTTATTACAATTGTTTTATGTTGGATTTCAGGTATAAACCTCAACAAAATTTTCTTTATGGTTGCGGATACTGTAACAATAGTGTCAAAACTCATGATGTATTTCTTTTCCTTTTCACTTCCAGTACAAAAGACTGAATAATCACCATGAATCCAACATATTTTTTTCTTTGCTTTAAACAAATCAATAGCATACTGATTCCATAACCCAATTGAACCTGCATATGAGATTACAACATCAAAATTATATTCATCGTAAAAATGAGAATATTTATTCTTCACAATATCCCATATGTTTTGTATAGTGTTCTTTTTGTTTATAGATCTTTGACCAGTAAGAAAATACTTAAAAACAATATATAATAAAGTAGGATGCTTTAATAAATACGCCCAAGTACCTAAACTATGCAAATTCATTTTGTGCAGTAGATTCAACTCTTCATTTAGCTTAATAATTTTTACATTACATGGTAACTCTTTAAAAAGATCTCCATTTAACTCATCTAACAATAGTGATACATCATAATCACTAGTATCCAAGTTTTCAATTAGCGAGAGTAAACTTCTTTGTACTCCTCCTAGCTTCAGTTGACCACACAAAAATAAAACTCGTGTCACATTTACTACCTCCTACCTATTATTAGTATCAATTAGTAATATATTAAACTCATAAGATGAAAACTACTTTATAATAACTTCTTTTTATTAAAAACCATGTAAGCCAAGCTTAATGAAAAAAATAATACCGAAATCTTACTAATATACGTGAACATAGTCATGCCAGATATAATCAAATCAGTGATTAGTAACGAAAAAAGCAATATGCCTAAACCTTTCTTTGAGGGTATAATTCTCTTAATATAATATGTCACCATATATATATATGGAACATAATAAGCAAAAAGACCAAACAAACCATTGTTTACAGCCAACTCAATATAATTATTATGAGATGCAACTTCACTACCAAATAATGCTGCAGCTAAATATCTAAACTCTCCTGTTCCATATCCAAATAATGGTCTATTTTTAAACATATTGATCCCTAACTCAATCAGTTGCTTTCTAAGAATATCTGATTGATTAGATTCGATTCCACTATTCAACATTAATGATAATGCAGAATTTAATCTATCAAAGAACGGAATAAACTGTGGAATTATAGACAATAGATTATAAATCATGATAAGTACAATTAAGAAAGTAATAACTCTTGTAACTTTAAACGATTCTCTACCAATATATAAAATAAATGATCCAATAATAGCCAAAAACAACGCTTTTCTCGATAACGAAGCTAAAACAATTGTGAAAGTAGTTAGTGAAATTAAAACACTAAATAATTTGACTCTTATCATACTATCATATAACAAATTATATATAGAAATAACAAAGCCTATCGCAGCATAATGACCAATCGTATTTGGTTGACTTATTTCATATCCTATTCTTTTTCCCAAAGTTATTGCATTTACAATTCTGTCAAACCCATAAAAATATATTATATATACACACATTATAAAACTAGCGAACATAATATATTTTAAAACTAGCGTAATTATCTCTTCATTATCTAGATTTTCAAGCAATATAAGCATGAACATATAAAGTAATAAACAGGTTTTAACTAATGAGAATGAACTGGCAAAATTACTTGAATACACTGTTCCTATCATTAATAAACCTAAGAATGGGATACTTATTAAAGCAATCCTATTTATAATGAATTTACTATTGATAAGATAAATCATCTGAAGAACCACTATAATTGAAAACGCAGAATCAGTTATAAACAATGTTTCTGATCTTGCACCATATAAAAAAATAGTAAATACGTATAAACCAATAAGAAATGCAAACAAAGATTGTTTGGGTTTAATTATACTTTTCTTTTTTGTTTTAACCGCTAACAAATTATTTCCCTCTATTTCAAATAATAATCTTCAACTCTTTTGAATAAGTTTCTCACAAAAATATCTGAATTATCTATTAAATTTCTTAGTACCACATCAGTATTTTTAAGTTCTATATATTGACGAAAGTAACCGTGATAAATGTAACTATCTAGTACTTGTCTTTGTTTAAGCGTAGTTTTTCTATTCCTGAAAATACCCAAATGTATACCATGATGTGGCCTAAAAGCTATACTTTCTGGTTGCATGTATTCTAAACTAGGAGAATTGGGACTTACTGGTGGTAAGCCTATTCCAGATTTAACAACCAATTCATACAACATAGCTTCATCATTTCTAATTATCCTTGTACTTCTACTTGTAATTTCGTTAATAAAATCAGGAAAATACTGTTTAACGTTATCAAAATATTCATGTGTCTTAAGAAAATGCAGTCCTGTCAGACGATTTTCAGTTATTGCAACACCTTTCAACTTTTTTAAAAGTCTATCATACTGTTTTGTCTTAAGATAATACAGAATCATCTTAAAAGTTAATTTATCACAATCGGTTGTTAATCTAATATAATTGCTATATGGTAACCCTATTTTATCACAATGGATCATATGCTGATTATAAATACCACCAGCTTCTTTACATATGAAAATATCTATATCTCCAATATAAATAGTTTCATATTTACTGAATTTTTCATCATAGAAAAACCATCTGATTGCCTGTTTGTGAGAAAGTATGTTATTGATTTTTCTTCCCTCTTCTAATCCAAATCTGTAATTTTCTACTATTTCAAAATCACCTAAGTTATTTATCAATTCAATCATTTCCTTAGTTCTAGTGTTTAGTTCTATATCGGAGAATATAATGACAGAATAATCAGGATAATTTTTAAGTATAGAGTAAATGTAAATAGGAATAAAAGATTGATACTTTTCTCCAAAATTGTAACCAACAATACATATCTTTTTCATTTAATCTCCTATCTATTTTTATAAAACATCCTTAATGATAAATAATGTGATTTTGTACATCCAAATTACTCTTCTGATTACCGATATCTAAAAAATATAAAACGAGATAAATACTACTTTAAATTATATTTTTCTATTAGATACTCTCTTTTGTCTTTTAAAGTAAGATTTTTTGTGAAGTCTATGTTCTGTTCTACTTTATCATAATATTCATCAATACTCTTAATCACACGAGCCGGCACACCAACAACCACAGAGTTAGGCAAGATACTCTTTGTTACAACACTGCCAGCTCCTATAATAACATTATCTCCAATTTCTACATTGGGCATTATTATACATCTGTTTCCAAAAAAAACATTATTACCAACACGAATTGTTCCAAACAAATCAGCATTACTAAGTGATTTTAAGTTTCTTATAACTTCAATACCACCATCATGCGTTATGAAAGTACATCCATCAGTTATTTTCACATTATTTCCGATCTGTATTAAGTAAGGTTCTGAACCAAATGATACATTAGGAAAAACTTGACAATTTACTCCCATTTTAACACCTTGCTTGCTAACGATAATCGCTCTTTTATAAGGATTAGCTATTCTCTTTCTAATAGCTATTATTATCTTTAGTAACATTATCTACCTCCGTTGTCTTTTTATGTTAGTACTTAAGGCATCTATCTTAAAACTTGCAGATGCTTTTCTAGCCACACATCATAATTGAACTGCTCTGATCTTAATAGACTCTGTGAACTATACTTGCTTCTTAATATACTATTATCCTTTATAAGAATCATTGCTCTTGCTAATTCTTCATCACAATCTTCAATTAAATCAGGATTCCATATCTCAATTGGATTCATTGGTTTTACCAAAATGCCAAACTCACAGAGTTCTACTCCGTTACATATGGATTCAATAGAAGAACTTGGAGATATAATCTCTCTTGGCCCTGACTTACAATCTGATGATATAACTGGCAATCCACAACTCATAGCTTCTACTAAAGCGTTCGGAAAGCCTTCTGATGTCGATGATAATACATAGCACATGCTTTTAGCAAAAAATTTATAGGGGTTATGTTGATAACCTCCTAGAATCACATCTTGTTCAATTCCCAATAATTTAATTAAATTTATGACTTTTGATTTGTACTCTCTATAGTCTTCACCTAAAATATATAGCTTAACACGATCATCTTTTTTTCGTACCAAACTGAAAGATTTTAAAAGATGCCAGTATCCTTTTTCACTTCTAAATGTACCAGCTGTTATAAATACATTTGAGTTACTAAATAATCTATGATCTTTTGTGCATACTTTTTCTTTACACAACATTCTTATATTAGATAAATCATAACCATTGTATAATGTTATTATCTTGTTTCTATCAATACCATAAATGTTTGATATTTTATGAGATATAACTTCAGAAACAGTTATTATACTATCACTTTCATTATATATAAATCTTGATATCGGTCTTAATACTAGTTTATTAATTGCTCCTTTTTCATCACGAACTCTTTTATACCCTCTAATTGAAACCACTTTGCGATCAATATTACCAGATAAAACATTTACTAGATTTGCTGAATCACCAAAGCTATATGTTATATCAATTTTCTTAGACTTTTTGATTTTTTTGTATAAATATACTCGTTGCACTAAATTCTTCACCGCTTTTATTATGTTGAAATTCGATAAAGGAGTTATATCTAGAGAAATGATATCACAACCTAAATCATATGTTATGTTTTCCTTATCAAATACCACAACAGAAATATCAAAATAATCTCTTAGCAGAAAAGAAAGCCTTGATACAACTCTCTCTGCTCCGCCATGTCTTAACTGAGGAATCATCAAAACAATACTTTTCTTATTCACTTCAAGTTACCTATATACCATTCTATTGCCGCTTGAATCCCTCTATCAAAACTCCAACTAGGATCATACCCTAGCATTTCTTTTGCTTTACTAATATCAGCATTACTGTGCTTTATATCACCTTTTCTATCAGGTCCAAAAATCGGTGCAATCTCTTTAACAAGTGCTTTGCAAAGAGAATTATAAACATCAATCAGATATTCTCTTCCACCAAAAGCAATGTTAAAAGTTTCTCCGGCGATTTTAGTTGATGCCTTACACGCTTTTAAGTTTGCTTCGATTACATTCTCAATATAAGTAAAATCTCTACTTTGCTTCCCATCCCCATTTATAGTAGGTTGTTCATCATTTAATAGTTGTTTGATAAACTTAGGGATCACAGCTGCATAAGCGCCATTAGGATCTTGTCTTTTCCCAAACACATTAAAGTACCTTAATCCATAAGTATCCAATCCGAATAGTTTTGAATAAAGCTTCCCATATTCCTCATTAACCATTTTAGTCAAAGCATATGGTGATAACATGTTTCCTTCTATTCCCTCTTGTTTTGGAAGATTGGGCTCATCTCCATAAACAGACGAACTAGAAGCGTAAACAAACTTCTTAACTCCATTCTGTCTAGCTGCTTCCATCATATTAAGCGTACCTTTAATATTTATCTCTTCATATAATAAAGGCTCTTCTATACTTCTAGGCACACTACCCCAAGCAGCTTGATGTAAAACAAAATCAACATTTTCACATGCTTTTAAGCAAGTATTCAGATTTCTTATATCACCTTTAATAAAAGTATAATTAGGATTTTCAATAAATAAGTCTACATTAAACTGTTTGCCATTAGAAAGATCATCTAAACATCTAACCTTGTATCCTTTGTCTAACAAAACCTCACAGAGATTGGAACCGATAAATCCGGCTCCACCTGTTACGAGAAATAAGCTATCTTGTTCAAATACTATATTGTCATAACCCATTGTCCATACTACCTTTCTTTAAAGTCTCCAATATTTATATCCTGCTGTTTCGTATTCTTTTCTATCTAGAACTCCTTTTATATCTAATAAAACTTTATTTGTATTAGATCCCTTTTTAAACATCTTATTTAGATCATCTTGTTTTAGTTTCAAGAATTGACTATGTCCAACTGCTATTATTATTGCATCCATTTCCTTTATATCACTCATAATATCAAATTCAATGCCGTATTCATGTTTTGCTTCTTCAATATCAGCTTCAGGATCTGCGATCATTGGATTAATTCCATATTCTTTAAGTTCGTTGACAATATCAATAACTCTGGTATTCCTAGCATCTGGACAGTTTTCTTTAAATGTAAAACCTAATATTGCTACTTTTGCATATTTAACAGGAACATCTGCTTTGATAAGTTTTTTAACTAAATTTTCAACAACGTATTTTCCCATATCATCATTTATCCGTCTTCCCGAAAGTATAATTTGAGAGTGATATCCTAACTGTTCAGCTTTATATGTTAGATAATATGGATCTACACCAATACAGTGCCCTCCAACAAGACCTGGATGGAAATTAAGGAAGTTCCATTTTGTACTAGCTGCTTTTAAAACTGCTTTTGTATCAATACCCATTTTATTGAATATTATAGAAAGTTCATTCATAAATGCGATATTTATATCTCGTTGTGAGTTCTCAATGACTTTAGCTGCTTCAGCTACTTTAATTGATTCTGCTTTATATACTCCTGCATCAACTACAAGTTCATAAACTTTCGCTATAGTATCAAGCGATTCTTCATCCATTCCAGATACTACCTTAACAATCGTTTCAAGTCTATGTACTTTATCACCTGGATTGATTCGCTCAGGCGAATAACCAACCTTAAAATCTATTCCACATATCATTCCTGATTCTTTTTCGAGAATTGGAACGCAAATATCTTCTGTAACACCAGGATAAACTGTCGATTCAAATACAACAATCGAATCTTTTGAGAGATTTCTACCAACTGTAACACTTGCTGATATTACTGGTTTTAAGTTGGGAGTATGATCTTTATTCACTGGAGTAGGAACTGCTACTATATGAAATTTAGCTTCTTTAATTCTGTTTTCATCTGATGTAAATTCAACGGTTGTATGTTTTATAACATCATTACCAACTTCTTTTGTAGGATCAATACCTTTTTTGTATAACTCAATTTTTTCTTTACTGATATCAAATCCAATAACATCAACTTTCTTAGCAAATGCTACAGCGATTGGCATTCCTACATAACCAAGTCCTACAATAGATAATTTCACTTCTTTACTCTTAATATTATCATATAGATTCATTATATCTCCCTCCTTTACATTCAGTCGCTATTAAAAATGAAATCTAAAATTGAGTCATTAACTTTATTCACATCGTATTTATCTTCAGCTATTCTATAAGACTCAATCCCCATTTCAATTATCTTTTCGGTGTTTAAAATAAAATATCTCATTTTCTCTACTAATGCATTCACATCTTTTACTGGAACAAGAAATCCATTTCTTCCATCAATAACTGTTTCTTTACATCCAGGCACGTTAGTAGTAATTATTGGTCGACCAACAGCCATAGCTTCTAAACTAGTTCTAGGTGTGCCTTCATGATATGAAGGCAGTACAAAAACACTAGATAATCGATAGAAATCTTGAACATTATCTTGATAACCAAAATATCTAATGTAACCTTTATCATGCCATTCCGCTATTTTTTCTTTACTTACAGCAGTTGGATTGCTGTCGTATCCACCGACAATCCAAAACTCTACTCTTGTAAACTCTTCTTTCAACTTCTTAGCAGCTTCTACAAACTCATAAATACCTTTGTCCTTTATTAATCTGCCAACAAATAAAAAAGCAATTCTTTCAGAACTAGGCTCAAAGTAACTAAATCTCTCTAGATTTACACCAGATCCATTAATTATCCTGCATTTATTCGCTACAACTAAGCGTTTACTTGTAAAAACATCTAAATCATCATTGTTTTGAAAGAAAACACCGTTCGCTCTTGACAAAGAAAACTTGAATAGCAAATTCATAACTAACTTAATGTGTTGATCTCGAATATTGCTGCTTCTGTAAACTGAACCTAAACCGTTAATCGTGCAGTATATTTTATTTACCTTGCAAAAATAACCAGCCATAGTTGTATATATTGTAGCTTTGGCTCCACCAAAAGAATAGACTAAATCAGGTTTCTCAGCTCTTATTATTTTAGTTAAAGATTTAATAGTTTCTATGTCTGATTTAATATCTAATCCCGTACGATCAAAGTTTACTTTATAAAAAACTACGTATTCAATATTAAAATATTCTTTTATTCTGTTATCATAATCAGGTCCAACAAGCACTATGTTGTAATCTAAATCAAGAAATCTTTGAATCAACTCTCTTCTAGATTTATATAACGATTCTGTAAGAACAGTTGATATCAATATTTTACTCATTTAGTTATGTTCTCTTTTCTTATATCCATAAGTGGTATATACTCCTACACCCCACATACATAAATCCCATTTTTTGATAGAATAACACAGCTGTCGTGTTACTAGATTGAGTACCAACATCTATGTGTTTTAATCTCATATTCGCAGTATAAGATTCTAATGTGTTGATTAGTTTTTTACCGATTCCTTGACCTTGATATTTTTCATCAACAGCAATAAGTTCTATTATACTATTACTGTTACTCAAAGAAAAAAGTATGAAGCCTGTTATCAGTCCTGCTTTTTCATGAATTATAAAGTATTTTTTTTTATTATTAAAAGCAGATTCAGTCCAATGATGATAGATGTTACTAGTTTGATATTTTGGTAGGAATGGATCGTTAAAAAATCTCGAATGTTTAAATGTATTTATTGCAATATCAGATATTCTATTATTTTTAGATAAACAATTTGCTATGTAGGTATCAGGTGAAATAAATCTGAAGTTACTCTCTATTCTTTTTTGATACTGGAGATTTACATCCACTAGAAATGCATCAGTCTTTTTGCTTATCCAATGATTGTTTTCAATCACATTATCAATATTGCAAATAGTTAGAAATTCATATTCTTTACAGAAATTTACTATTTCTTCTTGTTCTTTTTCACTAACAATGCCATAAAGATTTACTCTAGCTGAACTAACACCAAAGTAATCTGTGTCCCACTGTAGTGGCTTTAGCTCATAATTTTTACTAGACATTAGCTTTCTCACCATTCTTTTCTTCTGATTTTTGTTCTACAAAAACATCTTCCCTTTTTATGACCGACACCGCTGTCTTAAAGAACACCTTAATATCCATCCACAACGTCAAATTATCAATGTAGTAAATATCATTCTTGATTCTTTCTTTCCAGGGAACTGTATTTCTAAAATATGCTTGGTTATAACCAGTAACACCCGGTCTTATCTCAAGCTTTCTAGCTTCATTTCCTTCATATAGCATCATATGTTCTGGAAGATCTGGTCTAGGACCAATAATACTCATATCACCTTTGAGAATATTAAGAAGTTGAGGGGTCTCATCAAGGCTTGTCTTTCTGATAAAATTACCTATTTTCGTGAGTCTTAAATCATCTTCTGCATTAAAGGTAGATCCATCTTTATTACGTAAGTCAGGTGCATTCATTTTCATGGACCTGAATTTATACATTTTAAAGATCTTTCCATCTCTACCCAAACGAGGAGCATTATAGAAAATTGAGCCTTTATCCTGAAAATATATAATAGTACCAATAACCAATAATAATATTAGCCAAAATGGTAACGCTATAATTGCTAGTACTAAATCGATTATTCTTTTAAAAAAGTTACGATACACACTTTCACCCCACTACTTAGTTTCATTTAATATGTTTCTCAAACCCTCCACAACATATTCAACCTCTTCATTTGTCAATAAAGTATGAAGCGGTAATGTTATTTCATTTTTATACATTTCCAATGCATTCGGATAATCCTCCATCTTAAAGCCTAAATTTTTATAAGCCGTATGCATTGGAAGTGGTTTGTAGTGAACATTAGTGGCTATTCTTTTCTCAGCCATTTTAATAATAACTTCATTTCTAAATGGTTCATTTTTTCCAATAAGTCTTAGTAAATAAAGATGCCCACTGGACTTGTTATTTTCATCATAATGAGTCATTGAAGTTACATCTAGTCCATCTAATAGTTCATCATATTTTTCTATAATTTCTTTTCTTCTATCAAGTATTCCAGGATATCTTTTAAACTGTGCTATGCCAATAGAAGCCATGATATCAGTCATATTACATTTATAGTAAGGTGCTACTATGTCATACTCCCATGCTCCAAGCTTAGTCTTTGCTAATGCATCTTTAGATTGCCCATGAATAGATAGAAGCATATACTGTTTATAAATCTCTTCATTATCAATGCCGTCTATATCTTTCCATGTAACAGCTCCACCTTCAGCAGTTGTAAGGTTCTTAACTGCATGAAAAGAGAAAGATGTAAAGTCAGCAACTTCACCACTCATCTTTCCTTTATATTCAGCTCCGATAGAGTGAGCTGCATCCGCTAATACAACAACTCTACCAATTGCTTTTTGAATATCATTAGATGGATTAAAGAACGTTTTTTTGCTTTCAACTACTTCAAATATTTTATCATAATCACACATTACACCACCAATATCAATTGGAATGATGGCTTTAGTCTTCTCTGTAATCGCATCCGAAATAGCGTTATAATCAATATGGAAAGAATCTTTTCCTGAATCAACAAGAACAACTTTCGCACCTACATGAATGATAACACTAGCAGATGCAGAATAAGTATATGCACAAGTAATGACTTCATCTCCTGGTCCAACACCAAGAAGTCTTAATGTCATCTCCATTGCAGCTGTCGCTGAATTTAAACATACCGCTTTTGATGAATTACAATACTCAGCGATTTGCTTCTCAAATAATTTCGTTTTAGGACCTGTTGTTATCCAACCAGACTTCAAAGTATCTACTACTTCATTGATCTCTTCATCAGAAATATCTGGTGGAGAAAATGGAATGCTTATTTCTTTCGTCATTATGTTAACCTCGTTTTCTATTCGTTTAAAATAACATGAATTAATCAAAGTATTAGAGAATCACAAACTAAGAAATGATCTTTTTCAATCTATAAACTACATCTGAATTAGTAAGTTTGTTTCTTGACTATTAAACTGAATAGAATTAATGGAAATAGTAAGACTAAACATATCATCGCAACGAAAACATCCATTAGTCTTTTAATTTTTTAGTAGTTCATCATTTCCCTTTTAATTCTTCTTTTATCTATACTAATCTTTCTGATCTAGAAAAATCTCTTAATATAAACTCCATCAATGTCTCTCTCATATCTTCAATATTATCAATGTTATTATTGAGATAATCTATTGCTTGTATAAAGATAATAGGATCGATTACTTCAGGTTGAGCGATAAAGATAAGTTCATTATCAGTCTTATGACATTCATCAATGTTATATACTAATTCTTCATAAAGCTTTTCACCAGGTCTAAGACCAATGTATTCGATACTAACATCTTCATGTGGTTTTAAACCTGATAAGCGAATTAAATTCTCAGCTAAGTCCAATATCTTAACTGGTTGTCCCATATCAAGCACAAATATTTCACCATTTTGGGCGTAAGCTCCAGCTTGTATAACAAGCTGGGCTGCTTCAGGGATAGTCATGAAATATCGCTGAATGCCAGGATCGGTAATCGTTATTACTCCGGTTTTTTCAATTTGCTTTTTAAATAAAGGTATGACTGATCCATGAGAGTTTAAGACATTACCAAACCTAACCGCTGATAGTGTGGTAATACCATTATTTTTAAGTGCTTGTACCATTAGTTCAACAATACGCTTTGTTGCGCCCATGACGTTGGTTGGATTGACTGCTTTATCAGAAGAGATCAAGATGAACTTATCAACTTCGTGCTTAATACAAGTCTTTATTACGCGATATGTCCCTTTAACATTATTGATATAAGCTTCTCTTGGAACTGTTTCCATTAGTGGTACGTGTTTATGCGCTGCTGCATGATATACAACATCTGGCTTATGTTTGGAAAAGATATTGTCAAGTGCTTTTTCATCAGTAACTGAAGCGATGATAAAATGCATTTCAACTTCTTCAAGTGCAGGATCACTACGCTTTAACATCGCAAATTCCATCTGAAGATCATAAAGATTGTTTTCATAGATATCGATCATGATCATTTTACTAGGTCTAAAGCGTGCTACTTGGCGACATAATTCTGATCCAATTGAACCACCAGCACCAGTGATTAGTAAGCTTTTTTGTCTAAGGTATTGCTCAATAGATGAGTTATCAAGTTTAACCTCACCTCTTCCTAAAAGGTCATCGATCGATACATCTCTGATAGATGAAGTATTGCTTACCTCTGAAAACTCCATGATTCTTGTTTTGAGATTTACTTCTTGACACTTGTTGATGATATTTCTGATGTTACTTTTAGAAGCACTGGGAATAGCGATGAAAGCGATAGTGAATTTATGTATATCTTTTAAGTGCTTTATTTCATTGGTTGTACCAAGAATCTTGTAGCCGTCAAGACTGTGTCCTTTTTTGTTGATATCATCATCGATAAAACCTACAATCCTACATGGGTAACGATCATTATTGATGATTTCTCGATATAAAAGATTGCCTCCGCTTCCTGCACCAATGATTACCGCTTTTTCCGATTTTGCCTGCATCTTCTTTTGCAGTCGCAGATAGCGATAAACTATTCGTATTCCTAACATTCCGGTAATGGTAAAGACCATGGCGATGATCAAGATGTTATTATTAATAGAGTAGTTTGGATCAAGTAGATAAAATATATAAACAAAAAAGTCAGCGATCATAACAGCAATGCTTATCATCATGGCTTCATCAACAGACACAAATTCCCATAAACTCTTATTGATCCTAAACACACAAAATGAAACGATATGGAAAAGAACCACCACAAGTAATACCGGCTTTTTCTCAATCAAGTGATTTAATAAACCACCTAACTGATAATCATAGCGTAAAGATAGAGCCGAAAGATGAGCAATGATAACGATAATGATATCAAGTGCAGGTAATAGTATCCTTCTAGCTTTAAAAACTCTTTTCTCTGGCATGGTTCCCTCTTATTTAAAGCTACCAAAAAAGCCTTTTGTAAAGGCTTGGTAGTTGTTTTTAGCGATTGGTTGATCATCGATGATCATTTGTGGGTTTATTTCAAACAATGTGTTAGCAACACTTTCATCAAACACATCTGTTACTATTTGATAAGCGTATTTTAAGCTTAGTGGTCGCATATGATTATGAGCATCACTTGCGACAAAAGCAACAAAACCCTTATCAATCAATTTAAGCGCTAAGTTGTTTTTGCTATCAACAATGCTATCTTGATTGATCTGTAGTAAGTGATCATTATCAAGCCAACGCAAACAAAAGTTAGGATCATTTATAACATATCGATAACGTTCTGGATGGGCAATGATAATGCGATAACCATCAATCTGTAAGTTATATAATATTTCATCGTAATGATCTTCATAGTGATCAAATGGAAATTCTACTAAAAGATAATGTGAATTAGCTAATGTTAATACTTCAGCTTTAGCCAACATTTTATCAAGATCTTTATGGATAAATAGCTCTTGGCCAAGATACATGTCAATATTGATATTAGCTTGTTTAACTTCCTTTTTAAAGCTTTCAAAACGTTTGATCAGTTTATCTTTAGCTTCTTTATACTGGCCGTTGATAATAAAATGAGGGGTAAATACGATCGTATTTATACCCTCATTTTTACCGTCCTTTAACAGTGATAAACTATCAGCGAAATAGCTACAGCCATCATCAATCCCATATAGTATGTGATTGTGAATATCAATCATCGCTGACTACTCCGATATGAACTATAATTCTTGTAATATTTATGATTATTAACTAATGTCTTATTTAAAACAATACCAATAACATTTAGCTGTAGTTCATCAAACTGAACTTTGATCTGTTTTAAGGTCTTACGATCACTTTCACCTGATGCAATGATCATGAGTGTGCCATCGGTATATTTAGATAAGATCAAACCATCACTGATTGGCGCAATTGGTGGACAATCCACAAACACATAGTCATATTGGTCACGAATCTTATGTAGAAACTTCTGTAGTGCTGTTGATTGAATAAACTCAGAAGCGAAAGGTACCGTTGTTCCCGATGTTAACACATCAAAGTACTCAAAGTAATGATTAACCGATTCTTCAAATGTCTTAAAATCACTAACAACATCTACTAAACCACTTTCGTTTTTAAGCATGAGTTTACGATGAATGCTGGGTCGATGAAGATCAGCGTCAACTATCAATACCTTTTTCTTTAGTTGTGCAAAGGAGGCAGCTAGATTTAATATGACCGTTGACTTACCTTCATCTTCTGCAACTGATAAAACATTAATAATCTTAAGTTGTTTATCAAAATCACGTAAGGTAATGTTAGTTCTTAATGCTCTTATCGATTCAGCAACCAATGAATCATAATTCTTGATCACAAATAAACTATCAGGAACATCATTATAGTTCTTAATAAGTGTTTTTTTACTAATGGTCATTACTATATGTTCCTTTCTTATCAACACCATTGGTTGGAATACGACCAATGATTGGTAGGTTAAAGATTTGTTTTAGTTCATCTTCATCTTTTACATTGGTATCAAGGATAAGTTTTAAAAAGATAATGGCTGCACTTAAAAGTCCACCTAAGATAATGCTAACAGCCACATTTTTAACTGACGATGGACTACTTGCACTGGTTGGTGTTTTAGCCTTGTTTAAGATTGAAACATTGTTAACATTCATGATACCATCGATATTACCAATAAAAACTTCAATGATCTCATTGACCATTTTAGCTGAAAGTACTGGGTCAAGTGATGATATCTTAATCTCGATCACTTCAGTGCTACCAACACTACCAACACTTAACATTTTATTATACTCACTATTAGAGAAACTTAAATTCAAATTTCTAATAACTTTATCACTGATAAGTTCACTTTTAATGATCTCACTATAGGTACTTACTAACTTTTGTGAAAGTTGCACATCTGAATAACTCAAATTAGCTGATGAGCCATCATCATTTTGTTTTACAACGATCATTTTACCAGCTGCTGTATAAGACTTTGGAATAAAGAAGATAGTGGTTGTGGCAGCCGCTACACCAAAAAGGGTTACGATCACAACACACATCAACCAATACTTTTTGAATATATCCCAAAGTTTATGTAAATCAATTACTATCTCATCTTCTCTATTTTCCATATCCTACCCATTTCTATTTAACGCAAACACCATATTTCTCATAAATCGCGGTGGCGTTATCTATTAAGTTTTTGCTTGGCTTGTAAAATCCTTCACCATAGATAAAATCATGTAATCCTTGACTCATTGCGACAAAGTCAGTGACCAAATAGCCACCAAGTCTAGGACACGTACATGTATCTTTATAACCACCAACGGGAACTTGATATGTTTCAATGTCTAAATCAAAATTAATAAGTTTGAATGCTAAATCTTTGATTTCCGCATTGGTAATATTGGTTGTTATGTATTGCATTGCGTTAGTGATAAAACCTAATAATTTATCATAAGGTAAATCGGCTACCTTAGCAATAACAGCGTCTATTACTTTTTGTTGGCGCTGCATACGATGATAATCATCATCAATCTTGCGAATTCGACTATAAGCTAAAGCTAATTTACCATCTAATTTATGTACCCCAACTGCACCTGTTAGTTTTAAAACATTCATTTCGCTTCGGGTTAATTTAATTTCAACCCCACCAACTAGATCAACGATCTTTATGACCGAATCAAAACTTACTGCCGCATATTTGGTGATATCCATGTCAAAATTGTAATTGATGGTTTTTACAGCTAACTCACCCTTGCCAAACCAATAAGCCCAGTTTAAATGACCATAAGCTGGCGTAGACTTAGGAATCCATACGACAAGGTCTCTTTCTAAACTACTCATCTTTATTGTCTTATTTGTCATATCGATTGATATGATCTTAATCGCATCTGATCTTAACTCAGCACTTTTATTGCCATCATTATCAGCCCCAAATAAAGCGATATTTATGATATTAACTTCCTTGTTTTTCTCAATGATCTCATCGGCGATATTAGCGTCATCGACATCGATAATTGGTTGGCGATCAACTTGATCAAGAATACTATTTAAATACGTGTTTAATGCTAAGGCTGTACTAGCTATGATTGCTAATATGATAAATACTACTTTTAGTTTACGATATTTTTTCAATTTGCTTACCTTATTCGCTTTTTTCGATGATTTCAATTGGAACTTCAACGAAAGTTTCGCGACCAAATAGATCTACTGCTAGTTTAACATAATTTTTATGTTTGTTAAGTGCTACTATTTTTGAATCATAACCCAATAATGGCCCTTCAGTAATTAAAACTCTATCGTTAACTAAGTAGCCACAAGAGGTTGTGACCACCAGATCATCTCCAAATAATCTACTTAGAAATTCACGTTCTTCTGCTTTTAAAGCTGGTGTACCGTCCTTATCATAGGTTAATACCTTAATAATACCGGTTATTTCACTTCTTAGGTTATTTATAAGATGAACAAACTCAAGTTGCTCCATGCTAGAGCGAACGAAGATATAATTTCTAAATAATGCTTTATTAACGATGAAGCGTTTTTGTTTACGCTTAAAAATAACACTTCTTTTTGGTATAAATGAGTTTAAACCTTTTTTATTCAAGTACTCATTAATCTTTTCCATGTTTTTATTGAGTACAAAGATGATATACCAGTTGTTCATGTTGTTTCTCCTATACAAAACAAAAAATGGGCATACTTCTCCCATCCGCTAGTGTTATCGTATGTCCGCAAGTTTCTTAAATGTGCCATCTGGCTCCTATTCAACCTACTTGTTTCGTTTTATATTAGTTGGTTTTTGATAATCCTAATATTTTAAGATTATTTTTGTATGCAATGTAATTATAGCACAATATTATATTATTAATAGTCTCTAATATTACTTTTTTATACTAAATTCACGACATTTATATCACTAATTTATCGAATGCAACAATGGTGTAAAACCATAAAAAAACTCCCAATAAAGGGAGTAATTTATCTGGCAATGAGCTAATTTCACTATAGCTAGTATAGCTATCGTCGCCGCTGAAATGCTTAACTTCTGTGTTCGGGATGGGAACAGGTGTGACCATTTCGCCATCATCAC
>JAYFOM010000014.1:0-11870 GCA_034932685.1 Erysipelotrichaceae bacterium
AATAATCTTATGATAGTATTGTTTTGGGACATAGGTTGATTATCCTTTCATGGTCTTAACTAACTCCATTTTATCGGATATTCATTCTTATGTCCTTTTATATTTTAGACATCACCCCAACAATTATTCTAGAACCTAAAATGAAAGGAAAAAGTAAACTGATCATTAGTTTGATAAGTCTATTTTGAAGCTTTTTACTATGAATAGCCATATACAACTGATAGTCCAGAAGACTATCTGCATTTAACTGATACGCAAGTTTATACATATTTCCTTTCATTGGTTATCGCATATCATAAAATTTGATATGCGATAACCTAAATAGTTATTAAGCAAGAATTTTAGTAAAATATCCAACAATTGATATAATCAACATTAGTAACATTAATTTATTAACACTAACTTTTTTCTTGGTCATTAACCAGAAAGTTAAGAAAGTCACTAATAACACTAAAATCTTAGGTTGGATCTTTGTTAAGATTTCATTCACGTCGACTGTTAGATCACCAAACTTAAACAATAAACCAGATTTTATATTACTAATACCAGCAGACACAGCTCCAATAACAGTTAAACCAACAACATTAGCTGCACTGATTATTCTATCCTTTATACCACTTTCAAGAATACTTTGAACACCATTAATACCAACTTTATAAGAATTATAGAATAAGAACCAACTTATTGTAGGTACAGTTGCCCAAAATAGAATGATGTAAACTACTGGTCCCAATATTGATCCGCTTTCTGCTGATAGACCAATAGCAATCGCAGTTATGATTGGAATAAGTGTTGCTTGGAATAAAGAATCAAATAAACCAGCAGCAGGACCCATTAATGCTGTTTTGATACTGCTAACTAACTCATTAGGAACTTCAGGATTCAACGCTTTTTGCTCTTCAATAGCAAGTGTTATACCAATGATCAAACCACCCCAAATAGGTTCAGTATTGAAGAATTCCATATTTCTGGTCATCATATCTTTTTGACTTTCAGCATCGTTTGGATACAACTTGTCTTTAGCTGTCCATAAAGCACGAACTAGCGCCGGAGCTTGCATTCTTTCCATGTTTTGCGTTGACAAATGAAACCACATCCAGTTAAACCATACTTTACGTACATCTTGTTTTGTTAACAATAGTTTCTCACTCATTATACCTTACCTCCTGTTGCACCACTGAATTTGAAATCAACCAATGCGAACACTAAAGCAACTACTAATACTGTGATTACGCTAACTTGAAAATTGGTAAATAGCACAAAACCGAAAACAAAGTAAATAAATTGATAGTATTGCTTTACAATTGCTTTCAGAATGATTGAGAAACCAATTACTGGTAGCATGCCGCCAAAAATACCAATTACTTTACTTAACCAAACAGGAATCGCATTCATAACATCAGTCATGACAGCTGGTCCTAGATAGCATGCAAGGAAAATTGGGAAGAAGCGGAAAATAAACAAGAATACATTACCATAAATTGGTACAAGAGCAGCTTGATCAAGTTTACCAGCTTCAATCTTACGATCCATCAAATGTGGCCAATAAACATTGCAGATTCTAGTTAGGTTCCACACAAAAATTCCTAGTGAACCTAATATGGCTGCTAACGCTAAGGCTTCTTCTGTTGTTGCACCAGACGTCATTGCAAGTGGAATACCTATCCAAGCAGCAAAGTTAATGTCGTTTGCAGTAACTCCTCCAACCTGTAAGCTCCCTAAATATAGTGCATTTATCGCACTACCGAAAATAATACCTGTCTTGACATCTCCGAGAATAAAACCAATTAACATACCAGCGACTAATGGACGTCCAACTGTCCACCAACCGCCCATGTCTCCCCAAAATGGAATTGCCCATTTTGCAGAACTATACCCTAATAGACCAATCAATAACGCTTGAAAAAATGACATATGTTCTCCTTTCATAAATGTCACGTGGCAAAGTAAGGAAGCCACTTCCTGTAGACCTTTTTAAAGTTTAGAAACAACACTCTCCCATTCAGTAGTCTTGCCATTTGCACCAATTGCATTAAAATATACTCTAATTCCATTACTTGCTAACTGTTTACAAGCTTCAATATCTTCTGGATGCAATGTGGCAAATTCAGTACATTTGATGCCGTTTTTAGCCATCTGTGGTCCAATGTTTAACTCATTTGGTAAATTATCAACCCTTTCACAAATCTTCAGTAATGTTCTGGGGTTTTTCATTAATAGCAAAGTTTTTATTCCATTTGTTTTGAATTCTTCGATAATGTTTATTGATTCATCTAAGGTATAGACATTAGCAGTAATATTTGCTGGTACGGCATTTGTGAATATTGAACGCAAAAAACTATTGTTTGCTGTGGCATCATCAACAACAATTATTCTAGTTATTGCATTATCAGTAATGATAAACTGCATGCATTGTCCATGTATCAATCTTTCATCGCACCGAATCAAACTAATCATTTTATTCCCTCTTTCTATTTAAAGACATCGTCTGATGTTTTTAGATCAACATAACTTTTATAATTATTAAGAACCTTTTGTGCTAAATCTTTAGGTGAATCAATACTTGTACGATAAGTTAATAACTCTAACATCATAGGTAGATTAACTCCCGATAAAACTACATCATTTGTGTTTGCAATACATAATAAAGACGCATTAAATGGAGAAGAGTTCATTAAATCAACTGCGTAAATGCAACCCTCATCAAATGATCTTGTTATATTCTTTAATTTTTCACTGAAATCTAACAACTCATCCTCATTTGTAAACCCAAGTGATACTAATCTTTCTTGTTCATTACCCATTATCATGTTACAAGCATCTTTTAGTCCGTCTGCAAAATTTGAGTGCGTACATATAGCTATCCCAATCATATTTGTACTTGTCCTTTTCGTTTACATAAAGATATCATACTTTGTTTTATATGTAAATACATTTAAACACTTTGTGTTGTCCTTAACAAATAATCTGCTATAATACAATTGTGTATATAAAAAGGAGAATTAAATGAAAATCGGCATTGTCGGCACTGGCTCAATTAGCAGTCTTTTCGTTAAAAGTGCAAATAAGATTAAGGATTTTAATTGTTTATCAATATATGGTCGAAGTGAAGACAAAACAATTGCATTTAAAGAAGAATTTTGTCTAGCAAAACACTTTACTGACTACGATGAGTTTTTAAGTGATGAAGAAATGAATTGTGTTTATATTGGATTACCAAACAGTTTACATTATGAATACGCTGTTAAAGCTGCCAAAAAGAATAAACACATTATTATCGAAAAACCTTTTGTTTCAAACTTAAGAGAATTTGATAGCTTGATTGAAATTTGCAAGCAGAACGATGTAAAAATAGTTGAAGTAAATCGTGTTTTACCCCTACCAAATTACGATGTAGTAAAGGAAAATGTAACAAAATGTGGTAACATTTCTATAGTAAGTGGTACCTATTTTCAATATTCTCGTAAATACGATGCCTTAGTTAATGGTGAAACACCCAATGTTTTTACAAGCGAGTATTCAGGTGGCGCCTTAATGGATCTTGGTGTTTATAGCGTGCATTTGATTGTTGGTTTGTTTGGGTTACCTGTTGCTTCGCATTACTCTGCTAAGAAAAAGGAAGACTCTGTTGATCTTGCTGGAGTATTAACGCTTGAGTATAAAGACTTCATTGTTGTTTTGATGCAAAGTAAGGTTTCATTTGGAAACAATCAGTTTATGATACAAGGTGATAAAGCCTCCATAGTAGCTGCAGCTATTCCATCACGTTTAGAAAAAATTGATCTACAGACGAAAAATGAAAAAGTTGATATTTCAGTATTACAGCATCAAGACAATTTCTATTATGCACTTTCTGATATTCAAAAATGTTTTCTAGAGAAAGCCCATTATGAAAACAGATTAAAACAATCAAGAAACGTATTAAGCGTTCTTGATGAAGCAAGAAGATCAGCTGGTATTATTTTTAGTGCTGATAAACAATGATCTTTTTAAGACAATTATTTGTAAGTTTGAATGATGAAGTGAAGTGTTAATGTCTTAAGCTTAAACATTTTAACTAATCGCATTTTAATGTTAATAATTTTAGTTTATAATTCAAAATAGAGGATGCACATGAAAAGAAATAAATCAGTATACTTGATAATAAAAGAAGATTTAAAGACAAAAATAGCTAACCAAGAGTATAAAACCAATGAGATGATTCCCACTGAACTTGAGCTCGCTTCTTTTTATAATGTTTCAAGAACAACAATTCGCAAGGCTACTGATTTACTAGTTTTCGAAGGCTTGTTAGTAAGAAAACCTGGATCGGGAACATTTATAAAATCAAATGCGATTATCTCCAAATCTACAAATCATTATGGTTTCACGCAAGAAATGTTGTTACAAAAGAAAAAAGTAAAAACAGTTGTCTCAAAATTCACTATCGAAGAAGTATCAGCCAAAGTTGCCGAAATAATTGGGATTTCCGTAGGTCAAATGGTTTATTATTTCGAACGCATTAGATATGTTGAAAAAGATGCATTACAATTTGAGCGAACCTATATGTCTGTTCAAAAGTATCCAGATATAAATATCTCATACTTAGAAAAGGGTAAATATAGTTATGTTGAAAAGATAAAAAAACAAACTGTTGACTTTTGCATTCATACTATTAGTCCCATAAGTTGCCCTAAAGAAATAAGTGAAATATTTAAAATAGATGAAAAATCGCCAATTCTAAAAATTGATAATATTACCTATTTAACAGACGGCAGTGTAATGGATTATACAATACAATTTAATAATCCTAGTAAATATCAAATGAAGTATATAAGAAGAAAAGAAAAACTATAAGCTTAAGTTATCTAATAATCATGTGATCATTGCCTTTTATAAACTAAAAAGAAGTCGACCAGGTCGACTTCTTTGTTAATTACTTGATGTATGCTTTTAGCATCCACATTAGCTTTTCATATTCAGCTAAATAACCAGTGAAGATATCAGCTGTGACAACATCATTGGCTGCTTCAGAAAGACTAATTATCTCTTTGGTATCTTTGATCCAATACTCGACATCAGCTTTCAAAGCTTTAACTGCTTCATCAGAGGTGATCGCAACATCATCCAATTCTTTAACTTTCCCAACTTCAAGTGCTTTACTTAAACTAGCGATTGGTTTTTGATCCATTGCTAAGATTCGTTCTGCTACAACATCAATTATCTCTGCTGTTTGATCATACAACTCCTCAAACTTGGCATGAAGATTAAAGAAACCTCTTCCCTCAACATACCAATGCAAGTTGTGTAGTTTGATATACATAAGCATCTGATTTGCTAAATATACATTTAATTTTGAATTTAATTCTTGACTCATATTATTTTCCTCCTTGTTTATAATTCTATATTATCATAACAAATACTATCTTGCTGTGACTTAATCACACAGATTATTTACCTAATGCTTTTAGATAGTGCTTATTTACAACATCCCAATCTACTACCTCAAAAAAGGATTTCACATAATCTGCTCTAAGATTACGATACTTTAAATAGTAAGCATGTTCCCAAACGTCAATACCTAATATCGGCGTTAAATTTGGATCAAACATTAATGGATTATCTTGATTTGCGGTTGCAGAAACACTTAATTTTCCTGTTTTATCGGTTGATAACCATGCCCAACCTGAACCAAATTGTCCAAGAGCTAATGTGGTTAGTTGCTTTATAAGCTCGTCAATATCATTAAACTGCGATGATATCGCTAAAGCTAATTCGCCTGATACCGTTGTAACATTATTAGGCCTAATAATATCAAAATATAAATTATGGTTATAGAAGCCACCACCATTATTTCTAATTGTTTTTCTTAAAGATTCATCTTTAATTTCATCAAGCGAGCTAAGTAATTTTTCAATCGGCATCGCTTCTAGATCAATCTTGGTAAGAGCATCATTTAGATTTTTAGTGTAGGCTGCATGATGTTTAGTATAATGTGTTTCCATAGTAAGCGCGTCAATTCTAGGCTCAAGAGCATCAAAGCTGTATGCTAATTCTATTTGGTTATACATATTATTCCTCCTGTATTTTATATATGTTAACTTCATTGTTAGTCACTTCTAACTTAATTAAATCTTATCATACAAAAATTTCATTACAAGCAAGATGCCCAAAATAAAAGCGGTAAGTACCGCTTATTTGAAAGGTTTAATCTGATATGTTGTCGCAATCAGTTTAAATGCCCTCTTGTAAAGATAAAATGCATATAAGCCAAAAATTATCATTCCCCAATCTAAAGCCATCAACAAGATAAAATCATAAATACCATGTAATAATACAGGAACAAGTAGAGACATTATAAGATAGTATTTACGTTTTTGATGAAAAGCTTTACTTAAGCCAAAGTAATAACCCATTGTAACCGCAAATATCGTATGGGCAGGTACAGCCGTAATGGCTCTTAAAATAGCCACATTAGTTCCATAGGCCTCAACATACATGATGTTTTCAATTGTTGCAAAACCTAATGAAACCATAACACAGTAAATTATACCATCATAAATTTCATCAAATGCGCGATGTCGAAAAGCGATCATTTTAGTAGCGACAAACTTAACACCCTCTTCAATTAAACCTATGCCAAAAACACTGTAAATAAAAAGAGTAAAAATAGAATAAATGCGATTAAGGCTTGGCAATAAACTCTCAAGCAAAATAGCTGGTATAACAGTAAGACAACCAACTATAAATAATGTGATAAGCAAACTTAGTGGTTCTTTATGATAACGATCAAAGTAAAGAATATAAGTAATGATCAAAATCGTCGGTAATACAGCTAATATCATATTTATCATAAATCACCATTTTCTTTCTATATCAATATATCATTATAAGCATAAAAAAACAGCATCGTACTATGTACGACACTGTTTATCTTAAACAAATAATGGTATAAACTGCTTTGTATTTACTTCAATCAAACCTAAATCACTCATTTTAACATTGGGAACAACTGGTAAAGCCAAAGTTACAATACGCAACAAAGGGTTTTCCATCGCCGTTAATCCCAACTGATAGTTAGCAGCTTTCATCAAATTAGCATCTATCGCTAAATCTTCAGCTGGTTTTGGTGATAGAAGTCCACCGATTGGTAAAGCCAAGGTATGAATGATACTTCCATCAGCAACCGCAACCATTCCACCAGCAACCTCTTTTATTTGATTAGCCGCAATAAGTGCGTTTTTGGCGTTATCATAAACAATAGTTAGGTTATGCGAATCATGTGATACTGTTGACGCCAGTGCACCATGCGTTGTTCCAAAACCACGAACAACATGTAATGCAATATTATCTTTGCCATAGCGATTCAATACTGCTACAAACTTTAGATCTGGATCATTTAGTACTACAAATCCATCAATCACGTCAAGTTCTTCAACAACAGCATCAGTAGTTGAAAGTGTTAGATCAGCGAAAGTCATGATATTCGCTTTAATCTTGCCGTTTTCAATTGGTGCCTTGATCATAAAGTCGCTAGTATTTAATTCTCTTAGATTAACAGAATTACGTGTTTCAATATCATATACTTTATCTTCAACTGTAACTAATAATTGATGGTTTTCTACAACATGTTGTCCCTCAAAAAACACAGCAGTTGGATTCATTTCCATCAAATCAGGCAGTAATACGATATCAGCAACATATCCTGGAGCTATAGCTCCAAGATTCGCCATTTTAATCTCCTTGGCGGTATTAAGCGTTGCACATTTAATTGCATCAATTGGATGCATTCCACATCTAATTGCTTCTTTGATGACATCATTGATATGACCAACTTTTAATATATCTTCTGATTCACGATCATCCGTACAAAGACATAATGTATCAAGATAGCGACTATGTTTGATACCATCCCATATTGCCGCAACATTTTTACACATACTACTATCACGCATATCAAGATACATGCCACTGCGATATTTTAAGTAAGCTTCTAAACTTACACGACTTTCATGACAAGTATTTGGTCCACCACATAGATAAGCGCTTAATGCTCGTCCCTTTAGAAAAGGAGCATGACCTTGTAAGTACAGATTATTATCTTCTGCCACTTTTATAATATCAAGCATTCTATCTTCAGCATTGATAACTGCTAAAAAATCCATAACTTCCGCTAACCCGACAACGCGTTTTAAACCAACTAACGCTTTAATCTCTTCAGCAAGAAAATCGGCTCCGGCATTTTCAAGATTGGGTACAGCAGGAACACATGATGGAATATTGACCAATTGACGCATGGGCAAATCATCACCATCATCGTGCATATAAACAACCCCTTCAACACCCCATACATTACCAATTTCATGAGGATCAGTAACAACAGTAGTTGTTCCCCAAGGCAAAACCGCTTTACAGAAGTTACGCGGCGTCATCATTGAACTTTCAATATGAACATGAGCATCAATCAAACCTGGTATAGCATATTGATTTTTAGCATCATATACCTTCTTAGCTCTAACATCAGTAAGGTCATCATATTCAATATGACTGATAAAGCCTTGACTGATAAAGATATTTCCTAATATTATCTCCCCGGTGAACACATTGACAATATTAGCATTTTTAATCACTAGATCATTTTCAATAACATTCATCGCCGCATTGATCAATGCTTTTTTATCATTAACTTGAATTTTCATTACTCCTCCTTCTAGTTATTTTATATTATGCGTAAATAAAATATAACAATAGTGGTATCGCTAATATGTACATTCCTGGATGTACATCTTTAAACTTACCAGTAAACACCTTAATAAAGATAAATGCTAAAATACCAGCAGCGATACCGGCAGCGATTGAACCCATAAAGGTACCAAACATGATCATCACAAACGGACCAAAAGCTTCAGTAAAATCATTGAAATCAATGTCTTTAAGACCTTGTATCATTAAAAAGCCAACAAAGATCAATGCTGGTCCCGTTGCAGCATCGGGAATCATTAGAATCATTGGTGCAAAAAACATCATTACAAAGAATAATAAACCCGTAACTAAAGCTGTAAAACCAGTTCTACCACCCGCTTCAACACCAGCTGATGATTCAACATAAGTAGTGACAGTAGTACAACCCATCGCTGCACCAGCACAAGTTCCAATCGCATCTACTAAAAATGGTTTTTCAATACCCGGTAAGTTACCATCTTTATCAAGCATATTAGCTTTACCAGCAACCCCTAATACTGTACCAAGCGTCGAAAAGAAATCTCCGAAGAAAGCGATAAACATGAGTACTGCACCTTGAGCAGTCCATATCGTACTAAAATCAAGTTTAAAGACTACATTACTTACGGTAGAAAATGAAGGAACACTGAAAAAGCCGGTTGGAACAGTTGTAATTCCTAAAGGAATACCAATAACAGTAGTGATGATAATGCCTAACAACATAGCACCCTTGATCTTATATGCCGTTAATACAGCAATCAACAACAAACCAAACAAAGCTAATAATGTTGAAGTATTAGTAAAATCACCCATACGTAAACCATTACTAAATACAGCGATTCCTGTACTTTTCAATCCAAGATAAGCGATAAAGAAACCAATACAAGCACCAATTGAAACCTTAATGTTTCTCGGTATCATCCTAACGATCAAATCTCTTACTCCAAATACTGAAAGAATAACAAATACGACTCCACTCACCATTACCATACCCATAATTTGAGCAAATGATATTGATCCTGATTGCAGTAAACCACCAAACATGAAGTTTGAACCCATACCACAAGCTAAGGCAAATGGTAAGTTAGCATAAAATGCCATAAACAGTGTGATAACACAAGAAATTAAAGCGGTGGTAATCATTACTGCTTCTTTGGTGATCAAAAGACCATTGACATCAATCATGTCAGGAACACCAAAGCCGACGATCGCATTTGGTTGTAAGATCAACACATAAGCCATCGTCATAAACGTTGTTAAGCCGGCGATAAGTTCAACACTAAAAGAAGTTCCTCTTTCAGAGAACTTAAAAAACTGAGAAAGCTTTTCCATATTATTTTCCCTCCTATAAATATGTTCAATAGTGCATCACTGACAAAACATCTTCATAGGTTTTGCCATAGTATCTTATTTACGGTAAGATGTAGAGACTGTCCACCTTATTTGGACATTATATGACCATTGATAAAAACATTCTAACATGGATAAAATATTTTTAAAGATTATTTATTATGTAATCGGTTACAAGTTTCAATATAAAAAAACCTATGCTAAGCATAGATCATTTTAACATGGTCCCCGAGGTCGGACTTGAACCGACACGGTATCGCTACCGGTGGATTTTGAGTCCACTGCGTCTACCAATTTCACCACCCGGGGAAGCTGTCTAATAAGCATTTTATCGCAATTAAAGTTAAATGTAAACTACTCTTTATGACTTTCTTCGTTTAGCATCTCATCTTGATCGTTGTCGTCAGTTGAAGTTGAAATAGTCGTTTTATTATTTCTATGAAAGAAGTTAACGATTTCAGTTTTAGTGCTAACATATTTATCACTAATATATTGTTTTGTGTTTTTAGCTGTCTTTTTAATACCGCTAATTATTCCCACAATAACTACTATGATATATATAATAGCCACAAAGATCATGCTTATATCAACTGCTAATACAACTTTCGCTAGCATGATGTCATTTTTCATACCATCAAATAAATACGTAAGCTCAGCTAGATAGCCATTATAATAAAGCGGATCATAATTTTGATAGAATACCCAAGTTAAGATAAACGCGACGACCACAAACAACAACCAAAAAATAGCCAGAATCATACTAAAGGTTTTTTTCTTGATGGCAGTTATTAATATTGTTAAAAGACAGATGATAATCGAACCTATCACAAAGGTCATAAACACCGTTGACATAACGCTCATATCGATATTCTCCTATTTGTATTATACCAGAAAAAAGATGACAGATTAAGCAATTTCATCTATAATAAAAATGCTGTTTAAGGAGAGCTGGCCGAGCGGCTTAAGGCACCATCTTGGAAAGGTGGCGTAGTGCAAGCTACCATGAGTTCAAATCTCATGCTCTCCGCCATTATGATTAATCACCGCAAGATAGCGGTTTTTTATTGCTTAGAATCAATATCGTGAATTCTTAAAGTAACTTCCAGTTGTAAGATAAACTAAGGAATTATTAGACTTAATTCCAGTTATAATGTTTTAACCGGAAATAAGTATGAGAATTTCGTAGGTTATAAAGCTATTTTAACACGACGAAAAGAACCGGTTATTTCCGTTTCTCAGACTTAATTCCGTTTTATAAATGCACTCTTGTAGCTTCGATATAATTACTTATAAAGCTTTTCTAGTATAGCTAGACCATATAGTTTGACGAAAGCTTCATTAGGACTAAAGCCTGACAATGAAGAAACCTTGCGGTTATTGATATTCATCATATGAACTTTCATATCGTCATTAGTATAAGAGTCCACAGATTGTTTTTTAGGGAAGAATTGTCGTAATTGCTTATTAATGTTCTCTACAGTAGCTTTCTGGTTTGAATTAAAGGCATCGCAATAAAAGACTCTTGTTCTTTCTTCACCTGATACAGGTGAATGTTCAATAGCGAGAAAGTCACTAAATGAAGGATCGCGATCGGTGAGAATAACAGGAAACACTTTTTTGAAGAAGGTTGTTCCTAATTGTTGTTCAAGATAGTTAAACTGTTCCTTGATCTTGGAAGAGTTTTTATTTTCGATGATAAATAATATGACAAAGTGTAACTCGACAATGATTAGTGATAAAATAGAATTACTATCTGATCTGATAGATCCTAAGAAATCCATCTGGGTGGTGAACGTATTAGGCCTATTGTGAATAAAGGC
>JAYFOM010000015.1:0-67345 GCA_034932685.1 Erysipelotrichaceae bacterium
TCCTCTTGTTGGATCGTTCGTTTCTTAAACATAGTTTGTCCTCTACTTATCTACTAAAATTTTACCATTATCTTGCCTTTCTTAATAGTATTCTTCTAACCAAATAAAAAGACTGTTAACTTATTTTGTCAACAGTCTGAAAGCTATCCAATCGGATAGCTTTCATTAAATATATGATAGTATTTTTTGCCAAGTAAATGTGACAATATTTGTATTAGAATGATCAAAGATGATCAGATCATCACTTTCAACCGATAACAAATTTATTAACTTGTTTTTCTGAATCAATTGCTTAGAATATGATAGTTTATCACTTTTAGTAATAATCATGATATAGGGTATTTGATGATGTTTGAAATAATCAATCATCGCTATATCATCAACACTCGGATCTCTTCTTATATCTAGTAACAAAACACAGAGTTTCAAGTTTTCCCTTTTTTGAATATACTCATCCATCAATTGCCCAAAGAAACGATAGTTACTCTTAACTTCCTTTTGAAAGCCATAACCCGGCGCATCAACAATCATCAAACGTTCATCGATATCATAAAAGTTCAATAGTCGTGTTTTGCCTGGTGTTATGCCAACATATGCTAAACTTTTTCGCTTAACCATTGTATTGATAAATGAAGATTTACCAACATTACTGCGACCACACAACAAAATTTCTGGTAGTGTTGTGTTTGGCCATTGTTTGCTTGATGCGGCTGAAATAACCAATTTGGGCTGTTTGACAAGCATTATACTAACGCTCTTTTCAATACTTGATCCATACTTTCAACTGTATATATCTTTAAGCTCTGCTTAACAGTTTCAGGAATATCATCAATATCTTTTAAGTTCTGTTTCGGAATTAAGACTGTTTCAATACCACAGCGATGTGCTGCCATGGTTTTTTCTTTTAAACCCCCTATCGGGAGTACATTGCCACGCAATGTAACTTCGCCTGTCATCGCTAGATTTGCTAAGACTGGACGATGTGTTAATGCTGAGATGATGGCAGTAGTCAATGTTATACCTGCACTAGGTCCATCTTTTGGCACAGCTCCTTCTGGAACATGCAAATGAATGTCATGTTTTTCAAAGAAAGAAGGGTCTATATGATATTTAACCGCATTAGATTTGACGTAACCTAAAGCTATCTCAGCACTCTCTTTCATAACTTCACCTAATTGACCAGTGACTATTAAATTGCCTTTACCTTCAAATGTTGTGACTTCAATTGCTAAAACATCACCACCAAATGAAGTATAAGCAAGGCCTGTAGCTACACCTACTTGATCACTTTTTTCTTTAACACCAAACTCATACATTTCTTTACCTAACCATTCCAAGATTAGTTTGCGAGTTACTTTGATGCTACGTTTTTTATTCTTCAAAATTTCAAGTACTGTTTTACGACACAAAGCTGAAATGACACGTTCAAGCTGTCTTACCCCTGCTTCTCTTGTATAATGTCGGATCAAATACAATAATTCTGTCTCTTCAATCTTAAATTGTTTCATCACTAAACCATTACTTTTTGCTTGTTTTGGTATTAAGTGATTAATCGCAATATGAACCTTTTCTTCTTCTGTATATGAGGAAAGATTAATGATTTCAAGACGATCACGTAAAGCATCAGGAATATTATCAAGATAATTTGCTGTCGCAATAAACATGACCTTTGATAGATCATAGGGCTCTTCAAGATAATGATCACTAAACATATTGTTTTGTTCTGGATCTAAAACTTCAAGCATAGCACTGCTAGGATCACCTTTATAATCACTACCCAATTTATCAATTTCATCGATCAAGAAAACGGGATTGATAGTTTTTGCACGCTTCATTCCTTGAATTACTCTTCCTGGCATACTACCTAAATAAGTACGACGATGTCCTCTTATTTCTGCTTCATCACGAACACCACCAAGGCTTGCCTTTACAAAACTCCGATTAAGTGATCTTGCGATTGACTTGCCTAAAGATGTCTTACCAGTGCCAGGTGGCCCTACTAAACACAAGATTGGTGCGTTAAGTGACTTAGTCATGTTTTTAACTGCTAAGTACTCTAGTATGCGCTCCTTAACCTTTTTCAATCCATAATGATCTTCATCTAAGATTTGAGCTGCCAAGTTTAAATCTTCATTATCGACACTTTCTTGATACCAAGGTGTTTCAAGTAACCAATCTAAGTAGTTACGAATTACCCCTGATTCACCAGTGCTAGATGGTAATGATTCATATCGTTTTAACTCTTCCAAAGCTTTATTTTTAATATGTTCAGGATATGGATTGTTCAAAATCTTTTCCCTTAGCATATCCGTATCATCTTCGGTTGAGCTAACATCACCCAATTCTTCTTTAATTGCTTTTAATCTTTCACGTAGATAATATTCGCGTTGTCCTTCATCAATTTTTTCTTTTACTTTATCATTGATTCCAGTTTCGATCACCGCTAATTCTTTCTCATATTCCATCTCTTGAATGACTTTTAATAAGCGTTGATTAACCTCATAAGTTTCCAACAGTTCTTGTTTCTTATCAATAGTCAGTGGATAATATTGAGCGAATTGATCAGCTAATTGCTGAGCACTTACTCCCTTAGTAAGTTGAACAATGATTTCTTTTGGTAAACGGTTATTGTTAGAAGCGATACTTTCAATTTCTTTAGCGATACGACGAATTAACGCCATTTCTTCCATGGCATCGCCTTTGATATCTTCTATTGTTCTAATTGTCGCAAAGAACATTTTTTCATCTTCATTAATGTTGATGATCGCTGCTCTTTTCAAGCCGCTAAATGTTACTCGCTTAAAACCATTGCGTTGTTTGACTTCTTTTATGACACAAAGTGTACCCACCTTGTAAATATCATCAATCGATGGATTTTCTACCAGTATGTCTTTTTGACACACGACAAATACATGATTATCAAATAGTTGTTGTGACTCATCAAGGGCATTTATGCTCTTATCTCTACCAACTTCAATGATAATATCTTGATTTGGGAATATGACAACACCACGCGTACATATTACCGGTACACTTAATTCCAATAAGTTGTCCTCCATTGTAATTCCTCCTTTTCAAAAAAGACGCATAGCGTCTTTAAATTATGGCTTTTTTGATATGATCATATGCTTTTCTAATTGCTAGATCATAGGCCAAGGCATTAGCTGTTATTGCCTCCTTGACTTTTTCAACTTCCATTTTGTATAAATTCGCCATTGTTTGATATTCTGCTTCGACTTCTTCATCTGATGCAGTTAAATTCTCAGCTTTCGCAATAGCTCCTAATACCAGTCTTGCTTTTACCTTGTTATGAGCATCTGGACGCATTTGTTCCCTTAAAGCTGCTTCATCTTGACCGGTAAATTGCTTGTATAGATCCATATTTAGACCTTGTTGCGCTAAACGATTTACAAATTCTTCATATGTACGATTTAATTCGTCTTCAATCATGATATCAGGTATATCAATCTCACTACCATCAACCACCTTAGTCAATAACTCGTTTTCAGCTTCATCTGCTACTGCTTTTTCTTTTGCACTCAATAGTTCTGCTGATAAGCTGGCTCTTAGTTGTTCTAATGTTTCAACATCTTTACGATCGACTTCTTTCGCAAAATCATCACTTAATTCAGGTAAAACTCTTGTTTTGATCTCATTAACTTTGACTTTGAACACAACTTCTTTTCCAGCTAATTCTTCAGCTTGATAATCAGCGGGAAAGGTTACATTGATCGCTTTTTCTTCATTTGTGGTCATACCAATCAATTGTTCTTCAAAACCAGGAATGAAACTATTTGAGCCAATTTCAAGTGGATGATTTTCACCTTTACCACCATCAAATGCTACATCATCTTTGAAGCCTTCAAAATCAATTACCGCTGTGTCACCGTTTTCAACAGTTCCATCTTTGACTGTAAGTTCTGCAAAACGCTCTTGAAGCTCTTTAAGTTTTGCATCAACATCTTCATCAGTTACAACAGCTTCAGCTTTCTTAATTGAAATCTCACTATAAGAACCAAGTTTTACTTCTGGTTCTAATGTTAACTTAAACGTTAAAGTTACTTCCTCAGCAGTCATTTTATCAAGGCTTAACTCAGGACGGGCAATAATTTGAAGTTGATGCTCATCTATACCTTTCACCAAAGCATCTGTAGCAACTTCTTCAACTGCTTCCATTAAAATGCTTTGTTCTTTGATTTGTTTTTTGATCAACGCTTTTGGTGCCTGACCTTTACGAAAGCCTGGCAATTCTACATTCTTAGCTAATTTATTAAACGCTTTCTCTTGAGCGTCTAACCATTGTTGACCGTTAATAACGACTTTTAGCTCACCTTGAGCTTTTTCTTGTAGTGTCCATGTTGTTTCCATCTGTTCCTCCTATAGACTGCATTCTTATTATATCATTAATATTAGCACTGTCAACTATTGAGTGCTAAATAGCGATATCCATTAATATTTCTTCATTAATCCTATTTTCAAGTTTGATGTCTTCCCAACGATTTAAATCATTCATAACCTTAAGTACATAACGCAAGATTGAGTAAGTTAATATTTCAGTCTCATCTTCATCATAAGTTTCAGGTAATTTCAAATAAGCTAACTGATGAAGTACATCAAGACTCATATTCAACAAACTTGGATCATTATCACTCAGTAAAGCAATTAATCTTTCATTACATAGTATATAACCATCTGATGTTTCTGGCATAAGTAATGAGGATGGAATGATCTGATATTGATAACCTTCTTTTTCAACTGTTATTTCCTCGTTTAATTGTTGTTGTATACATATAGCGATTAAATAACTCTTGATGATTGGTAGATTATCATTCAGTAGATATTCTTTAACAATGTCAATGTAATTGCGAATATTTAGTTGTGCTAGATATTCCATAGCTTGAATTTGTTTTTGAACATTACCTACTAAAAGCACTCTAAGTCTTTCACTGTCTTGTTCGATCTTAGTAACGTTGTCTTCAATTGGTGGCAGTTGACTTAAGATATCATTTAGCTTTTGCTCAATCGCTAATGGGACATAAGGCATGCTTAACTCTTCTTTGATGATATTTCTTACCGTTTGATAATCGTTACCGTTTAATGCCGTTTTTATTTTGTTAATAAGTAACTCATAATAGTTTTCCATGATGTCCCCCAAAACATTGAAAGTATAACACATTTTATTATTTAGTAATATAAAAATGACCTGAATCATCAGCTTCAGGTCATCATTTTTTATCTTTGATAAACAAGTCTTCCTCTTACAAAGGTTGCTTTAACCTGATTATCTTTATCTAATACACATAGATCAGCATCCATGTTTGGATAAAGTCTACCTTTATTTGTGGCCTTGATCAAAATTGCTGGATTTACTGCTGTCATCTGTACGATATCATTGAGATTACAGCCAACAGTAGCTATCAAGTAATTAACAGCATCGATCATACCAAAAGCACTACCAGCTCTTCTACCTGTTTCCTTAACCCAAACATGTGTCTTTTCTTTTTGACACAATAGATTACTAAAAACAAACTCGCCATCAGGCATTCCTTTACCAAGCATGGCATCAGTAATGATAACAATTCTTTTACTAGTAAGATACTTATATGTCATTCTAATAACATCATCAGCGATATGGAAACCATCACAGATCAATTCACAAAAACTGTTATCATCAAGAAAAGCACCCGTTACAACACCGGGTTCTCGATGTAAGTGTTGTGAATTAGCATTATATAAATGTGTAAAGCCATCAGCACCATAGCTAAGTGCTTTTAGTACTTGTTGGGCATTAGCAGCCGAATGTCCGATCATCGTCGTAATATTATGCTGTTTCAAAGCCTTTATAAAACCCTCCATGCCATTGAGTTCTGGCGCTATTGTCATACTTACTAATTTATCGCCAGCAGCCTGAATCATTTCGCTTAACTCATTGATACTAGGATCACGTAGATATCGCTCATCCATCAAAGCTTTATATTCTTGACTTAAATAAGGACCTTCAGCATGAACACCAAGGAAATCAGCCCCATTTTGTTTGATATCAAGATCTTTATAACTCTTAAGTATGTTTAGTGTATCTTGATGAGAAACTACTGTTAAAGAAGCTAAAAACGCTGTACAACCATCTTTTACAACATTAGTACTGATAGCATCTATAACCTCAGCACCACCATTGATCGCATCATGATTAACAGCCCCATGAATGTGAGAATCAATAAAGCCAGGTAAGACATTAGCATTATCAAGATCAATGATCTCAGCTTTTTCATCTTCTTTTAAATCAGCAAGATCAATAACTGCCGAAATCAAACCATCCTCAATTATCATTGCCCCATTATCAACTTTAGAACTACCATCAAGATAGAATGTAGCGTTTTTTAGAATTGTTTTCATAATCCTAATGCCTGCTTATATTCCTCGATAATACTTACACCATTGCTAGTACCAATACGACTTGCACCAGCATCGATCATTTCTATCATCGTCTTTAAATCTCTAATACCACCAGCCGCTTTTACTTTGACTTCATCTAAAACAATTGATTTCATTAGTTTAACATCTTCAAGCGTTGCACCACCTGTACCAAAACCAGTCGAAGTCTTGATAAAATCAGGTTTTACTTCTTTTGCGATCAGAGCAACCGCCGCAATCTCATCTTTGCTAAGATAACAGTTTTCAAAGATCACTTTTAATAAGATATTATTTTTATCACAAACTGCTTTAATCTTCATCATTTCTTCTTTGATATAAGCTAAATTGCCGTTTTTTAACTCGGTGATATTGATCATATAATCAATTTCATCAGCACCATCAAGAATTGCCTGTTGCGTTTCAAAAACCTTAACTTCAATTGTCGTTTGCCCTAATGGAAAACCTATCGCTGCGCCAACATGAACATCCGTGTCTGCCAATAACATCTTACATTGCTTAACTGGATAAGAGTTGATAGCCGTCATCGCAAACCCATATGTACGTGCTTCATCACACAACTTGATGAAATCCGCTTTTGTCGCAAAAGCCTTCAAATAAGTATGATCGATAAATTTCGCCAATTCAGATACGGTATAGTTTTTCATTTTCCCCCCTATGTTTGTCATTACAACTATATTTTATTTAAACAAGCCTTCTAATACAATCAAAGTGTTTAATTTTCACTTAAGTTTGTTTTTATCAAAGGTATTTAAAAAATCATTAGCAACTTTCGCAACATCAGATAATCCTTCTTCACCAAACGGTGTTGTTAAGCCAGCAGTATCTACAAGTTCACTGAATGTTAATGTTCCAGCTTTTCTTACAAGAGCTAAGTAATCAAGCCATGTTTGTTTTCTGTCACTTTGCATCTTAGCCCAAAACTGTAACGCAACAGCTTGTGCTAGACAATAATCAATGTAATAAAATGGAGAACTATAAATATGTTGTTGTCTTTGCCAGCCTTTTCCTTCACCATAAAAAGGCAAGTCTGCAATTTTCAACCAAGGACGATATATCGCTTCTAATTCACGCCATTTTTCATGTCGCTCTTCTTTTGTTAAACCTGGGTTTTCATAAACGATATGTTGAAAGTGATCAACCATTGTACCATAAGGAATAAAAGTTAATGCCCCTTCAAGATGACCATAATAGAATTTATCCGTATCGTCTTTAAAAAAGCCCTCAGCCCAAGGCCAAGCAAAGAATTCCATGGTCATTGAATGTATTTCACATGATTCTAAAGTTGGATTGCGATATTCAAGTGGAAATACATCTTTTGCCATATAAGCCGCAAAAGCGTGACCTGCTTCATGTGTCATAACTTCAACATCGTGTTGGGTGCCATTAAAATTCGCAAAGATAAACGGTGCTTTGTAATCAGCGAATTCCGTACAGAATCCACCACCCGCTTTTCCCTTCTTACTTAAAACATCTAGTAGTTGATTATCATACATAAAATCGATAAATTCTTTGGTCTCATCTGATAATTCATGATACATTTTGCGAGCATGAGCCAAGATATCATCAGCACTACCATGCGGTTTAGCATTACCACTTCGGTAAGTTAAAGCATCATCAACAAAACTCATCGGATACGCAACACCAATTCGTGAAGCTTGTTGTTTTTTTAACATGTCAGCTAAAGGGACAATATATTTAACTACCGCTTCTCGAAACTTGCTAACATCCTTTTGATCATAACTATTTCTAACCATGCGATAATAACCTAATTCAACAAAGTTCTTGTAGCCAAGTTTGTTGGCAATCTTTGTTCTGATCTTTACAAGTTTGTCATATATTTCATCAAGATTATCTTTATTATCGACATAAAATTTACTCTCCGCTAACCATGCTTCTCTTCTAATTTTATCATCAGCTGATTGCTTGTATGGACTAAGCTGTGATAATGTCTTTAAATCATCATCAAACATGATTTGAGCTGATGCGATCAGCTTAGCATACTCAGTTGTCAATCGATTCTCTTCTTGTAGTTCAGTAATTACTTCTGGTTTAAATGTCTTAAGTTGCATTTCAGCATTCTTAAACAATAAATCACCAAACGAATTAACAAAATCAGCTTTAAATTTGCTACTTAGTAAAGCCAAAGTAAATTTTTGCATAGTAGCTTCCAATTTTGGCATTACATTATCCCAATATGCTTGTTCTTTATCATAAAAATCATCATTAGTATCAATCTGTTGTCTAACTGCCGCTAAAGTGCTTTGCGTACTAATTTTGGCTAATAATGATTGCCAATCCTTAAAAGCATCAAAAGCTTCCTCTTTAGTATTAGCATTAGTAAATTGGAAGATTATCCTTTCTCCTGTTGCAATTATTGAGTTATCATCAAGTCTAGCGTAAGGCATTTCTATAAATTTCATATTTTTCCCTTCCTACATTAAGTTTATCAAATAAGTCTTTAGATCATCTGGTATATTTTGTTTAATTAGGTAATCTACTCGTAATTGATCACACTTGACATCGTTAAGCCAATAATCAATTATCATATTAATTTTATCACTACGCTTGATCAACCAATAGATATAAAACCAATCTTCCAAAAACATATAATTACGATTGTTGCGTTCTTGAACTTGACTTATATCATTAAGTTGATAGCGATAACAGTCAAGTTGATAATAAACTCCCATATCAGCCATGACATCAACTTTTACCCCGTTAAAATCATATTTACCATAAAAAAATGATTTATATTGCCGATCAGTAGCGAAAGTAGCTTTTTCATAAGATGCAAAGAGCTGTTTAAATCGCTTCACATCACTAGTTTTGATGAAAATATCAATATCATTGACCCTTACATCAAAATAAATATCTTTTATCATTCTGGAACCACCGATACCATAAAGGATATTATTCTGCTTACAAAGATTTGCAATATACTCGATTGTCCTATCCATTTTCGTTAAACCTTTTAATCAAATACTCATATCTAGCTAATACATCATCGATAATTTGATCCCAAGCGATCAAGATTGTAGCTTGAGCATTCTCTCCCATTAACTTAAGTTTTAAAGGATCGTTTAACGCTTTACTTATAACAGCAGCTAAGTCATTAGCATCATCTTGGCAATATAAGCCATTTTGATTAGGATTTATTACCTCAGCCGCATTACTATTAGCAACAACAATCGTTGGTGTTTTAGCATTAGCAGCTTCTCTTACTACCATTGGTGCATTATCATAAAGCGATGGAAACACAAAAAGCGATGCTGACGCAAACAAACCATCAAGTAAATCACTATCAAGGATATGACCAAGCATTTTAACGCGATCTTCAATATCAAAAGCTTTTATTTTTGCTTTAACCTCTTTTTCATGTGGTCCTTGACCAACAAGTAATAACTGACAGTTCTGACCTGTTTGTTTTAAGAGTTTCATTGCTTCTAAGGTTCGCAAAATATTCTTTTTCCAATTAATTTGACCAACATACAATAAGATTGGTCGTTGATCGATATTAAACTTCTTCTTAGCATTTATTATACAGCTTTCAGGTATTGCTTTTTTATTCATGCCATTTGGCATGACATGTATTGGCTTTTGGTAACCATACTCTTTTAGTGTATTAGCGGATGTCTCACTGACCGCCCACACTTCAGTACAAGCATCGAAGACATTTAAAACGCCCTTAACTCCAATATCAGCCAAGAATTCTTGCTTTGTTAACTGTAAGAAATCATCATAAAACTTTGAATGAAAAGTACCGACAAGTGGAATCTTGTGTTTTTTTGCGTAATGAATCGCTTCCATCCCAGCAATAAAAGGACTGTGTAAATGAACGATATCAAAATTCGTCATTTCAAGACGTGCATGATAATGGGGATCAATTCTTGGTATTCCCGCTCGATAATGTGGCATCTTTGGTAATGGACGACTGTAGAAATCTAAAATCTCAAATTTATATTGACCACGATAACCCATATCAGCTAAAGGTACAATCGCATAACATTGATGTCCTTTATTACTGATAGTATCACAATAGTTATAAACGACTCTGCCAACACCATCAACGATTGGAAGAAACGAATCACTAAACTGTCCTATCTTCATACTCGCTCCTTTAAATGATGATACAAGTCATCATTAGAATTTATTATTATCATGATAGCATATTTAGCTTAAGCTAACACATCAAATATAAACTGCCTTACTCTTTTAAAGTTAGCGTAATTTATACTATTATCTTTTCTTTTCAAACGATTAGATTGAACATATCTGTTGTTTTTTAAATGTGCAGTATTGATGATCATCAATCTTGCTATATCATGCTTTAAACTCTCATCATGAATAAAATGCGTTTTATTGATGCAGTGATCATGATCAAGATTATTTCTGATGATCATATGATCTCCAATCGTACAATCTTCAATGATAAAAATAGAACTATTAAAGATGTTGAGTTTTTGTTTATGAAATGTTTCTTTATAGAAAATAAAAGCGACATGGTCAATATGCGTTTGCTTAGCTAATTGTTGACATAAAAAAAGATTCATAACGATACTTATTGGCTTAACTTCATAATCAATCTGCCAAGCAATTATTACTAATAAAATCAAGATAATCCTTAAATCAATAAGCAATGAACAAATTAGAGTTAATAAGACAATCACGTATTCGATATGATAACCAGTATTATATTGTTCATCTATTTTTAGTTTAAGCTTAATCTTATTTCCATAGCGACAAGCTATTACTATTTTTGCTTGATGGATATTACCAATAATCACATGATCATCACAAATTATAATATTAAAATTTAGGTTTTCAAAGTAATCTAAATATTTATTGAAGCTCTTATTATAACTATTGATAGGAAAATATGATTTATAAAATGTGTTTAGTTGCTCACGAAATATCTTTAAAGAAGACATCATTTCTTTCACTTATTGGTATTGATAACAGCTGACAAAGTAGATCTATTTCACTAACATAAAAATCAGTTTTATTATTGATCTTATTCTCTAAACGCTTCACGGTTATATTTAAAATCACTGCTAAATCGACAAATGAATAGTTCGCCTTTGTGATATACGCTTTGATCTTAGTGGTATTAACCAATATTATCTACCCCTTTGTATCATTTTATTCTACATTATGATTTATTATATGTCCACTTTTATTATACACTATTTTAGTCATTGCTTAAGACACTATTAATAAAACGGTTTATTAATGTTAGAATAGTTAAGAGGTGAATCATTATGACTATCGGAGAGAGAATCAAGCAACGTCGACAACAACTTAATATGTCTCAAGCGCAACTAGCTTTAAAATTGAATTATCGTTCTCGCTCATCAATTAATAAGATTGAACTTAATCATAATGACATAACTCAATCAAAAGTTATAGCATTCGCTCAAGCCCTTAAAACAACTCCCGCTTATCTAATGGGCTGGGAAGAACATGATTATCCACCAGTCTCTTATCAACGTGATATAAGCTCGTTTGATTTTAACCATTCGAACATGCAAGTTAGTGAAACCTCCGACATAATACGTTTACCTGAACATTTGTTCAACGCAAAAAGCGATTATTTTTATTATTATCTTAGCGACGATGCCATGATAAACGATAACCTTTATCAAAATGATTTAGTTATAATTGAAAAAACAAACACCATTAATAATGGTGATACTGCTTTATTTATGAATGAAGAAATTATACTATGTCGTAAATATTTTGTTGATGAGGTAACTGGTATCATATCATTGATTGCCGCAAACGCTAAAATTACTCCCATAACCATTACTGCTAAAAAGGATATAGTTATTCTTGGAAAACTCTGCTTTGTATTATCAAAACGTTAAAAATGATCACCAAGCGTGATCATTTATCTTTTAGTAGGGGTTTAAGTTCATAGATACTGTCAAACATTGTAATATAAACATACATCTTTTCATCAAGCTCATAAATCAAAATTGTTGTATCAACACCACATAAAGCGATGACTTCGACATGATAAGCTTCAACTGTCATTTCGTTTAGATAAATATCCCCTAAATCATACTTATTTAGATAATCATTATCTTGATCAGCACGACTATTTACCCATGCACTATTAACATCAACACATCCAGTTGCACTGATATTCTCATCATTTTCAGCATCCGAATTCATTTCAAACATTTTATATGAACGATCACTACCATAATATAAACCATCATTGTTTACTGGATGTAACTGATTAATACCAACTGCTGATACTAACAAGGTAAATGACGCGTATGTTACTGCTTTTTGATAATAGAGCGAACGTTTGTTTTTTAATTTTTTAACGATATTAAATTCTCTTTGCTTGTTTTCTAAAAGTTCTTCCCAAGTACGATTACGAAGGTAAAGTATTGTTAGAACGATCAAAGTAATGAAAACGATGATCAACCAAATATAGAAAATTTCCATTTTTACCTCCCTCTAAGATAATCTTTGAATGCTTTAGTGTAGCTACGATTAACCTCAAGCGTTTGATCGTTACTTAAGATAATCATTAATTTACCATTAAGTGCTGATCTTATCGCTGTAATTTTGGTCACATTGACGATAAGGCTTTTACTAATACGAAAGAAACCAAAGGTACTCAATTTTTCTATAAGCTCATAAAGTCTAATATTAAGCTTAACTTCTTTATCTTTAATATAAGCATAGATATCATTTCCAAATGACTCAACATAATCAATGTCATTAATTAAGATCTTAACTTCACCACGCTGTGTTTTGCCATACAAATGAATTGGTGAGACATTAGTAAAGAAACTGATCTTGCTTTTGACACTATCGATGTTTTCAATTTTAAACATCAAATTAATCTTATCATCTTCCTGATCTTGCAATGCATTACATAAAACGATATCATATGGTTCGCTTTCATTGATACCTAGTGTTTGTTTAATGATTTCTTTTTCCGCAGTTGGAAACTTGATCTTAAACACGGATAACCTCCAGTTACCCACTTACATCATATGTAAATGGTAATCTTTTACAATAATTTCGTGATGAGTTGCTAATTTAGTGAATATGTTACATAAATCGCTTGTTGATAAGGCTTTTACCTTGTCCGTTGATGAAGTCCCTCGCACTTATAATGTTGCGACCTTCCACTTGCAGTTTCTTGATTAACAATAACCTATTAGCGACGGCAATGGCTAAAGCACCATTATTAATACCAACTAAAGTACCATTTTGATGTGCTGTTTCCTCTTGTGATAACATAACTTCATGAAATCTAACCTTAACATTATCAATAATGCCATAACCAACAGGCCATGGAATAAGTCCACGAATATGGTTATATACACTTAGATAATCACGATCAAAGGAAATAAATTCTTCTTCTTTGCTTATATTATAGCCGAATGTTACTTGACTTTCATCTTGCTCTGTTTCGTTGATTATACCAAGGAAAAGATCTGGTAATACCTCTGGTAATAATTCTTGAGCACAAATGATGAGTTTCTCTTGAAGTGTAGCAACATTGTCATGTTTTTCAATAACTACTTCTTTTTGTTTTATAATAGCCCCAGCATCCATTTTTTGTGCCATTCTCATGATGGTTACGCCAGTCTTATCATCACCATTGATAATAGCACGATGCATAGGAGCTCCCCCTCTAAGTCTTGGCAAAAGTGAAGCATGAACGTTTATGCATAGATACTTTTCAATCAACTCTTTAGGGATAATCTGACCATAAGCACAAGTTAGTATGATATCAGGCTTAAGTTCATCAATGAATTGATAGTCTTCTTTTATCTTATAAGGTTGGAAAACAATAAGGTTGTATTCAACTGCTACCTTTTTTACAGGTGTCATTTCAAGTATCTGCTTACGCCCTACTAGTTTATCTGGTTGACTAATAACAGCAGCTACATTGTATCCGCTCACTAATAAAAAAGTTAATATCTTTTCAGCAAAATAAGGTGTACCCATAAAGAGTATTTTTTTAGCGTTGTTTTTCATGTTTGTATTATATCATATATTTAAATAAGCTTATTCTAACTTTAATACTGTAAAGTTAATTGCTATAATGTATTAATCAAGGGAGAATGTTTATGAACAAAGATAATTCAATTATGTATGCTGAAATATTGGAGCAACCAATAAAAGTAGCCAACTCGCTAGAAGTTAATTTACCAATTATCAAAGCAATAGCTGAAGAAGTCGCGAAAAGAAAAATTAAGACCGTTGTTTTCGCTGCTCGCGGTTCAAGTGAACATGCTTGTCAGGTAGCAAAATATCTATTTGAAACCTATTGTGGGATGATTGCCTCCATTAGCTCACCATCAGTGATAACTCATTATCATGGTAATATTGATCTTAGCAATGTTTTAACGATTGCCGTATCGCAATCTGGAGGTGCTCAAGATGTATTTGAAGTTATGCAAAAGACAGTTGAACAAGGTGGACTATGCGTATCGATAACCAATGAACGTGATAGCATCATGGCTAATATCGGTCAATATCGCTTAAATCTTGAGTGTGGAAAAGAAAACAGTATCACCGCCGCTAAATCATATATGTGTCAATTATCACTTTTAATCGCATTAGCCGCAAATATTAGTCAAGACCATAATCTATTATCTTTGATAAATGAGATTCCATCAATCGTCAATAAGTCGATTATTTCACTTGAGCCACAAATTGTAGCCTTAGTTAAATACATTCGTAATACTGATAAATTACTGATTATTGCCCGTGGGCTATTATATGGTCTTGCACTTGAAACTGAACTAAAAATCCAAGAAACATGTTATTTGGACGCAAGAACATACGCTTCAAGTGATTACCGTCATGGTCCTGTCGCGACTACGCAACGTTTTGTGCCAGTTATCTTCTTTGTAGGTGACAGTAAAACTGATGAATGTGTCATAACATTGAATCAAAGACTAAAATCGGAGTATGACATATTCAGTATTGTCGTTACTAATAAAGATAATATTGAAAATGCAGATATTCACATTAAGATCGATCAAGCTTATGATGGTATCAAAGCCGTTATTTCAATAGCTGTTTTCTCACAAATGTTATCTTGTCTACTATCGATAGCTCGTGGCTATAATCCTGATGCTCCTATTGGAGTTAGTAAACACACGGTTACTAGATAATCTATTTGTTTTGTTGCTTTTTAAAAAGTCGTTTGCTATAATTCATAAGTAACAATAACGGGAGGTAAAGAATGCCTAATATTAAATCGCAGAAAAAACGTTCAATTACCAATATAAAACGTAATGCAGCAGCTAAAGCGCAAAAATCTGAGTTAAAAACTTTGATTAAAAATGTATTAAAAGCTGTTGAAGCAAGCGATAAAGAAGCGGCTGTTTTAGCTTACAATGAGGTCTCAAGCAAACTGGATAAATCAATTACCAGTAACTTGCATCACAAAAACTATGTAAGCCGTCAAAAAGCACGTTTAAGCAAAGCAGTTAATAACGTTCAATAAAAAATAAAAGGTCTGTGACCTTTTTATTTTTGTGCTACATTTGTTTCATAAGCTGCTTTTACTACCGCTTCACTAACTTTTGCCACAACTCTTTGATCAAACACTGAAGGGATGATGAAATCACTGCTCAACTCATCATCACTCACTAAACTTGCTAAAGCATCAACTGCTGCAATTTTCATTGCTTCATTGATTGTCTTTGCCCTACTCATGAGTGCTCCTTTAAAAACACCAGGAAAAGCCAACAAATTATTAATTTGATTAGAAAAGTCGCTACGTCCAGTACCAATTACTGCAACATGAGCTGCTTTAGCTACATCGGGCATCACCTCAGGCACTGGATTTGCCATCGCAAAGACAATCGCATTCTCATTCATTAAACTTAGCATATCAACATTCAATATATTACCTGCACTAACACCGATGAAAACATCGGCTTTTTTTAAGGCGTTGGTTAAATCGCCAGTAAGCTGCTTATTATTACAACGAGCTATTACACTTTGTCTTTTGTTTTCATTTTGTGTATTATCTAAATTTAAAATTCCGATCTTATCAACAAACATTAAATCCTTAGCTTGCATATTCAATAACATTTCACCTATTGCCATACCAGCCGCACCAGCGCCATTGATAATAATTCGACATGTTGTAATATCTTTTTTAACTAGTCTTAAGGCATTTTTTAAAGCAGCAGCCACAACTATTGCTGTTCCATGTTGATCATCATGGAATACCGGAATATCTAATCTTTCTTTCAAACGTTCTTCTACTTCAAAACATCTTGGTGCAGCGATATCTTCTAGATTGATACCACCAAAATTTGCGGATAACAAGGAAATTGTATTTACTAACTCGTTTACATCCTTTGTTTTAATACAAAGCGGTATAGCATCAATATTCGCAAACCTTTTAAACAATAAGCATTTTCCTTCCATTACAGGCATTGATGCTTCAGGTCCAATATCACCTAAGCCAAGTACCGCTGAACCATCGGTAATGACAGCTACCGTATTCCATCTTCTTGTAAGAACAAAGGATTTATCAGGATTGTTTTTAATCTCTAGGCATGCATCAGCCACGCCTGGTGTATAAGCTAAAGCCAGATCCTTCATGTCTTTTACTTCAACCAATGCTTCAACACCGATTTTTCCCTGCCACTGATAGTGCTTCTTAAGTGCTTCAGACTTCATGTTTTTACCTCACAGTTTAAAACTAAATATATCCTCATCGTCGTCTTCCTTAGATATTAAATCATCGAGATCGCGATAGGTTGCTAATAAATCAATCGAACTATCATTTACTTTCTCTTGAGCTTTGATATCTTCATCATCATTTATCTTAACTTCTATTGCTAAACCACCTAATGAAGTTTCTCTTAACTCAAGCGGAAGTTTCATACCAGTGTATTTCATCGTTCTTACAACATCATCAAAACTTACGCGATTAAGTTTGATCATACCAACATGTTCAGCCAACATAGCATTATCAAGTGTTCTTAAAGTTGCAACAGCATTGCGTTCAATACAAGGAATGATAACATAGCCACCTACTGGATCACAGGTTAAACCTAAATGATGTTCAATACCAATTTCTGCGGCATACGCAATCAATTTATCACTTAATCCATTAAAATAAGCAATCATGGCACTACCCATTGCACATGCTGTGCCAATTTCAGCTTGGCAACCTCCTACTGCTCCTGATATTGTAGCGTTATGTTTTATTAAGTTACCAAAGATACCAGCCAAAGCTAAACCTTTGATCAATTTATGCCTCGAGATCCCCACATTGTGATAATAGTGGTAAATAAGTGCTGCCATAACACCACTTGCACCCATTGTTGGTGCAGCTACACATACTTTTCCAGCAGCATTTTCTTCACAAGCAGCATAAGCATAAGCTGACAGTAATAATCTTTGACGATTGATCACATCATCCATAAAAGTAGCTTGTAAATGCAAAGCCTTAGCAACTCGTACAATCTTTAGTTTGCCTGGTAATATCCCCGTATTATTTAGACCATTATCAACTGTTTTAAGCATTTGCTGCATGACTTCATTTAGATACTTCTTGATATCTTTATCAAAACGAAAAGCATAATCAGCCAAACTAATTCTGTTATCCTCGCAAAATGATAAAATGTTATTCATTGTTTGATGTGGATAAACCATATCATGCAGATGTAAATCTTCCTCATCAATATCAATACTTCCACCACCTAAAGAATAGACAGTCCAACTTTTAACTTCGTTGCCATAAATATCAAATCCTTTTATTATCAAACCATTAGGAAATCTTCCTGGATAATCAACTTTAAACGCAATCGTACACATCTTAGGTGCTAATGTATCAATGATGATGTCATTGGTCGCATGTCCGACTCCGGTTAAAGCTAATGAACCAAAAAGTGTAACTTCAAAAAAGCTCGCTTCAGGATAGTGTTTAACAAATAGTCTACACGCTGTCTGTGGCGCAAGTGTGTGACTACTACTAGGACCTAAACCAATACGATATAATTCACGTAATGATTCCATCATCTTGTTGCCTCAATCAAAAACAGTTCAAATCCAAGTTGTTTCTCAATAATGCCACCTTTGATATTTTGATCCAACTTTGATAGTTCAGCTAATAAACCAAGAATTCTGGTTGGTGATGTAAAACGACAGTTACCCAATGTTATATTAACTCTTGCAATCTTAGCATTAAGCATATCCGCAATTTGTTGATTATCATATTTACGAGCAAGGACACTACATTGATACATAAATCGAAACTGAGCAGCCAATATTGCTACAAGCTCAATCGGATCATGTTTCATGATCGCAAGATCTCGCCAAGCATCAATGGCTAATTTCAAATTACGTTTTACAACCGCATTGACCATGATAAAAACATTATCATCAAGTGAGCGTGCAATAAGTCTTTGGATTTCAGTTTTTCCCAATCTACCATTATATAGAATCAACTTATCAAGCTCAGTTTTCCAATTCGCAATACTATTTGGTAAACGCCCAATTAGTTCTTTAAATCCATCTTGATCAATAACAACCTTATGCATCTTTAAGTCTTTCATAACTAAATTTTCAAATGCTTCAGCAGTAAGAGCGTTAACCTTTATTGTTTGACATTCTTTGGTAAGCAATTTAAATATTTTACGACGTTGATCGATCGTTTCTTGATCGGTAAGTTCAACATAGAATATCAAAGTAGTAAAATCTGATGAATCATGAAGATAGGCAGATAAACGATCGACTTGATCATCGCTTAATGTAACATTAAATAGAAAACTGGGATTATTAACCACTACAACTTTCGAATCGCCAAATAATGATATCATGTTGGCATCTTCAATAATTCTTTCAATATCAAAATCCGCAGCCATTCCATCATAATAAACCACGCTAAGATGATCAGTCGAATCATCACTTTTAATAATTTTTCTTAGTTCTTGTTTTAGCAAATATCCTTCATTGCCATATATAAAATAATTCATTTGATCACCTATCTCATTATAACAAATTCCCCACTACTCGTATGTATCAAATTACCCAAAATACTGAAATAAACACTAATATCACCAACTTCATATGTCACATAGGATTTTATTCCATAATTATTGACGCGATCTACAACTTCGCTACTTGGATGACGGTAGATGTTATTTTTACCTGCACTAATAATAGCTATTTTAGCCTTAATAGAACTTAATAACTGCTCTGAGGTACTAGTTTTACTACCGTGATGTGCTAGTTTAACTATATCGACCTCTAAATTAGGGTAGTTTTCTATCAAATCTTTCTCAACCTTAACTGATATATCACCAAGAAAAAGAAAATTTAGATTATTAATACTGAAGAGCCAAACTTGACTATTGTCATTATCGTTATCATATATCTTATCAGTAAGAAGTCCTTGAATAAAAGCACGTTTATCACTAAAGTTATCAACCTTCTCATCAATTACTGTCATTACTTTGTAATTATCACAAAGCCAGTTTACATTACCACTATGATCTGTGTCAGGATGAGATACTAACAATGCTTTTATCTTTTTTATCCCTAAAGCATTTAAATAAGATGATAGTTTGTTTTGATTATAAAAAGAACCAGTATCTATTAAAATTATTTGATTGTCATATGGTAATCGAACTAAGGCACTATCACCTTGACCAATATTAATAAATGTTATTTCACCAAAAGGATAAAGTAAAGATTGGTGCTGATTAACCACCAAAAGCACCACCAACCACAAAACATCTTTCATTTTTCTATTCTTCATTATCCTTACTAAAATTGTTAAAAAGATAAAGCAAAACAGAATTGAAGGTTTGCCAGTAAACGTGAAGTGATTAAGATCTAGCTTGATTAACCATAATGGTGAACTCATCAAATTAAAGAGCCAAAAACGATTAAATAGTAAACTAGTGATTGCTAATAAATAAAGCATTACAAAATAATGACGTAACTTGCTAAACATTAAAACTGTTAAAATATTAGTCTTAAAAAAGTTGATTAGTTGCACTATCATTATGATCAAAGCATTACCATAAAAACATCTTTTACTGTTAAACAGTGCGATAAAGCGAATTAAGATAACAATCTGAAAACGAATATTAAATAGATAATATGGATTAATGCATAATAGTATTACTATCAATAGTCCTAAGCGATCATATCGATTTTCTATATGTGATAATAATTTTACTAGTATTAATTGAATGATCAAGAAACTGAACCCGTAATTAAATCCAATAAAAAAAAGTAAGATTAAAACTATAACATTGATCATACCTTGATAAAGAAAAAGCATTAATCCTTTTTCAATCAACCTAATAAACGAAGAAAGATATGTTCCAGTACTACCTAATAATGAAACGATATCATCATTTAGCAAATCATCGCTTTGATATTGATATAGTAAGCGAAGTAGCAAGATTTTAGTGTTGTGATTATCATGATCAAGTATTTTAGTGAATAATTTAGCTCTAATAGAATCGCTTTGGTATTCAACATTGTAAGCACTAATCTTTAACTGTCCTTTGATATCATTGCTTTTTAGCCATTTAGTTTGATCAAAACAGAAATTACATGGAACTTTGCTGACTTCTTGATATTCGCCTTGATATACGATAATATCATCAAAATTCACATCCTTAAGATCATAAGTAATATACTTTTGATAATTAATTTCAACGATATGATAGTTCTGATTAACTTTGATTATTTTAGCTCTACCACTCACGGGCAGTTCATTATATTTAGGCTCTATGACCATGATCACGCATAAAAGCAGTATTAGAATCCAAGTACGATCAAAATAGCGCGCATACCACAAAAGCATCAACATAATAATAGCAATAATTTGATATTCCTGTTTTACGTACGCAACTGCCACTAAACCTAATCCTGCAAATATCCAACGTTCTTTCACAGTTTAATATAGGGTTTGATATTTTCAAATTTTTTAACCCCAATACCTTTAACATCCATCAAAGCATCTAATGTTTGGAACAAACCGTACTTTTCACGGTGATCGATGATTGCCTGCGCAAGCTTCTCTTTGATACCGTTTAGAGTCATCAATTCATCTAGGTTAGCTGTATTAATCGAGATAAGTTTGATTGCTGTTACAATTGGAATATCAATAACATCGTTATTTTTCAATACCGTTTGGGGATTAAACATTGATACATCAGCATTATCATCAAGAACTACGATTGTGAAAAGATCAGCAATTGTACTATATGCTGGTAATTTATATTCACCCGACTCGATTACTGCTCCTCTAAGAGTAACTGTTATTTCACTTGGTTTAAAAATTGTTATGTCAAGTCGCTTAAGATCTAGTTTAGAAAGATAAATTAACAGAAAAATTAAAACTACTAATATCACTTTTCGCAATACACATCACCATTTTAATATATCTATTATCTTCTTTTACTCCTAAAAAAAATCAGCTTTAGCTGATCTTTAATATTTTGACTTTGTATGATGAGCTGACATCAACACTAACGACATCGCCTTCTTTATGCTCCAAGATAGCAGCTGCTAGTGGTGTAACATTTGACAGTTTACCATTTAATGGATCGGCTTCTACTGAACCAACGATAGTATATGTTTCCTCAGTCTCATCTTGCATATCAAAGATTGTAACGGTAGATCCTAACTTAATAATATGTTTACTTCCGTTATTTTCATCAATTAGTTCATAGTTGCTTAACATATTATCAAGCTCAATGATACGTGCTTCAATTTTTCCTTGTCTTTCACGTGCTGCATCATAATCAGCGTTTTCTGAAAGATCGCCTTGGGCTCTTGCTGCTACTAAATCTTCTTTTACTTCTGGTCTTACAACATGTATCAAATGATCACGTTCTTTTATTAAGTCATTTAACCCTTCTTGAGTTACTAGTATTTTTTCTTTGGTCATATCAACACTCCTAACAATTATGTACTATATCATATTATGGTCTATTATACTACTTATTTTAGTCGTCAACAAATCAATAGCCACTTCATTTCTTCCACCTTCAGGAATAATCAAATCCGCATATCTTTTTGATGGTTCAATGAATAACGAATGCATAATCTTTACGGTGGTTGTATATTGTGTGATCACATGATCCAAAGTACGACCACGTTCATTTACATCTCGCTTCAATCTTCTTATAAAACGAATATCAGCTTCGGTATCAACGAATAACTTAATATTTAATCGATTTCGAATAAATTCGCTTTCTAATACAAACAAACCTTCTAAAACGATCACATCTGCTGGTTCAACAATCTCAGTTTTAGTACTTCTAGTATGATTAACAAAATCATAGATTGGTTTTTCAACTGGTATACCATTAGCTAGTTGATCAAGTTGTTTGACTAATAAATCATTATCAAAAGCTAAAGGATGATCGTAATTGGTCTTAATTCGCTCTTCCATAGTCAAATGGTTTTGATCTTTATAGTAATCGTCTTGTCTAATGATGATAACTGAATTTGTTTCCTCAAAGGTTTTCTTCAAACGCTGTGCCACCGTTGTCTTACCACTAGCACTACCGCCAGCGATACCGATGATTACTGATTTGTTCACGATTATCTCCTTACTTTAAATATTTGTTTATATTAGCTTGATGTTCAGCATATGTCTTGGCATAATATATCGTTCCATCGCCATATACATCAGCGATAAAAAATAAATAATCGGATTTAGTAGGATAAAGTACTGAAGCAAGTGCTGATTCACCAGGATTAGCAATCGGTCCAATGGGTATACCACCATAACGGTATGTATTGTAAGGTGAATCAAGTTGTGGATTTACCTCACAAGCTCGCCAATGATCGTAGTCATAAAGGGCATAGCAAACTGTAACTGATGATTGTAAGAACATTTTGGCATCAAGACGATTAAACCAAATACCAGATATGATCTTGTTATCTGCATCATTACCAGCTTCAAATTGGGTAATCGAAGCTAATGTAAATAATTCATGAATTGAATATTTAGATTTCGCAAACTCATCTTCATATTTGCGATAAATCTTAAGGGTTTGATCAAGTATCTTTTCAGTGATACCAACTGCTGTTGCATTCTTGAAGAAATAATAAGTTTCAGGAAAAAGATAACCCTCTAGTTTAACCTTTAAACGCTCATCAAAAACCTCATCTGTCAAAAATGGATACTTATCCATGATACTAGCAATATAATCTTTGTCATTCCATAAACTCAATAGTTCTTCTGCGGTAACATTGGTAACATCGGCGATTTTTTTCGCCATTTCCTTAGCCCAAAGTCCTTCTTGCAACGTTACTTTAACATCTGTGTTTTCTGCTGCTTTAGGATCATTAAGCAATGTAAAAATTCTTTTAACATCCCAACTCTTATCAATACGATATGTTCCAACTTTTATATTGGTTAAACCTACCTGTTTTACATATAAGTACGCTATTGTTTGATCTTTGATAACATTATTATCATCCAAAAAAGCAGTTATTGATCTGGCAGTGTCACCTTTTTCAATAACTAAAACAAATTCCGCTGATGTTTTTTGGATAGGCTTTAATGCATAACTAATATAAGCTACACTTGATATTAAAAGCAAAATGACAATAGTTAAAACACTTGTCAATAATCTAAGCTTCTTCTGTTTCTTCTTCATCTGTGAATGCTCCCAATACCTCTTCTACCATCGCTAACTCTTCTTCATCTTCAACCACATTTAGATTACCTTCATCATCATATGATGAAACAAAGACATCTTCTGGGTTACCGTTAGGATTAACATACAAGACATATTGTTTGCCATATTCCTCGTTTTCAAAGGTGAATAAGATTTCTACCTCAATTTCAGTTCCGTCTTTATCGACGATAAACATTTTGTTTGTTTCCATTTTTACCTCATTTTTTAACGCTGTCTAAATATCCTTGCAAGATATTGACAGCCGCTGCTTGATCAATTACTTGTTTTCTTTTATCACGACGCATGTTAACATTGATCAACATTTTTTCGGATAGTTTCGTTGATAAGCGTTCATCCCATAATACAACTGGTAAATCAAGGTTATCTTCTAACATTTCCTTAAACATTAAGGATATTTCACCTCTGATACCAATATCACCATTCATATGCTTAGGTAAACCTAAAACAATGGTACTGACTTCATTATCATTGATTTCAGTTAACACTTTATCTAAAGCATCTTCATAATCATCTTCCATGAATCTGATTGTCTTAACGGGACGAGCAAGCATGCCTAAAGCATCGCTTATTGCGATGCCTACAGTCTTACTTCCTAAATCTAAACCAATCGCTCGCATTATTTATCAGCCAAATAAGAACGTACAAGTTCTTCAATAATCTCATAACGTTCAACTGATTGAATAATACTACGGGCATTTTTATGGCTGGAAATATATGCCGGATCATTAGATATTAAATAACCTGACAATTGATTGACCGCATTATATCCTTTTTCTTCAAGTGCTTCTTTAGTCAATTTTAAAACACGTTTAATTGAATCCTTACGCATTTCATCTGATTTAAAGGACATTGTTTCCGTTATTTTTTTAGCCATCATAATCCCTCCTTATGATATTGTAGCTTATCAACACCTTGTTTTAAATACTTATGCCAAGTTTGTGCTTGATGTGCTTGATGATCTCATCAATCTTGGTAATATCTTTACCACCTGACTGTGCCATATCAGCTCTGCCACCACCATTGCCACCACTCATCATTGCTGCTTCTTTTGCTAGATCACCAGCTTTGAAACCTTTTTCGTTAGCTTTAGGTGAACAGTATACGACATAAACTACTTTATCACTACTAACATTATACAAGAATATCAAAGAATCTTTAAGTTTGTTTTTCAAATTATCAATGATTATCTTAAGATTGTCACTATCAGCGTCTTTAACCTCAGCTAAAAGTATCTGTATATCATCCACAATAATGGCTTTGTTTACTAAATTATCTGCTGCAAGATGCATTAAACGATTATTTTTTTCACCTAATTCATCATGTAGATTTTTTACTTCATCTAATAATTGCTGAACTTTAGCAACTACCGTTGTAATATTACCAACCCTTAATAGTTCACTGATTGCAACTAAACGATCTTGTTCTTTTAAAAATTCATGATAAGCCATCATATTACTAATTGATGTAATGCGACGAATGCCACTACCAATGCTTTCTTCGCTGATTATCTTAAACAGACCAATTTCTGCTGTATTAGTAACATGAGTACCACCACATAACTCCATCGATACTTCACCCATTGAAACAACGCGTACTAGTTGTTCATATTTCTCATCAAATAAAGCAGTAGCACCACTATGTTTTGCTGTTTCAAGTTCCATGATTTCAGTTTGAACATTATTTTTAGCCATGATGTATTGATTGACCAAGTCTTCAATCGCTCTTAATTGTTCAAAACTAACTTTTTCAAAATGTGTAAAGTCAAATCGTAAATAACCATCACAGACGAAAGAACCAGCTTGTGTAATATGATTGCCGATGATCTTTTTTAAGGCAGCTTGTAATAAATGAGCGCTTGAGTGGTTAGCTTTTATCATGTCGCGACGTTTTGTGTCGATGAGTAGTATTACTTCATCACCAACCTTTAAAGCACCTGCTTTTATCTTTACATAGTGTAGATGTTGTTTATTAAATGCTTTTTTAACATCCAAGACTATTGCTTCAACTTGGTCATTTTTGACAACACCAATATCAGCGATTTGTCCACCACTTTCAGCGTAAAATGGGGTAACATCAAATATTACTTCACCTTCATCTGTTAATTCATCGACTTTCTTTCCTAAGTTAAATAATCCGATGACCTTAGCCTTCTCACTTGTATTAGTATAGCCACTAAAAGTGCTGACTTGATCAAAATGCATTAAATCAGCTGATTGTGAAGCCATTGATTCCATATCAGAGCGTGCTTTACGTGCTCTATCTCTTTGTTTTTGCATTTCAATCTTAAAACCATCCTCATCAATTGTAATATTGTGCTCTTCCGCTATTTCCTTTGTTAATTCAAAAGGAAAACCAAAAGTATCATATAACTTAAAGACAACTTCACCGCTTAACACATTACTTTGACTGGCATCAATCACTTCTTTAAGTAATTTTTCACCAGATGATAATGTTTGATGGAATCGTTCTTCTTCTGCTTTAACTAAGTTAGCGACATAGTCAACTTTATCTAAAATATAAGGGTAAAAATCCTTCATGATATCAGCAACGATAGGAACCAACTTATACATAAAGGCATTATCTATTTTCAACTTGATACCATAACGAACAGCTCTTCTTAATACGCGACGTAAAACATAACCTCTACCTTCATTCGCAAATAAAGCACCATCACACAATGCAAATGTAACAGTACGAATGTGGTCTGCAATGACACGATATGCCATTTTATGTTCATCTTGATAAGAATATTTGGCTAACAACTCAGTTGCCTTGATAATTGGCATAAATAAATCAGTATCATAGTTAGTCTCACCTTGTTGAACAATACAAACCAAGCGTTCTAATCCCATTCCTGTATCAATATTTTTCTGTGGTAGTTCTTGATACTGATTTCTACTTAAGCCTTCCTTAGCATCATATTGCGAAAAAACCACATTCCAAACTTCAATATAGCGATCATTTTCCATCTCTTCAAAGAAGAGCTTTTCACCAAGTCCTTTAGGATCATAAGTTACTCCTCGATCATAGAATATCTCGGTATCAGGTCCACAAGGCCCTTCTCCAATCTCCCAATAGTTGTTTGCGGTTTTTAAGATATGGCTTTGATCTAAATCAGTTTTTTCATGCCATATTTTAAGCGCTTCTTCATCGTCAGAAAAGACAGTTACATATATCTTGTTTTTATCAAGTCCAATATAATCCTTACTTGTTAAAAACTCCCATGCGAACAAAATGGCTTCTTCTTTAAAATAATCACCAATTGAAAAATTACCTAACATTTCAAAGAAAGTATGATGACGAGCTGTTTTACCAACATTTTCAATGTCGTTAGTTCTAATTGATTTTTGGGCATTGGCAATACGTGGATTTTGTGGTTTGATCGTACCATCAAAATACTTCTTTAATGCCGCTACACCAGCATTTATCCACAATAAAGTTGGGTCATTGATTGGAATCAATGATGCACTTGGTTCAATCATATGACCATGTGCTTTAAAATAATCCAAAAACATTTGTCTAATCTGTGAACTGCTTAATTTTTTCATATTTCCTCCATCCAATAAAAAAACGTTCCTTAGGAACGTTGAAACGCGGTACCATCCTAGTTCACCAAACGGTGCACCTTTTATCCTTAACGCGGTTAACGGAAATTTTTAATTTCACTCAAAAGTAGCTTCGACAGTTTTTGGTAAAGTTTACACCAACCACTTTATCTCTATGTCCGCTAATCTGTCTACTCGGCTTTATCATTGTTTTTCGATTGCATTATAGCATATCATTAATCACTTTCCAATGTTTAACTTTTAGCTTTATTAGTAATACGCATAGTAAGCGTTGTACTTCTTAGATAACGCTTTATGGTATTAATACCTTTTTTAAAGATTTCTTTATCTCCAATCAATATTAATGATTTACTTGCTCTTGTTATTCCAGTATATAGTAATCGACGACTAAGCATACGGATATCTTGTTGCAAAACAGGGATGATCACGATAGGATATTCACTACCTTGTGCTTTGTGGATACTTACACAATAAGCATGAGTGATATTAATAAAACTATCTGGTGTATAAGATACAAATATACCATCAAAATCAATGATCAGCGTATTCTGTTTAACATCAGTTTCATTTGCGTAGATAATTTCTATTAGAACCCCAATATCACCATTATAAACATCGTCATCGGGTTGATTTTTTAACTGTAAGATCTTGTCGTTTTCACGATAGACACGATATCCTACTTGCAATTCCCTTTTTCGATCATCCTTGGGATTGAAAGTTTTCTGTAAAGCATTATTTAAGGCATCAATACCACAAACACCGCTATACTTAGGTGCCAATACTTGAATATCACTTAGTTGATATCCCCTTTTTAATGCTTCTTGTATTAAATCGATTATGATCGCTTTTGTTTGATAATGATCAGCAATAAAAAACTTAACATCTTTTCCTTCATCAAGAGTTGAACATTCTCCATTTTTTACTTCATGAGCAAGCTTTATCACATCACTTCCTTCAACTTGACGGAATATTTTACTTAATCTTATCAAAGGAAAAATCGAACTATCAATGATGTCTTTTAAAACACAACCAATACCCACCGAAGGTAGTTGATCTTCATCACCAATTATAAGCATTTTTTTAATATTAACACCTGCTTTAAGCAAATTATAGAACAACCATTGATCAACCATCGAAAATTCATCGATGATAACTAAATCTTTTGTAAGGGGGTTATTTTCATTAACCCCAAAAGAGTTTGTTTCTAAGTCCCATTGTAATAAACGATGTATGGTTGTTGCACTAACATCTGTTAATTCACTCAATCGCTTTGCTGCTCTACCAGTTGGTGCACAAACAGCGATTGACATATAGGGGTTTAACCTTTTAAATAACTCAACCATTGCCCTAACAACAGTGGTTTTACCAGTACCCGGTCCCCCAGTTAAGATCATCACATCTTCTTTAAAAAACATCATGATTGCATCAATTTGTTTTTGATCGTATACAATACCAATCTCATTTTGAAACTGTTCTAGATGTTCTATCACTACCTCTTGCGCTATTGTTTCATACAATCCACTTCTATCAGTAGTTAAATAATCACTGATATACATTTCAGCATCATATTGAGTATAGTGATATATCCGATCATCCTCAATCACGATCTGACGACGTTTGGCTAGTTCATCAAGTACTGTTAATAAATCAATATCATAATCATTAGTTTTTTTACTAATGATATCTTCAAGTTCATCATATAAAACATAACTATCACCATTGCTAATACATCTTTCAAGAATTAAAGACAAAACTGCCGCAATGATCCTTTGCGGATGATCAAGTGGAAAACCCATCGATAAAGCTAATTTATCCGCAGTTTTAAATCCAATACCATCTACTTCTTCAACTAAACGATAGGGATTCTCTTTTATCATCATCAATGCATCTTTACCATAAATGCGATCAAGCCTCATGATATTTCGAATACCTAACCCATGCGTTGAAAAAAATTGAATTGCTTGTTGTAGATCATCTTGGTTACAAATGCCATCTAAAAGACTTTGTTTTTTCTTAGCATTTATTTTAGGTATAGTATTGATTAAAGAAGGATCATCCTTGATCCTTAATAAAGCGTTTTGACCTAAAGTTAAGATAATCATTTCAGCGTATTTCTTGCCAATACCTGGAAATAGTGGTGAAGAAAGATAACTTATAATACTTTCAGTATCAGTTGGTAGTACTTTTTCACAATACTCAATCATAAATTGCATACCATATTTTGGATGCTCTAAATATTTACCACCAAGTGCATATAAAATATCAAAACTAATTTCGTCTAGATATCCAGTAACGATGATATTCTTTTCTTCAATATCATACAACTTGAAACGTGCAACGATAAAATGATTATTAGGTTGTTGATATATAATATGAAAGAACTTTCCCTTTATCTTTACCGTCTCACTCATCACTTAACCAGCCAATCTAGCTAAAAACATCAACACCATCGAAACTAAGTTCAATGTGGCATGCATTCCAATAGCAATATAAATATTGCCTGATCGCTCATAATTTGAACCAATATAGTAACCTAGCATTGCATAGACAATAACATACATCATATCAGCGTAATTACCAGAAAAAACCGCCGACGCTACATGTACAAAGCCAAATAAAAGTGAACTAGTAAAAATAGCTATCGGATAATTGATATTACGAAGTGAACGAAAGATCACACCACGAAATACTACCTCTTCTGCTATTGGTGCTAATACAACAGCCATAATAAAGGTTAATACCGGATAATTCATACTTAAGTTAATAATATCCATTTGATTGATACTACTTGATTGTTGCGTTAAAAAATTAATTATCAAATTCAGAAATATCATCCAACCATACATAACAACTAAACTTCTGATTGCGTATGAGAAATTATTCTGACGATTATCATAGCGATTTTCATTTGCTTCGATGAAAATTGATTTACTCAATAAAACGACAATAAAAGTTATCAAGATAAAACAACCAAACTGCATATACATGACATACTCATATGTATGTAGTATCTTGTCACTAACGTAAACTATTAATCGTGGTAATAAATACAAATATCCAACAAAATAAGTAAACATAACTGCTAATACATTAAATACTTTTAGTGGTGATCTATTTCTTTCGAATTGATACATTTGTAGCTCCTTCTAATCTTTCGTTAAGTGATTTGCCCTGATTATATACGTCCATAATTACACCACCACCCAGACAGACATCATCCAAATATAATACTGCTTGTTGACCCGGTGTAACACTACTTATCATCTGTGGGTAACTTAACATGATTTTATCCTCTGTGATATACTTTATGATTACTGGATGATCTTTTTGTCGATAACGAAACTTCACATTACATTCTAGTGGTCTTAACATACATAACCAGTTTACATCGGTGATCAAACAACTATCAGAATATAACCAATGGTTTTCTTGGTTTTCAGCCACAAAAAGAAGATTTTGCTTAACATCCTTTCCCACTACAAACCAAGGCCCGCCAGGGCCTCCAATGTTCAAGCCTTTACGTTGCCCAATTGTATAGTACATCACACCTTGATGTTGTCCTAATACTTCATTATTATCAATATTAATGATATCTCCTGTTTTTGCAGGCAAGTAATTTTTTAAGAACTCTCGGAAATCTCTTTCGCCAATAAAGCATATACCAGTTGAATCTTTTTTCTTCGCGATATTCAGATTAAGTTCAGATGCAATTCTTCTTACTTCACTTTTAGTGATATTGGCGAGCGGAAAAATTATATGCGATAAGACTGATTGTGGTATTTGAGCTAAGAAATAACTCTGATCTTTACTAAGGTCATCTGCCTTAGCTAAATAAAAATGATTATCCTTATTGCGTATTTTAGCGTAATGACCAGTTGCTACATATGGATATCCCATTTTTTGGGCATAATTAATGAAACTATTGAATTTGATATATTTATTACAGAGAATATCAGGATTAGGTGTACGTCCTTGATCATACTCTTTTAAAAAAGTTGTAAATACTTCATCCCAATACTCCTTGATAAAATCAACGCGATATAATGGTAATCCTAATGCTTCTGCAGTAATCAAAGCATCATTATAGTCCGATTCTTGAGGACAAATGACGTTGTTTAAGTTTGGATTACCTAAGATATCATTATTTAAAGATGAGTCCCAGTTTCGCATAAAAGCACACGCAACTTCGTGTCCTTGTGCTTTTAGTAAATATGCCGCAACAGCGCTATCAACGCCGCCTGAAAGTCCCACTAATATCTTCATAACGATATTATACTATAAATCAATTAGGGTTAATAAGTCAATTCAATTATCTATATTAAGTGGCTTAAAAATTCAACTTCGCTTATAATATTAATATCGAGGTGACCTTATGGATACTATCCTTCCTTATGTAATAATCTTTATCGGCTTTATCTCTGTATTATCACTATTTTTAACTTGGCAAACAATGCAAAAAGTTAAAGCTAGCTTTAATGATGATTTAGTTGATAAATTAAATCACATGCAACAAAACGATAATGAACAATATCGCATGTTGCGAGAAGAAGTAAGTGGATCAATTCAAAGATCAATAATTAACCTAAGTGATATCATTACTAAGAATCAACGAGATACCGGTGAGGTTCAATCGCGTAAGTTTGATGAGATAAACAAACAAGTTTCAGATAATCACACTTACCAAAGCAATCAACTTTTAACCCATTTAACCCAGTTTGAAAACCGCTTCAAGACTTTTGAGAGTAGTAATGAGCTAAAATTGGAAAATATGCGCACCACAATTGAAAAAAGACTTAGTTATATTCAAGATGATAACAATAAAAAGCTTGATGCCATGCGAGAAGTAGTAGAAGAAAAACTACAAAAAACACTTGAAGACAAAATGACCCAGTCCTTTCAGTTAGTTAATGAACGTCTTGAGGCAGTCTATAAAGGTTTAGGTGAGATGCAGACACTGGCAGTTGGTGTTGGTGATTTAAAGAAAGTATTATCAAATGTTAAAGCCCGAGGAATTGTTGGCGAAATTCAATTAGGTGCGATCCTTGAAGAAATTCTAACACCGGATCAATACATGACTAACATCGCAACCATCCCAGGAAGTAAAAATGTAGTCGAGTTTGCTATCAAGCTACCTGGAAATGATGATAATTTTGTATATTTACCAATAGATGCTAAATTTCCAGCTGATACCTATATGAATCTGCAAAATGCATATGATAATGGTGATCAACAATTAATTCAAGAAGCTTTCAATGTGTTGGCTGCACGCATAAAAAAAGAAGCCAAAGATGTTCATGATAAATATATCGAACCGCCATATACAACCGATTTCGCGATTATTTTCTTACCTTTTGAAGGTTTGTATGCCGAAGTTGTAAATCGTGGATTAGTAGAGATATTGCAACGTGAATATCATGTTAATATTGCTGGACCAAGTACTATGGCAGCATTATTAAATAGTTTGCAAATGGGATTTAGAACTTTGGCTATTGAGAAAAGATCAAGCGAAGTATGGCAAATATTGGGAGCAGTTAGATCTGAGTTTGATAAATTTGGTGTTATTCTTGCAAGCACGCAACAGAAAATCGATCAAGCAAATAAAGAACTTGATAAGCTTGTCGGTGTTAGAACAAGAGCGATCATTAGAAGATTAAAAAATGTTGATCGTATCACAACCAGTGACAGTGATCAAATACTTGCGATTGACGATCAAATAGAAGATGATGAAAACGAATAAACTACCGAAAGGTAGTTTATTTATCAGGATTCATTTTATTCTTGCACTAATTACGCTTTGTCTTTCAAGTATATCAAATAAACACTATAAGTAATAAATAGTAAAGAACATAAAATGATAAAAAGCGAAAACCCTGTCATGATATTACCAATACTCGTAATGTTTCTAATGCCTGATAACATGTCTTGAACATTTAAAAGTTTAAACCCAAAAAATAATACTAAAAAGTATTTAGTTAATACACATACAATGATAGTACCAAAAAAGCTCTTAAGTCTTTTAAGCTTAATATCAGAAAAATAACTAAAGATGATAATTATGCTAGTGATGATCATAAAACACCTTGTAAAGGTAAACAATTTTAATATTGCAACAAAAAAATTACCAACAACTTCAAGATATATTACTAAAGCCTCTCCGATAATCGTATTATATATAACCGGATAAGTGATCAAACCATAAATATCATCTACCAATCGCATCTTTTGTAAAAACTGACCAAGCTGAAAATAATCCAACTCCGATAAAATGATTAAGGTTGCTACTGCAATCATTAAAGTTGAAACGCGTTTTTGAAAAGTATTGAATAAATTATCAAGATAACTCATTTGATCAAATAGTCCTTTCCTTTCAATACTTCATACTTACTAAGATGTTCAAATTGTTTTTGTCTTAATACTTCATAGGTTACCAAAGCAACACAGTTAGCTAAGTTAAGACTTCTTGCATTGGATATCATCGGAATCCTTAGGCAATGCTCAAGATCATTTTTTAGAATCTCTTTATCAATACCTGTACTTTCTTTACCAAATATCAAATATACATCTTCTAACTCTGTAAAGTCAGAATCACTATAAACATTTTGACCATAACGGGTAATATAATAGTAATATTTACTAGGAAAAGCCTTTGTAAAAGCTTGCCAATCATCATGCTCATACATGACAAGTTCATTACGATAATCCATGCCACTGCGCTTTAGATGCTTTTCATCAAGATAGAAACCATATGGTCTTATTAGATGAAGGATACTAGCGGTAGCAACACATGTTCGCATTATATTGCCTGTATTTTGTGGGATCTCGGGTTCAAATAAGACGATATGGATCATGATGCTCGCTTCTCGATTCTTTTAGCATTAAAATACGCAACAATGTTTGTTAATAAAAATGTTAATATAAATGTTGTCGCAATTCGCATAACAAGATCATAGAAAAACTGTTCTGGAACCATCATAATCAAAATATCTGTTCTTGGGTTTAAGATCCATAGATCGTTCCCTGCAAAAAAGATGTAGTGAAAATTAGTCCAAAACCAATTGAAATCAACAAGTGCAATTAACATAATGATTGTTATCAAAAAAAGCACAAACATTGATGTCTTATTATAACTTGTGAATAATTTTGCGAAAACAGCTGTCTTCAGCTTAATGCTAATTATCAGCAAGCCAAAAACAACAATCGCCAAAGCGCTGTTTCGCACTAAGATTGCATTTTGATATAGTTTTGCTACATCTATCATATGTTCTTTTTCTTTATCATTAAATACTTCTCTTTCTTGACCATTAATTGGCTTAATGATAACAAGATCACTATCTTTACCTTGGGTATAATTCAGTAGCTTATCAGTGACAATCATCAGATCATCACTGGTAATGCCAATTGTTTCAGCAACATTCAATTCTTCATACTCTTTACGATAAAAATTACGATCGAAACTTATTATATCAATCGCTGTAATGAATATAACAACTATAAAACAAAAACTAATAATGTTATTCAGTGCTCTACTCATATTTTATCCTTTGCAAGCAGGTATGGTAATAACTGCTTCATTGCCTTACCACGGTGACTAATTTCGTTTTTGACTTCCGGTTTTAACTCTGCAGCGGTTTTTTGATACTCTTCAAGATAAAAAATCGGATCATATCCAAAACCATTTAATCCTTTAGCTTGATACGCAATTGTACCCCAAAATTCGCCAATAAATACTTTCTCTTCATTATCATCTACTAATGCAATAGCACATATAAAACAGGCTCTACGGTCATCTTTATTCTTTAATTGCTCTATTATCAGCTTGTTTTTTTCTTTATATGGTGTATTTACCCCTAAGTAGCGAGCTGAGTATATCCCTGGTTGATTGTTTAAAGCAATTATCTCAAGACCTGAATCATCAGCGATGACTCTCATTTTAACTTGATTGTATAGCGCTTTGGCTTTAATAAGGGCATTTTGAGCAAAGGTGGTTCCTGTTTCTTCAACTTCCTCAAAATCAAAGTCAGCTAAGCTCTTAACAGTATACCCATACGGCTGTAACATTTGACGATACTCATCTACTTTATGTGCATTTGCGGTAGCGATCAAGATTTCTTTCATATTAACATACTAACCTTTCCATTGGTGCTGTTGATAAGATAACAAACTGATGGTCCCTGCTGATCATTATATAAAACTAATTGATACATGTGGTTATTTTGGTATATGATCGGCGTTATCATAGAGTAATTATACAATGTTTGTTCATCAATGATCATTTGATCAAGTACTATTTTTTCAATATCCTTATATCTTTTGTCTGTATAAAAAAGTCTTGTAGGTCTTTGTTTGGTATAACGATAGTAATCAAATAGTAGTAGTCCCTTAATTAATTCTTCATCATAGATTGTCTTTAAACTATCAAACAATTTAAGAAACAACTCTTTATTTTGATATGGTTTCTTAAGCTGTGAAACAACTTCACCTAATAGTGCCATTAACTCAAATGGTGAAATATTATGATAACTAACTAGTTCAATAACTGTATGCCTTAATTTGTGATTGTTATAAAGTTTCTCTGTTGCCAGATCAACAAGCATAATTTTTTGTAAGTCATCATTGTTTAACCACGCTGTTGATTTGATCAAATATGGCGCTTTATCATCATACAGCATTTGATATTGTTTCGCTTTAACTTTTAATGGAGTTCCCTTTAATAGTTTAAGTATACCCACTTGAATTTCTTGAGTAAAAAGAAAGAACAATTGATCATATGATTCTTTAAATGAACTAATATCTTCATAAGGCAAACCAGCAATAAGATCAGCGTGGACATATAAACCTGAATTAGCAATCATGCTGATAACTCGCTTTAATCGTTCAATATTACTTTGACGCTTAATAGCCATTAGTGTTTCAGTATTAAATGACTGCACTCCGATTTCAAAACGAAAACGTGATTTTTCAATATCATGGCATATATAACTTAACATTGATTCACTTATTGTATCAGCGACAAGTTCAAGATGATAATTACTTTTGTTATCCAGTTCATTAAGCTTTGATAATAAGGTTATTGCTCTATTCTCATTGACGTTGAAGGTTCGATCAAGAAACTTCACTTGTCTTATTTGGTATTTGTTAAGTTCAAGCAGTACTTTATCAACATAGTCAAGTGAAAAAAAGCGGACATGATTATCTATACTACTAAGACAATATTGACATCGATAAGGACAACCTCTACTGGTTTCAAGATACAGATAGCGCTCATTAATTGTTGGTAAATCAAATGCTAAGTAATATGGTGATTCGAACTTTTCAAGCCACACAAGATCAACAACTGCTTGTTTTGGACTAAATTCTTTAATAGTTTTAATAGATTCAGTTGTATTGCCTAATAGATATTCCCAGAAAACCCTCTCACCCTCACCAACCACAATCGCTTCAATTGCGTGATCAAACCATTCATCATTATCAAAACTAACTTCCGGTCCTCCTAATATCACTCTGATATTGGGATTTACAGTCTTGATATGATCAATTAGTATCTTCGTTTTTTCACTGTTCCATATATAGACACTGATTCCAACAACATCATACTTTTCTAATGTCATTGCTTCAATAACGTTAACTAAATCATCATTAATGGTAAACTCTTTGATCTCAACATCAAAATGATCAGGTCTTGTAACATAAAGCCAGCGTAAGGCTAGATTTTTATGGATATATTTCGCATTTAAAGTAGTTAGTAATATTTTCATGTATTAATTCTATCACATTAAGCTAAAGCTCAAACATAGAAAAAAGCACTATTTCTTTAGTGCTTTCTTGGCGTTTTTACAAATGGCGCTGAAGGCTTTTGGATCATGGATCGCTATTTCTGATAACATCTTGCGATTCATTTCAATACCTGCTAGCTTTAAACCAAACATTAACTGTGAATAACTAAGCTCGTTCATTCTGGCTGCCGCATTGATACGAGCAATCCATAATTTACGCATCTCTCTTTTCAGACGTTTACGATCAATATATGAATAACGTAATGAGCGCATTACCTGCTCATTAGCGGTTCTATAAATCGTATGTTTACTGCCGAAATAACCTTTCGCCAGCTTTAAAACTTTTTTTCTGCGTGCACGTGATGCAACGCTATTTTTTACTCTTGGCATTTATACTTTCCTCCCTATCGTTGAATCAACAGTTTGATCCGCTTGAAATCACTGCTACTGATCAATCCTGATTTTCTCAATTTACGTTTTTGTTTTTGGGTCTTATAGGGAGCGCGGTGTGATGTATAAGCGTGACTTCTTTTTAATTTGCCACTTCCTGTAACTTTGACTCTTTTAGCCATCGCTCTTTTTGTCTTCATCTTTGGCATATACTGTTTCCTCCTGAATTTATTTCTTCTTTGGTGAGATAACAACTGACATGGTATTACCTTCAAGTTTAGGCGGTTTCTCAACTGATGATATATCGCTTAACTTTTCAATAAAGCTATTCATTACTTTACGTCCGACTTCAAGTCTAGTGATTAAACGCCCTCTAAAGCGCATATCAGCTTTAACCTTAAGTCCGTCATCTAACCAACCACGAGCTTGTTTCAATTTTGTCTCAAAATCGTGGACATCGATAACTGGTGATAAACGCAATGGTTTAACTTCGGTTACATGTTGATGACGCTTAGCCTCTTTGGTCTTTTTTTGTTGTTCAAAACGATAACGACCATAGTCAAGGATTTTACATACCGGCGGGGTTGCGGCTGGTGCGACACAGAAAAGATCAAGATCATATTCATAAGCTTTCGCTAATGCTTCTCGACGCATTAGGATGCCTAACTGTTCACCTTCCGGTCCAATGACTAAAACCTCTTTAAATCGGATATTCTCATTGACTAGTTCTTCTGTTACGTTTCTTTTGTTACTAATATTATCCACCTCCGTTTGATAAATAAAAAGCGAGTGCAGTACACTCGCATAAATAACATCATTGTGTTATAGCCTTTACCCATGTCCTAAGGTCATCGGGTGAGAAGAGTGCTTCTGCTTTCTACTATTAATTATCGCTTTACAATGATAGCACCATTACTTTAAACTGTCAAACATTTGCTTTTCACCTTTATATTTAAAGCAATCTGGTTGATGTGAATTGATTAAGCCAACTGCTTGTAAATACGCAAACAAAGTAACTGAACCCAAAAACTTAAATCCTCTTTGTTTTAGATCATGAGCTAGATGATCTGAAATCTCATTTTTAGTTAAGTATAGATCTTTGGGAAATATTACTTCATTATCAACAAAAGACCAAAGATAATCACTAAATGATCCTAGCTCATTTTTGAGTTTGATAAAAGCATTCGCATTAGCGATCGTTGCTAATATCTTGGCTTTGTTACGAACAATTCCTTCATCGTTCATTAATGCATTAATCTTAACTTCATCATATCCACTGATCCTTGTTGGATCAAAACCATCAAAAGCTTGATAAAAATTACTTCTCTTCTTCAAAATGATATACCACGATAAACCACTATGAAACATTTCAAGAATTAACATCGCAAATAACTGACCATCATCATAAACTGGCACACCCCACTCATGGTCATGATAATCTTGATATAGTTTATCTGCATTTATTACCCAATCACATCTATTCATGATCAATAATCCTAGCTCTTGGGTGAGCTTGATCATAAGTACGTCTTAATCGATCAGCACTCACATGCGTATAGATTTGTGTCGTTGATAGATTTTGATGACCTAATAGTTCTTGTACCATTCTAAGATCTGCGCCATTATCCAACAAATGTGTCGCAAATGAATGTCTAAACATATGAGGATGAATATTATAATTAAGTCCAGCAACTTGTGCTTGTTTATTTAGAATATACTGAACTCCTCTAGCACTTAATTGATCCCCATCCTTATTTACAAATAGATAGTTATGTTTTTTAGCGTTTAAAAGTGATATACGTTCTTGATCAATATATGTTTTTAAATATAAACTTACTTCCTCATAAAACGGAACAATTCTTTCCTTACTACCCTTACCAACTACATGGGTTATCATTTCGAAATAATCGATATCTTCAAGTCGAAGTGTGATAACTTCACTAACCCTTAGACCACAAGCATACATCAACTCCATCAAAGCTTTATTACGCTTACCAAATGGTAGATCTGTATCAATCGATTCAAGTAAGTTCGCCATTTCTTCATAGTATAAAAACTCTGGTAATTTACGACTGGTCTTTATCGTTTGAATTCTCATAAAGGGATTATCTTCAAAATCATAAAATTCTATCAAAAACCGGTAAAAAGAACGAAGTGATGATAAATGACGTGCAACTGTTTTGTTGTTGCGAGGTTTGTTTGTTTTTTGATTTGTACGCAAATCACGTAAATAATTAGCGACAACCACACGATCGACTAACTTTAGATCATTGATCGCCTCTGCTTGTAGAAAAAGTAAAAAGCGCTCGATATCATTTTGATAACTAATGAGCGTGTTTATTGATCCCGTGTTTTTAGTGTTTTGATATTTTATAAAATCCTCTAAATATTTTTCCATCTTTCGCTATATGGTTTAATAATGCTTAAAGCTTGATTGCCGTAAGCTTCCTTTCGTGATCTTTTATCAGTTTCGATATTCAAACGCATGATACCAAAATTTGCATTCATAGGTTGAAAATTCTTTGGATCAGCATTTGTGATATAGTTTGCCATTGCACCAATCATTGTAGTATTTGGTAGATCCATTAATGGTTGATCATTTAAAAATAGAGCCATATTTATCCCAGCTAACAAGCCACTAGCTGCACTTTCAATATAACCTTCAACACCAGTTATCTGACCTGCAAAGAATAAATCTTTTCGCTCTTTTGTTTGATAGGTGTTATTAAGAATTTTAGGGGAATTTAAATAAGTATTGCGATGCATTACACCAAGACGAGCAAACTCAGCTTGATGCAGTCCTGGTATCATTTTAAACACTCGTTGTTGTTCACCATAAGTAAGATGAGTTTGAAAACCAACCATATTATAAAGACTAGCAATCGCATTATCTTGACGTAATTGTACAACAGCATACGGTTTTTTATCAGACTCACTTAATCCAACTGGTTTTAATGGACCAAAGAGCATCGTTTTTATACCTCTTTTTGCCATCTCCTCTATCGGCATGCAACCTTCAAAGAAAACTTCCTTTTCAAACTCTTTAAGTTTTATTGTTTGCGCATTAATAAGTTCATGATAAAACGCAAAAAATGTTTCTTTGTCCATAGGTAGATTTATGTAGTCATCACCACCCTTGTCATATCTTGATTTATAATAAGCAATTGAAAAATCAATTGAATCCTTAATAATGATAGGAGCGACTGCATCGTAAAAATATAAAAAATCACTCTTTACAAAAGTTGCGATACCCTTAGCTAATTTATCACTTGTAAGTGGACCACTAGCTACAATCAATGGCCCATCTATCAGTTTGGTTGCTTCTTGATTTATCACATTGATCAAAGGATGATTTTTAATAACTTCGGTTATCCTTTGTGCAAACCCTTCGCGATCAACAGCTAAAGCACTACCAGATGGAATTGCAGTTTCATCTGCTATCTTCATGATCAATGAATCAAAATGGCGCATTTCTTCTTTTAAAACTCCAACCGCATTTAATAAAGAATTGCTCCTAAAAGAGTTAGAGCACACAAGTTCAGCAAATAGATCAGTTTGATGAGCAAGCGTTTGCTTTATTGGTCGCATTTCAATCAAATCAACAGTGATACCTTTTTTAACCAACTGCCACGCTGCTTCACATCCCGCTAAACCAGCACCAATGATCGTTACTTTCTTCACTTATTTTTACCTTTGCGAACCGTTTTCTTGCTATTTTCATCTTGTTGGATATATCGACACTTGGGAAAAGCACTACACCCAACAAAATAGGTATTATAGCGGCTTTTACGTTTTACCAATTCACTACCACATTGTGGACATTTGATTCCTAATAATTCAGGTGCTTCTTTTGGCTTATCCGATGCCATCTTACGGGTATATTTACAAGTTGGAAAATTACCGCATGAAATGAACTTACCAAAACGTCCTAAACGATAGACTAAATCGCCACCACAATCAGGACAAGTCTCACCAACTTTTTCAGCTTCCTTTTTTTCCATCTTCTCGTATGCATTATTCACTAATGGAATAAAACAATCATAAAACGCCCTTAATACTTCAACATTAATTTGTTTGCCTTCAGCGATCAAATCTAAATCATTTTCCATATTAGCGGTATATTTGACATTTATGATGTTGCTAAAAAATTCACTTAGTTTTTCATCAGTCAGAAATCCTTGCTCTGTTGGAATAAAAACCTTTGTTTTTGATCCCTCACTACTTTTGGTCAAATCAACATACTTGCGGTCAATGATCGTATCAATGATAAAAGCGTAAGTACTTGGTCTACCAATACCCAATTCTTCTAAACTTTTGATCAATCTAGCTTCGCTATATCTTAGTGGTGGTTCTGTGAAGTGTTGCTTACCATATACTTTGTCAATTGGCATTACTTCTTCATTCTCAACAAAAACAGGTATAATTTCGTTTTTACTAGTTTCATAATCACCATATATTTTTAAATAACCATCAAATATCATTACACTTCCGTTGGCGTTGAACTCGTATTCATGTTGTTTTAAGATAACATTTAGTGTTTCAAACTTAGCAGGAGCCATTAACGCCGCGAGCGCTCTTGAATAAATAAGCTTATAAAGACGATATTGATCATTAGTCAAAGATGCTTTGATTTTTTCAGGGTCATTATTTATATTAGTAGGTCTAATTGCTTCATGAGCATCTTGTGAGTTACTATCGTTTTTACTCTTATAGAAACCTAAGTATTCCTTACCATGATCAGCGACAATTTTAGCTTGTGCTGACTTAATAAAGGTATCACTCATACGAGTTGAGTCGGTACGCATATATGTGATCAAACCTTGTAACTCACCATTTATTTCAATACCTTCATACAAACGTTGCGCATTAACCATTGTTTTTTTCGCAGAGAAATTCAGTTTTGTTGAAGCCTCTTGTTGCAAAGTTGATGTTATAAATGGTAACTTAGCAAGTCTTTGCGCAGTACGTTTCTTAACCGATGATACAACAAACGCTTTATCACAACGATCGATTATAGTTTGAGCAGCCTCGCTATTGGCTACTTCAGCCTTCTTACCATTGATTTTTGTTAAATCAGCGGTAACTTTTATTTCATCACGCTTAAAATCCGCATGAACACTCCAATATTCTTCACTTATAAATGCTTGGATTTCTTTTTCTTTTTCACAAATCAGTTTTAATGCTACTGACTGTACACGTCCAGCTGATTTGCTTTTAATCTTTGATTTTAATAGTGACGACAACTTAAATCCAATAATGCGATCAAGTATTCTTCTTGTTTCTTGTGATCGCACTAAATCCATATCTACACTTCGTGGATTATCAAATGCAGCGATAACTGCATCTTTTGTTATTTCGTTAAAAATAACCCTGTTCATATCATTGATATCAAGGTTTAATTCTTCTGCTAAATGCCACGAAATAGCTTCCCCTTCACGATCAGGGTCGGTAGCTAAATAAACTTTATCTGCTTTTTTTGCTTTTTGTTTAAGCTGCTTTACTACGTCTTTTTTTTCTGAATTGATCACATATGTAGCTTTAAAGTCATTATCAACATCAACGCCTAAAGCGCCTTTACCTTTTTTAGCTAAATCTCTTATATGTCCTTTACTTGATACGACTTCATAGCCATCACCAAGATACTTTTCAATTGTTTTTGATTTTGATGGAGATTCCACTATTACCAGTTTATGCATATTTATACCTCTTGTTCTATATATTAATAAATAATTTTATGTGATTTGTCAAATAGAGTATTAAATATTATTCAAATCATCAATACATGTTATCACATTTGCCCCCTGTTTGATAAGATAATTACATCCACTTTCGATATCGCATAATGGATGTGGCACAACATATATATCTCGATTCAATTCAAGTGCTTCATTTACTGTTAACATTGTACCACTTCGCATACCCGCTTGTGTTACGATCAAACATTGTCCTAATGCGGCTATCAATCGATTGCGAAAAGGAAAATATTGTTTTAATGGCGCTGTCATACCGGGATATTCACTAATTAGTAATTGTTCATCATACATTTGGTAATAAAGATTTGTATTACTCAAAGGATAGATACGATCAATACCACAACCAAGCACACCTATTGAACTACCAATATGATTAGCAGTCACATGAGCAATACAATCAATACCCTTAGCCATGCCACTAACTATTACATACTCAGATGCTAGTTTTGAAACTATTTTCTCAGTGATCGCTTTACCGTAATCATTAGTTAAACGTGAACCGACAATAGCGATTTTTTTATATTTTAGAAGTTTGACATTACCACGATAAAACACAACATAAGGAGGATCTTTAAGTTCGTTGAATTCAAGAGGATACTCTTGATCCAAACATGTAAAATATGCTTGATCGTATTTCACCTTTTCAAATAACTCATTTTTAGTTATTGCCTGTTTGATCTTGTTATAATTACCGTTATATTTTAAAGCATAGGCTAATAACTGCATTCTATCCATTTTATCACCCATATAATATAAACAAAAAAAAGAATAAGACCTATTAGTACTTAATTCTTTTACTGTTAAAAACCGGATTATAAGTTAAGCGATGAATTGGTGTATAACCATATTGTTGTAATGCGGCCACATGCTTCTTAGTTGGATATCCTTTATTACTTTTAAAATCATATTCAGGATATAAGTTATCATATTCATACATTATGCGATCTCTTTCAACCTTAGCTAAAATACTAGCAGCCGCAATTGAAATACTTTTATCGTCACCTTTTATAATTGATAAAACATTTTTATCACACGCTAAAGGCATAGCATCAACCAATACATTTGTTGCTGGTAATAACTCTGCGATATCATTCATTGCTCTTTTTGTTGCTTGATAAATGTTAAGATCATCAATAATCTTTGGATCGATAATATTAATGTAAAATGCGATTGCCTCATTACAAATTATTTTATAAAGTAATTCTCTTTTCTTAGAACTTAACTTTTTTGAATCAATAATATCAGGATGAAAAAAGCCAATAGGCAAGATAACCCCTGCAACTAGCAAAGGCCCAGCTAAAGGACCTCTTCCTGCTTCATCAATACCAATAACTTCTTCCTGTTTTTGCCAATAATCACGCTCATAACACAACATATCATTCATGATAAAGTTCCCATGTTAAAGGTCCTAACTGATCATTTCTGATGTCTTTTAAGATACTATCTATTGTTCTTTTCAAATCAAGACCTTTGGTCGTGATATATCCTCTATTCTTTGCGATTGATTCTAATACTTGATGAGAATCAAGTGTTACTTTAATATCATAGCGTTCAATAAGTTTTTCAGGATAACTTTCTATTAGTCTTTCAAGCCCAAAGGTCAAAACATCATCAATAAGGATTGCTTCATCGTTGATAGCCCCAGTTAGAGCAAGATACATTCCAGTAATCTGATCGTCAAATTTTGGCCATAAAACACCTGGTGTATCAATTAATTGTAGGGTTTCATTTACTACGATTAACTTTAATGCTCTTGTTACGCCTGGTTTATTTGCAGTTTGAGCAACTTTTCGTTTAGCTAAACGATTGATCAATGTTGATTTACCAACATTTGGTATTCCAACTACCATAGCTCTTATTGCACGTGGATTAATCCCTTTACTACGCATTTTTTCATGTTTTTCACGCATTACTTCAAGGCACGCACTAGTTATAGGATTAATAAGTTTATCTTTATTTAAATCAAAAGCTAGTGTAATATTTTTTTCATTCAAGTGTTTTAACCACTTTGCTGTCTCTTGTGGATCGGCTTTATCCTTTTTTGTTAGGATCACAAGTCTTGGTTTACTAACACTAATACTTTCAAGTAAAGGATTACAACTAGCATTAGGTATACGCGCATCTCTTAATTCAATGACCATATCAACCGCTTTAAGTTTTTCGCTCATTTCTTTTCGAGCTTTGGCCATATGACCAGGAAACCATTGAATACTCATTAATACCCTCCAAAATCCTTAAACGGCCATAGAACGAAAACACCTTTACTAATGATCTGACTTTGATCAAAGGTACCATAATGACGCGAATCAGTTGAGTTAGGGCGATTATCCCCCATTAAGAAATATTCATCACTTGCTAATACGAAGCATTTAATATTTGAAGTGAAATTTCGATTATTAGTCACATTTGGTTGTAAGAAATCTTCAGCAATGTATTCATCATTGATATAAAGACGATCATTATCATAACATAGCTTTTCATTTGGTAATCCAATGACCCTTTTAACAAGATGCTCACCATTATATTCAAGTTTTACAACAACAATATCAAAGCGTTCAATACCACTGATCTTCACACCGATAATATTTGAAAAACCCGTATCACCATCATGCAATGTTGGATACATACTACTACCATATACTCTAACTGGTTTAAAAAAGAATGAAGTCGCGATAAAGACCAAAATAAAAGCTATTATTGCGGTCTGAACTAACTCAAGTATCTCTGATTTAACTTTGTTTTTCTTTGTTTTCATGTTATCATCCTTAATCATTATATCATACAACATTGCCAAAAAAGAAAAACCGGTAATCCGGTTTTACTTTCTAATTTCAGCAATACGTGCAGCTTTACCTGATAAACCACGTAAATAGAATAATTTGGCTCTTCTGACTTTACCTCTTTTAACAACAGTAATACTGTCAATTAAAGGGGAATTAACCGGGAAAGTTCTTTCAACACCAATTTGTGAAGACATCTTTCTTACAGTGAATGTTTCAGCTACGCCTTTGCCTTTTCTACTGATTACCACACCCTCAAATGCTTGGATACGAGATTTTTCACCTTCTTTGATCTTTACATCGACTCTGACTGTACAACCAGGTCTAAAGTCTGGTAGATCATCGCGGATTTGACTCTTGGTAATTTCGTCTACTAAGTTCATTTTCATTGCGACATGCTCCTTTTCATAATAGTCAGTTCATATATCGTATAAGATCAGCGGAACTGCAATGCTTTTCAGCCTTAATAAAATAACATAAACGTAGTTAAAAAGCAACTAATTTAGTGATATCGTAATATTTCTATTCTGATTCTAGCATAATTTCCGCAAGTAGTTTTTCTGCTTCTTTATCTAGAACCTTTTTCGCTAATAAATCCTTGCGAAATTGATATGTTTTACGCAGCGATTCTTTAAGGCGATATATACGTATCTGCTCATGGTGACCAGAAAGTAATACTGATGGCACTTTGTGACCTTGAAATTCAGTTGGTCTTGTATATTGAGGATACTCAAGCAGTCCTTCTTCAAAAGATTCATTTAAATGACTATCTTGAGTAATTACCCCATCCACTAAACGCGTTGTAGCATCAGCTACTACCATTGCGGCTAATTCACCACCTGTTAAGATGTAATCACCAATAGATATTACTTCATCAACATAGTTTAAGATACGCTCATCATAACCTTCATAGTGAGCACAAATAATGATCAAATGTTTAAACTTCAGTAATGATCTAGCTTTTTCTTGACTAAAAGTACTGGCAGCTGGTGTCATTAAGATAGTATGTGATTCCTCTGATCTGACTGTTTTTAAAGCATCCACGATTGGTTGACAAAACATTACCATTCCTTGCCCACCACCAAACGGGTAATCATCAACACGCTTATGTTTGTCGTCAGTAAAAGCTCTAATATCAACAATTTGATAATCAACAAGTTCTTTTAACCGTGCTTTTTTGATTATTGAAGTATCTAAAAACCCATTAAACATTTCTGGAAATAAAGTTAATATCGTTATCTTCATATCATGCCATCAATCAAAGTTACATCGATACGCTTATTATCAACATCAACTTTTGTAATAAAGTTATCAATAAAAGGAATCAAGACATCTTTATCGTTATTTCTTACTCTTAGAATGGAGTGAGCAGGATAAAACTCAATATTGATCACCTTTCCAATAAGAACACTTTCATGATATACCTCAAGACCCATCAGTTCATTGCTATAATAACCATCCGCTAAAGCCTTAATACTAGCTTTATCAACATACAATTCAAACCCCTTGAACTGTTCAACTAAATTAATATCTTCATAATCTTCAAACAAGATCAAAGCATTGTTTTGATGGTAGCGACAACTTTTAATAATAAGTTTAGTTACTGTTTCTTTTTTCTTTATGTAGAGTTCATTTTTAGGCTGAAATCTATCTTCAGGAAAATCAGTTATAATTTGAACCTTTACTTCACCCTTAATACCAAAAGTATTAACAATAATACCAACTCTAACTAGTTCCATAAATCCTCCAAAAAAGGATGCATAAGCATCCTAATAAGACTCAAATTTTATCGCGATGTGGCGATCATTGATATATGAAGCTACCGACATCATCTTACGTAATGCCGATGCCATACTGCCCTGACGTCCGATCAAACGAGCGATATCATCAGATTTGGCGTAAACGTATAACAACACTTCTTTTTCATCAAGTGACGGTAATTCCTTTATTGATACGCTAGAAGGATCATCAACCATTGGTTCGACCAACTTAAACAAAACTTGGGTAAGATCTATCATTATTACTTACGACGCTTTTCTTCGTGGAATTGTTTTAAAATGCCTTGCGTTGATAATAAACCTTTTACCGTATCAGATGGTTGAGCACCATTACGTAACCATTTAAGTGCTAATTCAGCATCAACCTTAACTTCTGCTGGACTAACTGTTGGGTTATAATAACCGATGTTTTCGATGAAGCGACCATCACGTGGATAACGTGAATCAGCGGCCACGATCCGATAAAACGGTGCTTTCTTTGCGCCCATTCTTTTTAAGCGAATTTTAACTGCCATATATATCTCCTTTGTTTAACATATGTATTTTACCATAATGTTATGGTCTGTCAAGTATTTTTACTTGACAGCTTACATTTTCCAACCTTGCCCTTTTCCCATTCTAGCTACCATTTTCATTTGTGTTTTCATCTTATCAAACTGCGATAATAGTTTATTGACCTGAGCAACACTTGTACCACTGCCTTCTGCGATACGATGTTTGCGTGACATTCTGATAATATCAGGATTTTCTTTTTCTTCTTTTGTCATACTTTCAATAATAGCTACGTTGACTTTTATATCACGATTGGCTTGATCTTCATCAATCGTATTACTCAACTGATTCATTCCTGGTATCATTTGAATTAAGCTTCTAATTGAACCCATCTTGTTAACCTGTTTTAGCTGATAAGCCATATCATTAAGATCAAATTTGCCTTCCATCATTCTTTGTGTTGCTCGCAATTGAACTTCCATATCCAGTTTTTCTTGCGCTTTTTCAACTAAACTGACAATATCTCCCATACCTAAGATGCGATCTGCTACTCTAGTCGGATAGAAAAGTTCAAAATCATCAAGTTTTTCACCGGTACCAACAAACTTAACTGGAACACCCGTTACACTTCGTACTGATAAGATACCACCACCTCGAGCATCGCCATCAAACTTAGTGACAACAAGTCCTGTAACTTTCAGTTTCTGATTAAAACTATCAGCGACATTGATTATGTCTTGTCCAGTCATCGCATCAACCGTTAACAATATTTCGTCAGGTTTGATCTCTTTTTTGATATCAACAAGTTCTTGCATCAAAACATCATCAATATGTAAACGACCGGCGGTATCAACTAATACCGTATCATAACCATTTTTACGAGCATGTTCTAAGCCGGCTTTAACTGTTTTAACCGCCGAAGTATTAACGCCAAGTGTAAACACTTCTACCCCTATCGATTGACCTAGTGTAACTAACTGTTCAATCGCTGCTGGTCTAACGATATCAGCTGCGATCATTAATGGTTTACGATTATTCTTTTCTTTTATTGCTTTTGCGATTTTAGCAATATTAGTTGTTTTACCAGTTCCTTGAAGACCAACGATCATTATTTTGGTAATATCGTTAAGCTTAAAATCAATTGTCGCTTCTTTTTCACCTAAAAGATTTACCATCTCATCGTGAACAATTTTGACAACCATTTGTGATGGTTCAACAGCTTGGTATATCTTCATACCAATCGCTTTATCTTTAACTTGATTTAAAAAGACGCTTACTACCTGATAGTTAACATCCGCTTCCAATAAAGCTAAACGTATTTCCTGTAACATTTCATCCATGTTACGCTCAGATAGTTTACCTTTACCAATGATATTTCGCATTGCTTGATTAATTCTTTGGGTTAGATTTTCAAATGCCATGATTTCACCTCTTATTTTTATTAAAACAGTTCATCGTCATTACTTAAAACCATTTTATAAGTTTTAATATCGCTTAAACACTCATCGATCAATATTTGATAATCAAATTTTTGTTCATTGATCAGTGCTCTTTTAAGTGTTGGTTTAATAACTGGGTTTTGTGGTGTAAAGATTGTACAGCAATCTTCAAAAGGTTCAATACTTATATCATAAGTAGCTAGTTTGTTAGCTACCTCAATAATCTCAAGTTTATCAAAACTAATCAAAGGTCGCAAGACTGGAAGCTTGATTGGTTCATTAATCACAGCTATGCTTTCCAATGTTTGTGACGCAACCTGACCAATACTTTCACCACTAGCTAAAGCTAAGCAATTGTTTTTAAGCGCCACCGCTTCAGCAATACGATACATCATACGACGCATAATAGTGATCGCATAACTTTCATCACTGTTTTGATAAATTGCCATTTGGAGCTTAGTAAAGTTAATGACATGTACTTTAACAAAGCCTTGATATTTACTTAACTTTTGAGCTAAGCGCAATACTTTATCAAGGGCATTAGCACTAGTATAAGGCATAGAAGCGAAATGTATTGCCTCTATTGCTACTCCTCTTTTCATTGTCAAATAACCAGCGACTGGTGAATCAATGCCACCTGATAACATCAATAGTGCCTTACCACCAATACCAACTGGATAGCCTCCAGCTCCTTTGATCGTTTTAGCCATGATAAAGGAGTAGTCTTTACGCACTTCAATCATAAACCGATGATCAGGTTGATGAACATCAACCTTTAAAGTTGTATTTTTTAGAATTAGTGATGCAACATAGCGATTAATATCATCACTAACCATTGGAAACAGTTTATCATGACGCTTTGTTATGATCTTGAAACTACCATTAACATCACTTGCTAGTTTCAGACATGTTTGTGCTATTTCTTCAATATCGCTAATGATTTTAATAGCGAAAGAAAATGAGCTAATACCAAAACATAAGCGTAAATCATTAGCAATTGCATCAGCGTTTTCACCATTCAAGCGAATAAACAAGCGATCATATGTTCGATCATAAGTAAGTTTTGGATATAATGCCAAGATATTTCTTACATTCGTATTAAGTTTTCTAATAAATTCATTACGATTTTTACCTTTAGTCGATAATTCACCATATCTTACTAATATATGATCATATTCAATTTTAGCCATACTTTTCAATAATTCCCTTCAATTCAATAATAAAACGTTGGATATCACTAATTGATAGTGGGTAGTCAAGCCCTATTCTAATCGCACTTTCAGCTTGTTGCAAGCCATAATTCATTGCTTGATATACATGCGATACTTCTTTTAAACGGCTGTGACACGTGCTCTGTGCGCTTACAGCGATGTTATTTTGATTCAAAGCGTTCATCATAACCTCACTCTTTATTGTTAAACAAGAGAAATTGACAATATATACTGATCCATCATCAGTACTGTTAATAGTTACAGGTAATTGTTTTAACTCACTGATCAAATAATCATGAGTTGCTTTAACTTTAGTAAAATGATCTTTTTGATTTGATAAAGCTAAAAAAACCGATTTAGCTGCCATTATATTAACACAATAGTTAGATGTTCCACCACGCAATCCATACTCTTGTTGACCAGCTGATACTAAACTAAGCATTGGTACATGTTGTTTCTTGATAAGAATTCCCGAGCCCTTTAATCCAAATATCTTATGCATTGAAATACTGAATAAATCAATATTTTTTAAATTAAGATCATATTTTCCAAAACCTTGAACACCATCAACATGAAAATAAGCTTTAGAGTTAAATTTTACAAACTCAGCAATTTCATTAATAGGATTGATACTACCAATCTCGTTATTTATCCACATGATCGACACTAAGATCGTATCACTTCTAATTGCTTTTCTTAGATCATCTAAACTAACAGAACCCTTTTCATTAACATCCAAACATGTAATATCAAATTCAAAATCATTAGCTAACTGTTGCATGCTTGCCATCACGCTTGAATGCTCAACTTTGCTGGTAATGATATGCTTACCTTTATTACGCATTGCCCAAGCAACTCCCTTGATTGCCATATTATTAGCTTCTGATGCACCTGATGTAAAAATGACTTCATTTTTCTTAACATCCAGTAGCTTAGCTATCTGCATTCTAGCTTTTTCCTGGAGCTTTGATACCACAGCTGCTTGCTCATACAATGAATCACAATTAACAAAATGCTGTTTCAATAATTGTTGATACATATTAAAAACCTCTATATTTAGAGGTGTTGTGCTAACATAATCTAAGTATAAGAAGTCATTAGCTTGCACTACTAGCATTCTCCTTAATCCTTTGTTCATAAGATTCAAGATTAAGTTTCTCAACCGCATTCATCGCGATAGTCAAAGCTTGAGTATAATCACCATTACGATAGTTAAGTTCTGCCCTTGTAAGTTCAGAATCAAGATCAGCATAAGTTGAACGATATTTGTTGCCAAAAACAATCGTATTCTCTACCATTAATGCCATTCCCACCAAGTTATTAACGTTATTAAATAACATGTAAATAAAATCAATTGCTTCAGCTAGTGTTGTCGTTAATAATGTTGGATTTAGTGGTATTTCCTCCAAAAGATTTTGTAATGTGAGAATATATTCATTAGCTTTAGAAACATCACCGTCATAACGCTCTGAAATAGCTGGTAAACGATGTTTCTTTATTTTTGTCTGAATCTCATTCATGATCAAATGTAGTTTCAATAATTGCTTCTTAGCTCTTTCTTCATCAGTTCTGATCAAGTCTAAACCTGATTTAAGCTCTTTTAAAGAAATATATACGGTGTTTATCTCTTGTTCGAATTCCTTTAAAGATATTAAGATAGTTGAAGCTGGAATCGTATGCTCATCACATAATTTAGCTAAACGCTCTGACATTTGATCTAGGTCTTCAATCTTAAGCTTCGCTTCATTTAGATTTTCTTCGATATTATCATAACCATAACGTTGCGATACTTTTAAGTATATTTGTTCAATCTGCTCAAGCATCTCTTTCGTGTTAGCAAGCATTAAGAAACTTTCATTCTTCAAAGCAACAAGCTCATCATAAGCCTTGTTCTCACGATCGATTTGAATCAATAACTGCTCTAAGCGTGTTTGATAGTTACTTAAATTCTCAGTGATATGTTCAAGCTCAGCCTGACGAAGTTGTGATATATCTTGTTTTAGTGTTTCAGTAATAACTTCGATGTTTTTAAGCACATCAAGATGATTCAAAAATATCCCTTTTTGTTTACAGATTGAATAATTCTCAGATACGTTATCAATTAGCTTGGGAATAGTTCCACGAGCACTTACTAATAATGTTGGTAGCTCATCAATTATCTGCCGCATATTAACTAATGAAATCGCTATTTCATCAACAATCGCTTTGGCTTTATTAAAATCGCTAGCATACATCAATTCCTCAAAATCAGTAAACTGATTTTCAATTTTCACCAACATACCATTAATAGCATCGTTACTAAAAGCAAACGCGTTAACGTTTTGATTTATCACATTCTTTATTTCTCTAAAATCTTCCTTATACTTGTTTATTTCATCTCTTTGTTGTGTCTCTTGTAGTAAGATATTATCAAGATCACGATCAAGTTTATTAACTTCATTTGTATTGCGATCAAGCATGCCATCAAGATCAATCACATTCAATTTAGCTGCTTTTAAGTTGCCAGAAACAATGTTATCTTCCATTTCAGCTAACATCTCAGTAATTTGTTTAAGACTCACATGAACACTATCAAAGGTATCCTTATAAGTATTAACTTGGCTTTGTAAACTAGCATCAACTCGCGCTAGTGCTACCGCTTTATTTAATTTAAATGATAAAGGAATGCTTTTTATTGAATTATATCTGATTTCAAATTCATTTAAGGCTTTTTGACAATTTTTGATCTTAGTTTTTCGAATGATCAAACTAATTATTGTCAAAATGAAAATGCCAGCTAAAGCGATCATGACTTCAATTTGCGTCATAAATGCCAGAATTTGTTCCCAATCCATAAAGTCACCTCATTTAACTCATTGTATCATAATTAATATCATATTTATCATTAAACATTAATCCTATGAGTCACACTATCATAAGTTTGACTTTATCATGATGGTTTGCTATACTACCTAGGCATGAATGATAGCAGCATACAAAGTCTCCTATCAATGCGTCAATTACATGATATTCATGGAGTAAAGTAACCCTGCTGCAAAGGGCGAAATCGACTAATTGACACACTAGGATGATGATTTGTGCCTGTTGTTGTTTTATCGCCATAAAACACAAAGGGAGGATTTACATGGCAAGAATTAAAGGACCAACCCATAAGGTTGCCCGTCGTCTTAGTTTCTCAATCTTAGAAACTGGACAAGAATTAAAGAAAAGACAGTACGCTCCTGGTCAACACGGACCAACCAGAAGAATGAAGTTATCAAACTATGGTTTGCAACTTCGAGAAAAACAAAAGATTAGATATTTATATCAAGTAAATGAAAGACAATTCTACAACACCTTCTTAAAAGCAAGCAAGATGAACGGTGTTACCGGTCATAACTTCTTGTTTATGTTAGAAAGCCGTTTAGATAACCTTGTATATCGTTTAGGCTTTGCGAACACCCGTCGTGGTGCTCGTCAGTTGGTAAATCATGGTCATATATTGGTAGATGGCAAGAAGGTAGATATTCCTTCATTCATAGTTAAGCCAAGTTCGGTTATTGAATTAAAAGAAGCTTCAAAGAAATTAAGTCTAGTCGCTGATGCTCTTGAAAAAACATTAAATACTGTAGCTTACGTAAGCCTTGACAAAGACAATCGCAAAGGTACTTATGTTCGCTTACCAGAAAGAAATGAATTAAACCCAGATATCAATGAAGCATTAGTTGTTGAATTCTATAACAAGTAAAATAAAAAAACCACTTCGGTGGTTTTTTTAGTCTGAAGTTTTCAGAATTCTTCGTTTTAGATAACTTAGGATATTTTCATTTTTGATTTGAAATATCGTCTCCGGAAGTTTTAAATATGAGGTAACAAGTAGATAAACTACAATACCAACAACACCATAAATAGCAAGCTCTAAAGTGGCAAGCAAGCGCGGCTGATCAATAACATTCAGACCCAACAATCGCAATAGATAAAAACTACCATACATAGCTAATAAACCAATTATCATAAACATTATTTTAAACAATGTTGGTTTGAAATTAATTTTATACTGGCGATTAATCATGTATAAATCCAATAAAATAATCACAATGCTACATAATGCGCTACTTGTTATAGCACCAGAATAACCAAAAAGATAAATCAGTGGAAAAAAAGCCACAAACTTAACGATAAAGCCGATCCCCATGATAATGATATTACTCTTTCTAAGCCTGATAGCCATCATAAGACCATTTACAACTGGCGATATCGTTCCTAAAAGTGCAGTAAGAGAAGCCCATTTTAATACTTCGCCACCTAGTAAATAACTAGTTTGACTTCCATACATTACATAATAAATCTCAGTTCCAATCGCAAACAAGAAGAAACATAAAGGCAATGCCAAATACAAGACACTATCAAGTGCATCCAAAACATACCTTCTTAACATCTTGAAATCACCTTTTTCATAACAAGTTGTTACATAAGGCACGATCGCTACCCCAAAACCAGTAGCTAAAAACTGGGGAATAGATGTAAGTTTACCCGTAGTTAACATAACCATTGAATATAGTAACCGCGTGTTTTCAGCATTCTGCCCCGCTAAATCCATAGCACTAGCAAAGAATGTCGTATTAACGATATTAAGGCTATTACCTAAAAATGTTACTAACAAATATGGAATAGCGAAATTGAAAAGTTCACGACCTAAAAGTCTACGCTCAGCAGTATCACTTTCTTGTTGATTAGCCAATAATTGTAGTTTATTAAGCTGTTTACGTCGAAATAAAAGAATATGAGCAATTGATATTGCAGAAGCAATAAACGCTCCACCAACAGCCCCATATACCGCCCAGATACCATCCTGTTTAAAAATCGCAACAGCAATAAATCCAAATGTTAAAAGAAACGCAATTCGCGAAAACTGTTCTAATACTTGCGATAAAGCATACGTCTTCATATCCTTTAAGCCTTGAAAAACACCTCGATAACTACTTAGTAAAGGCACAGTAAAAAAGGCCAACGCAATGACCATTATAACATTCTTAGTTTTTTCTAAATCAGCCAAAGTAATTTGATCAGGAGTGATATAAGTAGCAATCGGTGTTGCAAAAAGCCAAACAACACCAAAAGCGATAACACCAAAACCAATCATCGTATAGTTAGCTAGTTTCTTAATATAAACAATAGCTTTATAATCCTCTTTTAAATAATACTTTGCGACCATCGTCGCAATCGCAAACGGTAATCCCGCTAAAGAAATATTTAAAAGAATTTGATAAATACCATAAGCATATGAGTAAAAATCAAGATTAGCCTCCGAAGCCAAAGCAGTAAAAGGGACCATGTAAAAAATCCCTAGTAATTTTGTGACAAAAATCCCAGCGGAACTAGTCAAAGCACCTAATATAAGTGTTTGTTTTTTTTGTGACATATGTTTACTCTTCCGTTACTTCATCAGTTACATCATCGATCACTTCATCAACTACTTCATCTTCAACATCATTAGTTAATGGCGTTTGACTCATATAATCGATTGTTATGTTAAAATACTCCTTTGTTTCTTCAACTTTCGAATAATCTTTCCATACAATTCTTATTTTCAGATTTACGATTGGCTTATCAGTTAGCCCACTAATCACCAACCCCTTAACATAACCCAAATCCTTATTGATTTGATATGGCACCATATTGAATTCTTCATCATCAAAAATACCAATACTAGGCATCATTTTATCAGCTAAACTAAAATCAACATTATTCTCGACTGCCATTATTTTAATATCGTACATGGCAATTTTGGGATTATCAATAATGATATCATAACGATACTGCTGATCACTGATCTTAGCCATGACAACCTGCAAATCATAATAATTAGCAACCGCATTGAAAGTGTCATTATCGGTGATTGTTTGATATATATATGCATAGTTCTCAAGTTTAATCTTATCTATAGAATCGCTCTTGCTTGCGCAACCACCTAAAAACACAACAAATATGATCATGATCAAAATCTTACGCATATCAACACCTCTATGGTATTATAGCATATTTATATTTTCATACACTCTAATTTCAGTTTTATCTAATGTTATAATAAAGGTTATGGTAGAATATAATGTATTAAAAAGGTAGTGTGCGATGAGATACTTTATACCCCAAATTAGAACCGGGATCTTACTCTTTCCCTTTATTGCCTTATTCATCACGATTCCATACATGGTAAGTCAATATCGAAAATATGGTTCTATTGTTATGATCAGAACATTGATCATTTATTCTTTTGTCTTTTACTTACTGTGCTGTTATTTGTTGGTAATACTTCCTTTACCATCTTTTGAAACGGTTGAGCAGATGAAAGTCATAACCCCTCAACTCACTCCTTTTATGTTCGTTAATGATTTTATTATGAAATCAAAGTTTGTATGGCAAGATCCAAGTACTTATATTGATGCTTTGCTTTCATCTTCTTTTACAACGGTGTTTTTTAATATTGTACTGTTTATGCCTTTTGGCATTTACCTTCGTTACTATTTTAAAAGATCGTGGTTTCAAGTTTTAACTCTTACATTTTTATTAACGCTATTCTTTGAATTAACACAATTAAGTGGATTGTATGGTATTTACCCAAAAGCTTACCGTATTTTCGACATTGACGACCTTATCACTAATACTTTTGGTGGAATGTTAGGATACTTGATCACACCGATGTTTAGTTTCTTCTTACCAAAGCGCGAGAGTATTGATCAAAAAGCATATCAAAAAGGTACGATCGTTAGTTACCCTCGCCGTATACTTGCTATTATCATTGATTGGAGTTGTATCTTTTTATTGATCATCTTCAGCGATTTGCTATTTGATATACCAAGTATACTTTCATTACTTTCAATCAATGTTAGTTCGTACTTCATCCTTTATGCTTTAGCTGTTATACTAGTTTTTGTGATTATACCAACATTTGCTAATGGTTATACGTTGGGCAAATATATGGTTAGAATAAAAATCATCACGATTGAAGAAACTAAAACACCATTTTATTACTATCTTTATCGTTATGGTTTGCTTTACTTTGTAATTTTACCTGCTCCATTTACGATAATCGGTTTATTATCATTGATGAGTAAGCAACACTACTTGATAAATATTATCTTGATGTTTGTCATCATATTTATAGCACTGGTCTTCGTGCTTGCTGTGATTCATTTCTTTATGGCCATTCTCAGTAAAAATCGCTTATTAAGTTATGAAATTATGAGCAAGACTAAAAATATCAGCACAATAAAAATCGAATAAAAACAAGCTTGCGCTTGTTTTAGATAAAACTTATAACATAATAGTATTTCTTACCTTTTTTTATTACTGTCAGTTCTTGATCAATTGCGTCTTCTTTTTTTATGATCATACTTGGATCATTAACTTTAATGCCATTAACGGTGATTGAGTTGTTATTTATTAGTTCACGAGCCGCTCTTTTACTTTCGGCAATCTTTGCTAGAATAAGTATTTCAGTAAGATCATGACCACTTTCAACTTCCGTTTTTGGTGCATCATACAATCCATCTTTGAGCTCTGAAGCACTTAATTGTGAAATATCACCACCAAACAAAGTATCAGTGATCTTTAAGGCTGTTTTTAATCCTTCTTCTTCATGAACTAACAATGTTAATTCTTCAGCTAACGCTTTTTGAGCAATTCGCAAATGAGGATTAGCGTTTTGTTGCTGTGCTAGTTCATTGATCACTTCAGGTGTCTTAAATGATAAGCGTTTTAAATAGTCTATAACATCACTATCAGGAGTATTTAACCAGAATTGATAAAACTCATAACTGTTTGTTTTTTGTGGATCTAACCAAACACTCTTTCCACCTTCACTTTTACCAAATTTGCTACCATCATTACGGGTTATCAATGGACTGGTAACACCATAAACTTTGGCTTCGGGTTTAACTTTTCTGATCAATTCACATCCAGAAGTTAGATTACCCCATTGATCACTTCCACCAATTTGTAGCTCACAATTGTAGTTTTCATATAAATGCAAGAAATCGGCAGCTTGTAATATCGTGTAAGTGAACTCGGTAAATGAAATTCCAGTTTCAAGTCTTGATGATACAATATCTTTATTTATCATATAGTTGATATTAAAGTACTTACCATAATCTCTTAAAAACTCCAAGATTCCAATCTTTGAAAGCCAATCATGATTATTCACCATGATTGCTTTATTGCTGGCTTTGAAATCTAAAAGTTTAGCAAGTTGTACTTTAATTGCTTCAGCATTGTTAGCTATTGTTTCTAAAGACTGTAAAGCTCTTTCAGTTGTAGGCCTAGGATCACCAACCATAGCTGTCGCTCCACCACATAAAGCAATCGGTTGATGACCATTAAGTTGATATCTTCTAAGCAACAATAATTGCTGCAAATGACCAACATGTAAAGAATCACCTGTTGGATCAAAACCACAATAGCAAGTTATTGGTTTATTCAATCTTGCATTAAGTCCTTCATCATCTGTAACATCTTTCACAAGGCCACGCCATTTTAATTCTTCATAAAAGTTCATATTAGCTCCTTTGGTAAATAAAAAAGCGTCGATAAGGACGCTTAACGTGTTACCACCTTAATTTCATATCAAAGATATGCTCAAATCCGTTAACGCCGGTTACGGTCATATTTTTTTTATGACTGCTCCAAGTTGTATTCATCTTTCTATGACCAATCGTTTGCACCAACCACGACTTCTCTTAGGTATATTAAGATTACTATTTCTTTTCATCGCTTCATTATTATAATTAAATCTACTAAGTTTTGTCAAATCACTACTTTGTTGTTTGTCTTGGGGTAAAAACATAACTCAACTCAATTGGTTTCTCTTCATTGTCGTTATGTAACATTTTAGTGATCACCCTCATCGCAACTGCTCCAAGATCATAGCTGGGAATAAAGAAACTAGATAACTGTGGTCTAACCATCGAATTATACTTAGTATCAATCAAGCAAATGACTTCCATTTTACCTGGAATATCAATACCTATTTCCTTAGCAGCATTAATACATGCCATCGCTTGAGAATCACGATTAGTTAATACCAAACTATGGGTATGATCTTTTAGATAATCACTTAGGAATTCATAAGAACTACGATACTGTGGTGGTATTTCAAGTAGACCATTAAACTGTTTACCGTGCTTTTCAAACGCCTTACTAGCACCAGCCACCATCTTTTGAATAGAATTACGATTTTTTCTATCTTCAATGATTACAATATCATCAATCCCCTTAAACAAATAGCTATCAACAACTTCATTGATTGCTTCTTCAATATTTACATAAACCGAACTTATCTTTTCTTTAGCTGCTTTGTTACCAATTATTACAATTGGTATCTCATATTTGGTCAGTGTTGACAGTTCATTTTCTTGTAATTTATCACTGTAAATCACAACGCCATCAACTCGTGATTTGATGATATTTTCAACTACTTCATTAATTTCAGAGATACCCTCAGTAACTGTATGTAGCATGATATTGTACTTATATATCTTGGCAACATCAAGTAAACCATTGATAATTTGTCCGGTGTAGGTAAAACTTGCTTCAGGAATTACTAAACCAATGATTGTTGTTTTCTTAAGTGCTAAACCTTGAGCAATAGCGTTTGGTTTATATCCTAGTTTTTCAATAGCAGCTTGAACCCGATCTCTTGTGTCAGCGCGAACAATCTCAACACCGTTAATCACTCGACTAACCGTTGCCAAAGATACATTAGCTTCATTAGCTACATCGTAAATTGTTACTCTTTTCATTAGTACCTCCGCTTATTTCTCTGTACTATCGGTAGTCTCTTCAGTTTCAACCGTCACTTCTTCAGGACTTAGCCAATCCTCCAACTTATCATATGCTTTACCTGCAACATCAAGTGTTGCGGCCTTAGCTTTAACGATACCTTCTTTTACTTTTGGATTTTCAGTAATATCATCAAATACATTTTTGATAACTGATGCCGATTTCTTGGCAATATTGATCGTAACACCTTTAACGATATTCAATGTTTCCATCAGTTCTTCATTTTCTTTGATTGAACCTACTACTTTACTACCAGCATTTACAGCTTGTTCTTTTGTCTTTTCCCAACCTTCTTTGATCTCTGGGTTGTTTTTAAGTTCAACGATCTTATTTTTACCTTCCGTTATCAAATTATTGGTCAACTTTTTGATTGCTTCACTAAATTCAATGAATTTCTCACTTTCAGTGATTTCTTCATACTTTAAAGCAACTTGATCGATCAAGGTCTTTATCGCTTCTATGGTATCATCGGCTATTTTTTCAGCTGACAATCTAGTCTTTTCATCACTATCCTTAACATCTTCTTTGGCAACCAAAGCGAATTCCTCAGCTTTTTCGTTTAACTCACTGACTACATCTTCTAAGGGTTTTTTTTCATTATTGGACATCAGTATCTTCCTCCTTATTTATTACGATACTCACTTCATCCTTATTATCTTTTCTTAATATTTCTTCAAGCCAAGCCTTTATCCTGGCTATGTTTTCAACGATAAAATCAATTAATTCCTTAAAGGCTTTTTTACCGTAATCGTGAACTGTATCTATTGTATGACTAATTGTAACAACCGTGTTTAGTGGAACTTGCAATTGCTGAAGACTTTTATCAACAGTATCGATCGTACTATTTACTTTTGTTAATGATGCGTTTAAGTTATTGACAAATGTGATCATCTTACGCAATAACACAAAAAGAAATATCAATGCGACACATCCAAGTACCGGTAGTAATTTTTGGCTGATATCAGCTAATATTACCAATAGTTCATCCATTAGTTCACCTCTGTTTTAATTATAGACTTCTATGAAAATATTTTCAACGCTTTTGATTGTCCTTTACAAGGTTACTTAGTCCATATATGTCTTTACTAGACATAAAAAGATAGACTGCAGGTCCCATTTCAGCTAATAGTGCAGCATCATTCGCATTTTCATCAACAACAAACGACCCAGGTATGCGATCTTGTAGATATGTTATATCAATATCAATACCATCCTCTTTATCATCAATTGATGTGAAAGGACATAAGCAAACCACATCCGCAATACTTAATGTCTTCGCAAATTCATCCGCAAAATGATATACTCGTGAAACTCGATGCGGTTTAAATATAGCGATAATTTTACGATTGGGATAACGAGTTTTTGCTGCTCTGATAGTAACTGCTATTTCTGTTGGATGATGAGCATAATCATCAATAAAGATATTATCACCAATCTCTTCGATCACAAATCTTCTTTTAACACCTTTAAATGAAGCTAAACCATCATTGATGATCAAAGGGTCTTTATTGAGTAATATCCCTGTTGTGATAACTGCTAAGCTGTTCCAAAGCAAATGCCGACCAACAAATGGTAGATCAAAACTACCAAAAAGTTTATTCTGATAAATAACATCAAAACGCATATGATCAACAGCCTCAAATATGTTGACAGCTCTTACATCATTATCAGGATTTTCACCATAATAATAATGCGCTTTCTCAATATTAAGCGCTCTGACTTTTACATCATCACCAAATAGAATCAATCCTTTTTTTACTTGCTGAGATAATTGCTCATATGCCAAAGCGTAATCTTCTTCGCTTTTAAAATAATCGACATGATCAATATCAACATTAGTAATGATAGCGTAATCTGGTTTATAAGCTAAGAAATGACGTTGATATTCATCAGCTTCAATGACCATGTTTTGCGCATTATCGTCAATGTGTCCACTACCATCACCTATTAAATATCCAACTGGACTATCATAGCCCAACATCGCAGCTAACATACCAGTAGTGGTAGTTTTTCCATGTGATCCAGCTACCGCAAAACTCTGATAATTACTTATGAACTCACCTAAAAAGTCATGATAATGCCAACTTGTGATATCATTGTGTTGTTTTAAAGCACTAACTTCACAAAAATCATCTTTAAAAGCATTACCGATGATTACTTTCATGCCGTCTTTAATGTTGTTTGCATCAAACGGAAATATCGCTATATTTCTTTTACGTAGTTCTTCTTCTGTAAAAAAGTGACGATCTAAATCAGAACCACATACCTCATGACCCAAATCATACAAAATACATGCTAGAGCAGCCATTCCTGCTCCTTTTATTCCAATGAAATAATACATACTGATCACCCCTAAAAGTCAAACAAGCTAGGTTGGTTGTCGACTTCAAATTTCTCTTCTTCACTTAAATCTGATTTATGTAAAACACTTTTTTTATCTTGTTGCGCTGTTTCATCTTTTGTTTTACTGCTAACTTCCTCTTCTGGAATTGTTTTAGTCTTTATCTCACTATTTGAAATTGTTTCAATTACTTCATTAATTATTTCTTGATCTTTATTGTACAAATTTTCAGTTATTGCTTGATCATCAATTTCACTAATTCCTTCATCAAAATCATCCTTAATCATCTCTGCAAGATCAATATTCACAATTGGTATCTGTTGATCATCTATCACACTTACTTTACTAATTTTTGATTGGATATCTAATCCATATATTGGTGATATTATCGTTCCAATTGCACTTGTGTTTTTAATTGCGTTTACACTTGGTTTATACTCCGTCTTCTTTGGTTGATGTTTTTCATCAACACCAAACATCGGACTTATAATCGGAGTAAATTGATAGTCTTTATCTTCATATCCTACGTATTCAATACTTGGTTGCTCATTTTTCGTTGCTTTAACATCGTCAATAAAGATTCTTTTTTTCTCTTCTTTCTTGATAGATATATCTTGATCAGATATACTATCCTCTTTTTTGACTTCACTTTTAACATTCAACTTTTCAGGTTCAATAAGAACTTTCTTTGAAAGCTCTTCTGCCACCGGTTTTTCAACCTCTTCTTCTTTATGTTCTTCAATAATCTCTTCTTCAACATCGAAGAATAAATCAATAAACCACCTCAGCATTGGTATCTCCTGTCTAGCTACTCTTCCTCATCATGAGGAAAGTTTTGTTCGCCACTATTATCTTGATTGAAGTTTTGCGAATCATCGGAAAAATCATAATCAGGGAAATAATTCTCAAGCATTTCTGCCAAGGTTCCGTTTTCAGGTATTGATTGGCTGAATATTGTAGTTGCTTGTTGTTGATAATTAATAGCTTCCTTACGAGAATAAGTTGCTAAAACTTTTTCTTTATTTACATACGTCGTTTTAATAATGCGTATAATATCTTGAATTATGATTGGCATCTGTTCTAAGGGAGCTGTTGTCAAGAATGTGAAATACGCTGATTTTACCAACATATAATAATATTGTTCAAATTCAAATATGCTGACTGATAAATCCAAATTCTTATTAGCGTAGTCAGTAGTCTTAAATACTTTCGAGTAAATCGCAATATCATAGGTGACAACTTTCTTGCTTGAGTTACCTTGATAGTATTGATCAATGATTATTGATGATGGGTTCAAACTCATTAATACTTCATGATTATCTACAATTAAAAGATTTGAATATGCCGTACTATCTCGTTTACCAACATGAAGTGGCAAAAAATAGCCATACAATGACTTGTTCATATTTTGATAAGATGCAACTGGTTGTTCAATCACGAGTTCAATAGCCTTGTTCATTTGCTTTTCGATGTTATTAACGCTAGTTTTTTCAAACGAGCATCCATACAGAACAAGCATGGCAATGATTGTAACGATTAATATCTTAGTGGTTTTTTTCAAATACAACACTCCTTATGCCTATTATACTTCCTTAATGAAAGTTTTTCACTATCGTTTTCGCCAAACAGCACGATAAATTGGTTTTTGCTCTATCATAAAGCGGTTTTCATACTCAGTAATTGCATCATCTTGCTTTTCACTTCTAAAATCAACACTTACATCAACCATAGTCCACATATTTTGCATGTTGATAAGACTATACTCAAAAAGCTTTTTGTTATCAGTCTTCATGATGATACAGCCATTCTCACTTAATATTGATGCATAACTATCTAAGAAACTATCATATGTAAGTCTTTTTTTGGTATTACGCTTTTTTGGCCAAGGATCACTAAAGTTAAGATGGATATAATCAACTTCTTGATCATCAAACCATTGGTTTATCATCTCAGCATCAGCTAAAATAAAACGAATGTTTTCAAGCGTTGATACATCAGCCTTCTTTAATGCCATAGCAGCGCAATTACGTTCTTTTTCAATAGCAATCCATCCTTCATTTGGATTTCTTCTTGCCATCTCAAGCCAATAATCGCCCTTACCACAACCAATTTCTACATGTATCTCATCAACGTTTAAAAGTTGACGCCATTTACCTTTCAGTGTATCTGGTTGAACTAAAATATCATTATCATAATTATTCAGATAATCATTAACCCACGGCTTGTTACGCATTCTCATAAAATATCAGCCAACTTTACTAATGCCTCTGCATAAATTGCACAAGCCAAAACTAATGATCTAATTTCGATGCCTTCATCATTTTCATGAGCACTACCAACATGACTTGGTTTTTTGCGATTAACAAATCCGGCACCATAACCTACAAAATTAGGTAGTGTTCTAGCATACGTGCCGCCACTCATTGTCATTATCGGTGTAAAACTATCATTAGTATGTTTACGATAGACATCAACTAAAGTTTTGATCATCTCACTTTCTGGATTAACAAAAAGCGGTGGCTTAACTGTTTTGATCGTAGCTACCAAAGGATAATCTTGTTGAGCAATTGCTTCATTGATATTACTTAATATAGTTTGATCATCAATATCATTAGGATAACGAATATCAAGTGTTAAACTTGCATGTCTATCGATAATCTTAACGATACCCAAGTTCATTGTTAAATTACCTAAATATACACCTTCAATCCGATTATTTAAATTTGAAGCCATCCAATCTTTTAATAAAAAAGCTGTTTTGCTAGAAAATTCATCATGATATGCTGCACCAATAAAGTTAAACAAATGCCATGATGCATTTACACCAAGATAAGGTCTTGCACCATGAGCACCACTACCATAAATTCGATAAAAGCTACTATCAGCATCTTGCCATAGTTCGCCTTTTAGATCATTTGCTTTAAGATAGAAATCAAATAGATCGCTTAAAGGTGGTTTATCAACTTTAGCAATTGCATCAGCAATAACTATATTAGCCCTTTGACCAGCATCAAGATGTTTTATCACCGTATCGACTTTGTTATGTAATAATACGTTCATAATGCCTTTTTCTGCGTATACTACCGGAAAAACGGAGTCTGGGACAAAACCACCTAGTGGTAACTTTTCTTTAGACTTATAGTATTGCATGCAACGCATGCCTGATTCTTCATCAGTACCAAGAATCAATTGAATGTTACGTTTTAGTTTGATGTTGTTGTCTTTAAGTAATCGCATTGCATAATAAGCAGCAATAGTCGGTCCTTTATCATCGCTTGCTCCTCGCGCAAATAAGTAACCATCATTGATTATGGCGTTAAAAGGATCTGTTTTCCAACCATCACTAACTGGTACAACATCAAGATGTCCTAACACACCTATTGCTTCTTCATTATCACCATATTCAATAACCCCAACATAGCCATCAACATCTTTTACCTTAAAACCATCTCTTTTTCCTAATGCTAATGCTTTTTCAAGTACGCAGCGCATTTGATATCCAAAAGGCGAATTATCCGTTTTGGTTTTTTCATCGGTTATTGAAGGGATATTAACTAAAGCTATCAAATCTTTAATCATCTCATTCTCATATTTCTCTGCTTGTTTTAACCAATCCATATTTATCACATCCTTGTGCGTATTTTACCATATCTACTAGCTTGTCGTTAAGCTGATAATAAAAAAGTGGATAACGTTATCCACTTCAGACTGATGACAAGTACACTCTATAAAAAGGGTGTACTTTTAATTTTATAAAAACACGACCATATAGTCGTTTAGATAAGGAATTGATAGATTTATAAAGATTACTGATAGCCATCTTATCGCTTTGATGAAGCAGTAATGCCATCTTTTTCATATTCTGGGCAGCACAAGATAACCAAGCGTGATCT
>JAYFOM010000016.1:0-77389 GCA_034932685.1 Erysipelotrichaceae bacterium
TATATTGCTAGAAGCTTCTTTAGACACTATTCTATTTCTTTTTACTTCTTTTGATACTGAGCTAGGATCAACTCCTAATAGATTGCCGATATCAACAGCAGTTGCCTTAAAACGTGTGATCTGGTTATTGATGATCTTTCTTTGTTCAAAATTAATGTGTTCAAACTTCATGATATTTTATTCCTTCCTGTTTTAGCTACAAGAACACATCATTATCATAATCTTTCTCACACTTATTTCCACTTCCTTCTTAAAACGGAATTAACTTTAAGAATTCAATATCTTTTAATAGGAGTGTTGACAATGTTTATTTATAATATATAATGATTTTAAAGACAACGAACAGAAAAGTAACTGCAAACAACTAACGTAGAGAATCCGGGGGCTGAAAAAGGATATAGAAAGTTGTGGTGAAGATGGTCTGGGAGTCGCATACCGAAGTGAAAGCTTAGGCTATGACGTGTGTGCCCGTTAAAGCACTATAGTATGAACTACACAGTAGCGTACTAGATGAGATAGATACTGCAAAGTATCTATAAATTAAGGTGGTATCACGGTAGCTCGTCCTTATGGGATGAGTTTTTTTGTTTAAAGGAGACAAACATGATAAATTTGATCAATGTATCGAAAACGTTTAGTAATCAGGTTGAAGCTGTAAAAAACGTTTCTTTACAAATGAAAGATGAACAAGTGTTTGGCATTATTGGTTATAGTGGTGCGGGTAAATCAACATTGATCAGATTGATCAATCTTTTAGAAAAGCCTGATCAGGGTAATGTGATCGTTGACGGTGTTGATCTCACCAAGTTAAATCAAAAAGAGTTACGTGAGTCACGGAAAAAAATAGGAATGATATTTCAACGCTTTAATCTCTTCAAATCAAAAACAGTGTTTGAAAATGTGCGGTATCCATTAGAGAATACCGGTATGACGAAAATTGCGATGAAAACGCGTGTCCTTGAACTTTTAGATTTAGTGGGACTTAGTGACAAAGTAAGCAGTTATCCTTCACAACTATCAGGTGGACAAATGCAAAGAGTAGGGATAGCGCGAGCCCTGGCTAATAATCCAAAGGTGCTATTGTGCGATGAAGCCACTAGTGCACTTGATCCACAAACTACTAAATCAATATTAAAGTTACTAAAAGATTTAAACAAAAAACTTAAGTTGACACTAGTTATCATTACTCATCAGATGGCAGTTGTAAAAGATATATGTGATGAGGTGGCAATCATGGATCAAGGACAGGTGATTGAACAAGGTCCAATACTAGAAGTGTTCTACAATCCCAAAAACGAAATAACAAATCAGTTCGTACATTCTGCAGATAATTTTGATAAATTAGAAGAATATATATCAAGAAATGAATTTCAATTATTACCTGGGGAAACATTGGTACAGCTTAGTTATAGTAGTAAAAACACACAAGATGCCTTAATATCAAACATCATTAGTAACTATGGTGTTAAAGTTAATATTTTGTTTGGTAACATAGAGTTAATTGGTAACAATCCGATTGGATGGTTAGTGGTAGTCATAAGTGGTGAAAATACCCAAACAAGCTTAGAATACCTAAAAGCCAATAACGTAAGAGTGGAGGTGAAGTACAATGTATGATCTGTTTATACAGATGTTCCCAAACATGTTGGGAAAAGGAGTAGAGTATACTCGCGGTATAATCCAGACCCTACAGATGATGCTTTACTCGGGAGTTTTATCAGTGTTATTTGGCTTGGTTATTGGCGTTGTGCTTACTGTGACTAATAAAGGTCGTATTATGGCTAACGTATTTGTTTATAACTTGTTTGATAAACTGATCAATATCTTCCGATCGATACCATTTATCATTTTGATTGCCCTACTAATCGGCTTTACCAGAATGATAGTTGGAACGGGGTTTGGTGTAAAAGGAGCGATAATTCCCTTAATCTTTGGAACTGTTCCATTTTACAGCCGACAAGTTGAAAGTGCCCTTGTTGAAATCGATGATGGCATTATAGAAGCGGCGTTAGCGTGTGGCTCAAGCCCATGGGAAATAATCTTTAAAGTATATCTAAAAGAGAATATACCAGGACTGATCAGAGCCACGATGATCACCATGGTCAGTCTGATTGGACTAACAGCGATGATGGGTGCTGTTGGTGGTGGTGGATTAGGTGATTTTGCGATACGTTATGGCTTTCAAAGGCGAATGACTGATGTTACGATCATTACGGTATTAACAATCTTAGTATTAGTAAGTTTGATCCAAGGCATTGGTAATTATTTAATAAAGAAAACAACACATTAAGGAGAAGAAACATGAAAAAAATTACTGTACTGTTGTTAAGCGTTTTATTACTACTATCTTTATTTGGTTGTTCAAAACCAAAAGATTCTGAAAAACCAGTCGTTGTAAAAATAGGAACTGTTGGCGAATACAACGAATATTGGACACCAGTCATTGAAAAGTTTGCGGCTGAAGGTATTACCATTGAATTAGTAAAATTCACTGAGTATTCTTTACCTAACGCAGCACTATCTGATGGCGATATTGACTTAAATGCCTTCCAACACTATGCATATCTAAACAAAGAGAAGAATGAAGTTGGATATGATCTTGCGGTTATCTGTGAAACGATTGTTGCACCACTTGGTTTATACTCTGAAAAGATAACTGATGTTAGTCAATTTAAAGAAAATGATACGATCGCAATTCCAAGTGATGCGACCAACGGAGGAAGAGCATTAAAACTACTTGAATCAGCTGGTTTGATCACAGTCAATCCTGAAGTTGGATATTTAGGGGTGAAATCTGATATCATTGAAAATCGCTTGAATCTTAACATCGTAGAAGTTGATGCTAGTTTAACAGCGAGTTTATTACCAGATGTTGCGGCTGCTATCATTAATGGTGGAGTAGCTATATCAGCTGGTTTGCACAAGTTAGATCAACTAATTTTTGTTGAATCGATTGATCCTGTTGCTAATCCCAATGTCGCTAATTTGATCAATGTTTTAGTAGCTCGGAGTGAAGATGTTGATAATGAGCTTTACAACCGCATAGCTGAAGCCTTCCAAAGCGATGAAGTTGCAGAAGTGATTCATCGTGAATACCCAGGTGTAATCTTACCTGCCTGGGAAGTAAACGTTAAGTAACATAAAGCACATGCCTAAGGTATGTGCTTTTTTTAGGCATAATAATTGTATAACTACTTGTTTATCATTATAATGAGCATAGTGTTTAAGGAGTTATTATGAATGATATCTTAATGAAAATCTTACTGGTTACAGCAATTTTATTGTCAATTACCTTTGTTGTTTTTAGTATTATCAACTATCAAAAACTTAAAGATAAGGATTTTATCTTCAACATGATCTTAGCTTTAGCGATTGGTGTTGGAGCTAGTTATTTTCTTTTAAGTGATCGTTGGTGTTATACTTGCTCGGTTTATAACAACTATATCCTTTATAGTGGTTTGGTATTAATACAGTTGTGGATGTTATATGATCTAAGAAAAGAACTCAGGATGAAAAAGAATGAAAATAAGCAAGATTAATCAAGAAAGAATATTAAAATGATATATTTAATCACTTTTATGGAAGGGGTAATCACTTTCATATCGCCCTGCTTATTGCCGATGTTACCATTATATATTCTCTACTTTACTGGTGATGATAAAAACAGATCAAAGCAATCTGTTTTGTTTAAGGCAATTACGTTTGTTTTAGGTTTCACGATCGTGTTTACGATCCTTGGTGCTTTTGCAGGGACAATAGGGGTATATTTAATTGTCTATCAATACTATCTGAACATTATCTTAGGTAGTATCGTTGTCTTGTTTGGTTTGAATATATTGGGTGTTATTAAAATCAAAGGTATTTCATTAAACAACTCATTTAAACCAAAACAAAATATGGGTTATTTGAAAACATTACTATTTGGTATGGTGTTTGCGTTAGGGTGGACACCATGCGTTGGTGCTTTTCTTGGTTCAGCTTTGTTATTAGCATCGCAACAAGCTTCAATAGTTAAAGGGATGATAATGTTACTATTATATTCACTTGGACTTGGAATACCTTTTGTATTAAGTGCGGTATTAATTGATCAAATGAAAAACACATTTGCTTTATTAAAGAAAAACATAGCTTTAATAAACAAGGTAAGTGGTATTTTTCTAATCATTATGGGTGTTTTAATGATAACTGGGATTATGAGTCGAATACTTACATGGTTAAGTTTCTAGGAGATTGATATGAAAAATAAAAAAATATGGGTGTATGTGATCGTATTGTTAGCTTTTGTTGGTATCAACAAACTGGTATATGATTACCTAAACACCAACTATAAGGATAATAATCAACTAATCGTTGATGAAACAGAGAGTAAAGTTAATCCAGCACCAGATTTTTTAGTTAAAGATGTTAATGGATATAATGTTAGGCTATCAAATAGTTATGGTAAACCAATAATCCTTAATTTTTGGGCTAGTTGGTGTTCAAATTGCGCTGAGCAACTAGAAGAAATGCAGAGCTTATATGATCGATATCAAGATGATGTAGTATTTTTTATGGTAAACGTTACGGATGGTAAAAAAGAAACAACAACAAAAGCAAAAGCATATATCAATGAAAATGGCTATACTTTCCCTATCTATTTTGACATAAATAATGAAGCATCGATTGCCTATCGCGCATCCGCAATACCAATGACCTTTTTAATTGATCAACAAGGTAATCTTGTTAGTTATGGTAAAGGTATAATAAGTGAGGATACGATTAGTTTTAATATTGATAAGTTGATGGAATAATATTTTGTTTATTTCTCACAAAATATAGTATAATAAGGTGACTTTGAGGTGAGAAAGTGCATATTTTAGAAATTAAAGACTTAACCTTTTCCTATGATGATCAAAGTGATGCCGTTAGTGAGGCATCTTTCACTGTAGAAAAAGGTAGTTATACAACAATCATTGGTCAAAATGGCAGTGGAAAATCTACGATTGCCAAGTTGATCATTGGTTTGCTTGAAAAGAAAAGCGGAACGATCATTGTTGATGGGCTAGAGCTTTCATTAGCGACAGTAGATCAAATAAGACAAAAAGTAGGAATAGTTTTTCAGAATCCTGATAATCAATTCATCGGTGCTACGGTTCGTGATGATATTGCATTTGGACTTGAAAATCATTGTGTTGCTCCTGAAACAATGGATGATATCATTGAAAGCTTCGCTAAAGAGGTTAACATGATTGACTACTTAAATCATGAACCAACAAAACTATCCGGAGGTCAAAAACAAAGAGTTGCGATCGCTGGGGTTTTAGCTATGTCACCAGACATCATTATTTTCGATGAAGCAACAAGTATGCTTGATCCGCAAGGGAAAAATGAGATTAATGATTTGATTGATAAGCTTCATGAAGAAAATGATATGACTATCATCTCTATTACTCACGATATTGAAGAAGTGGTTCACAGTGATCACGTGATTGTTCTGTCTGATGGTAAAGTTGCGATGGAAGGAAGTCCTGATGAAGTTTTAAAAAGAGAAACAGAATTATTAAAATTAAGTCTTGATACTCCTTTTACTTATAAATTTAATCAAGCTTTGGCGAACTTAGGCATTTCAGTTAAAGAAATGGTTCATATGGAAAGGTTGGTGGATGAGCTATGGCAATCAGTTTCAAAGAAGTAGCTTATACTTACTCACCAGATACACCATTCTCCTATGAAGCACTAAGTGGTGTTGATGTAAACTTTCAAGAAGGTAAGATCACGGCAATCATAGGAAGTACGGGTAGTGGTAAAACAACCTTGGTACAACATTTAAATGCCTTATTACTTCCAACAGCTGGCGAGATTCAAATCTATGATCGCAAGATTGTTGCTCATAAGGAAGTGAAAGAACTAAAAAAACTTAGACAAACTGTTGGTTTGGTTTTCCAGTTTCCTGAATATCAGTTATTTGAAGAGACTATTATAAAAGATGTTAGTTTTGGTCCATTAAATTTTGGTGTAGCAAATGAGTTGGCAATCAAGCGTAGCCAAGCAATGCTGAGATTGGTAGGAATTGATGAGAGTTATGATCAACGTTCTCCTCTTGAATTATCAGGCGGTCAAAAACGTAAAGTAGCGATTGCTGGTATTTTGGCTATTGATCCTAGACTACTTGTTTTAGATGAGCCTGTTGCAGGTCTTGATCCGCAATCAGCTAAGATGATGATGGAACTCTTCCGTGAGCTAAATCGTAAATATAATAAAACAGTATTAATTGTGACTCACAACATGGAACATGTTTTAAATTACTGTGATGATGTTGTAGTCATGGATAAAGGTAAAGTGATCAGACACTTACAAACTAAAGATTTCTTTAAAGATGACCATTTACTTGATGAATTAAAGATTGCACCACCCTCAATCATTAAACTAAGAAGAGCTCTTAAAGCTAAAGGATTGTTACTTGATGAGAATTTTCTAACAATTGATGAGCTCGCAAATGCAGTAGTAAAGGCGGTATCTCAATGAACAATATCGCTCTTGGTCGCTACATTCCAGGTGATAGTTTGCTTCATCGATTAGATCCAAGAATAAAGATTGGTTGCATGATGTTGCTTTTAATAGCCATTTTTGTACCAGCAGATTTCTATGGTTATTTTGTGATTGGTACTATCGCATTATTGGCGCTAAATAACGCTAAGTTAAAGCTTGGTTTTGTAATAAAAGCACTAAGACCAATGATGGTCATGATGATCATGTTGATGATCATTAACGTTTTAGTTGTTAAAACAGGGTATGTATTAGTGAATCTTTGGGGTCTTGAAATTTATTCAGGAGCAGTTTTTCAAACACTATACATCTTTATTCGCTTAGTACTAATGATATTGATAACAACAATATTGACAGCCACTACCAAACCATTAGATCTAACGCTCGGTATAGAAGATCTACTTTCACCATTTGTGCGTTTCAAGGTCCCAGCTCATGAAATTGCTATGATGATATCGATAGCGATTCGCTTTATTCCAACCTTGATAGAAGAAACACAAAGAATAATGAAAGCGCAAGCATCACGTGGTGTTGATTTAAAAGAAGGTAAATTCAAGGAAAAAATCATGGCGATTTTGTCTTTGATCGTACCGTTATTTGTTTCTAGTTTTCAACGCGCTGAAGAATTAGCTAATGCCATGGAAGCTCGCGGTTATGTTCCAGATGCTAAAAGAACAAGATATAAACAGTTAAAGATAAGATTAACTGATGTTATTGTTATGATTATGATAACACTAGTATTGATAGCACTTATCTTTTTGGCAGTAATGATATGAAAAGATACAAGGCAATAGTAAGTTATGATGGCACTAATTATCATGGCTGGCAAGTGCAAGGCAATCATATTACAGTTCAAGAAACAATAGAAAAAGCGTTATCTAAGATTAATGATCAACCAATAAAGATTGTAGGAAGTGGAAGAACAGATCAACATGTTCATGCACTAAATCAAGTTTTTCATTTTGATTCAAGTTTAATTATGAATGCAACACAATGGCAGAAAGCTATTAATCGTCATTTACCATCTGATATCTATATTAAAAGCGTTGAAGCAGTTAATGATGATTTTCATGCGCGCTATGATGTTATCGCTAAAAAGTACGAATATTATCTTAATATGGGCGAATATGATCTCTTTAGTCATAATCACATCTATCAATTAAATCGCGTACTTGATATTGATGCTATGCAAGAAACAGCGATGATATTTAAAGGAACACATGACTTTAGTAGTTTTTGTCAAAATAGTTTTGAAGAAACACCTAATCAAGTAAGGACGATCACAAATATTCAAATTGAAGTAACGAATAATATTGTCAAGTTTGTGTTTGTGGGGGATGGTTTTTTACGATATATGGTTAGAATGATAGTGGGAACGCTTATTGAGGTTGGGAAAACACGTTTAAGCAAAGCAGATGTTAAGCTAATGCTTGATGCTTGTGATAAAACAGCATGTCATTATAAAGCAAAGCCTGAAGGGCTATATTTAAGTGAGGTATACTATTAAAATGTAAAATTTACATTTTATTCAGAAAATACTTGCAATGTTTTTTCATGTATGTTACATTGGAAAAAAGGTAAATGGTGAATTTATGAAGGATTCTCGATCTTTGATCAAGAGTAGCTCTGTGAACTATTATTATTTTTATTATAGTTAATGCGGTTAATATCTTTGTGGATATTGGCCATTTTATCTTGGTAAATCTACAAAGGTTCGCACGATTATTGACATATAGACCATGTAGATTTACATGGTTTTTTTATTTCAAAAGGAGAAAAAAATATGAAAAAACTGATTATTATCATCATCGCCACACTAATGCTAGCTGGCTGTACAAAACCAACAACCTCTGATAAACCAAAAGATGAAAAGCTTGTTATTGGTATCATTACCTGGGTTACTCATCCAGCGCTTGATGCTGCAGTTGAAGGTATGATTGAAGAAGTTACAGCATTAGTTGGTGAAGACAAGGTTACTTTCATTTTGAAAAACGCAAACGCTGATGAAAGTAGCGCGCAACTTATTAGTAAGGATTTTGTTGATCAGAAGGTGGATTTGATCTACGCTGTAGCAACTCCAAGTTTAACAGCTGCTTTTGGGGCAACTTTAGATAGTAAAACACCGATTATCTTCTCAGCTGTTACTGATGCCGTTGCGGCAGGAGTAGTTGAAAGTAATGAAGTACCAAATACTAATGTTAGTGGTGTATCTGATGCTGCACCAATTCAAACACAACTTAATTTGATCAAAGAAATATTACCAAATGCAAGCAAGATTGGTATGCTTTACAATTTATCTGAAATAAATGGCAAGATTCAAGTGGATCAAGCAACTGAATTAGCAGCAGGTATGGGTCTTGAAGTTGTTGCTAAGGGTATATCACAGGATAGTGAGATAACATTAGCAGCTCAACAATTAGCAACCACTACTGACGCATTTTATATCATTACCGATAATAAGATCATTAGTTCGATCGCCACGGTTGTAAATCAAGCCAACAACTCAGGAATACCTGTATTTGCGGCTGAAAGTGGTCAAATGGCTGCTGGTTTATTAGCATCTGATAGTTTAAGTTACTTCAATATGGGTAAACTAGCGGGAACAATGATCGTTAAGGTTTTAGTTGATAAGGTTGATATCGCTACTTTACCAGTTGTTACTGAAGGAGCAACACAACTATTCGTTAATAAAAGCGTAGCTGATAGTCTCAACATTACATTACCGCAAGCGGTCTTAGACAGAGCAGAGATCATCGATTAATATGATTGTCATTCTTGAGATCATCAATCAAGGATTGCTTTATGGCTTATTAGCTATGGGTGTTATGATCAGTTATAAGATCCTTGATTTTGCCGATTTGAGTGTTGATGGTACCGTACCACTTGGTGGGGTAACGTGTGCAGTGTTGTTGATAAATGGCTTAAATCCAATTATTGCCTTAATAGGTGGATTAATAGCAGGGATAATAGCTGGATTAGTTACGGCACTCTTACATGTGAAGTTTAAATTAAGTGGGTTGCTTAGTGGGATACTGGTTATGAGTGGTCTTTACTCAATCAATTTACTTATAGCTGGATACACAGCGAGCTTACCATTATTTGCATATAAAACAGTATTTAGTTTACCAAAGATTATCACCAGTATCGAATCGCTTAGTCAGCGAGCTATTGTAAGAACAATGATTCATGGCTTAATCTTATTGGCGATAGTAATTGTTACAAAAATAATGATTGACTTGTTTCTTAAAACAAAACTTGGCTTTCTAATTCGAATAACTGGTGATAATCCTAAGTTAGTTACGTCGCTTGGGCAAGATATCGGTAAAATGAAGTTTATTGCATTGGCGATATCAAATGGCATTGTTGCATTATTTGGTGCGGTATATGTGCAATATGCACAGGTTTACAATCTTAGTGTGGGGGGTGGAATGATCGTAGTTGGTTTAGCTTCAGTGATCATGGGGATAAGTGTATTGTCAAATTTTACCAAATTTAAACTAACTACCATGGTTATTGTTGGTTCACTTCTATATCGTATGGCAATTGGTGTTGCTTTAAAGATAGGAGTACCAACATACTTCGAAAAACTGATTACAGTCATCTTGTTTGTGGTAACGATAATTATTCATAACAAGGCTCAATCAAAGAAAAGGACGGAAGATAATGCTTGAATTAATTGATGTATCGAAAGTATTTAATCCTCATTCAGTTAATGAGCTTGTCTTATACCACGGTTTAAACTTAAGGGTAAAAAAAGGTGAGTTTGTTACGATAATCGGATCAAATGGTAGCGGAAAATCGACACTTTTCAATATGATATGTGGCACAATGGCACCAGATAAAGGTGATATAAAACTTGATGGTAAAAGTATCACTAATGTCTTAGAGTATCAAAGATTAAAACGTTTTGCCCGTATTTATCAAGACCCACAAATCGGTACTGCTCCTTCATTAACAATACTGGAAAACTTGGTAATAGCAGATAATAAAAACAAACCGTTTAATCTTACAAAAGCCGTTGATAGATCAAAAAAGGATTATTTTATAGGTCTTTTACAAATGCTAAATCTTGGCTTAGAAGATAAACTTGATCAACAAGTTGAAACATTGTCTGGTGGTCAAAGACAAGCATTAGCTTTATTGATGGCAACTATCGGTAAACCTGAGTTAATCCTTTTAGATGAACACACAGCAGCTTTAGATCCTCAGACTAGTGAAAAGATAGCTATGCTTACCGAGAAGATTGTTAAAAGCCAAGAAGCTACAGCTTTGATGATAACCCACAATCTAAAACAAGCGTTAACTCTTGGTGATCGTTTATTAATGTTTCATAAAGGAAAAATTGTACTTGACTTGGATGCGCAAACTAAAAGCAAGTTAACAGTACAGAATCTGATTGAACATTTTACAAGACTCAATATGACAGAAGAACTGAGTGATGATATGGTTTTTTCATTATAAAAGATGAGACTAATGATATTAAATAAGAAATGGCTTAATTTTGTATTAAGTCATTTTTTATCTAGTATAATAGACTTAGTGCTATATTAAAGACAAACAAGGGCTTAAAAGCGAATTATCTTGACTATTGCCAAAATAGATAATACAATATTAATCGGCACTTTATGCCAAATGTAGCCCCGGAAACTACTTTTGGTTAGGAGGAATTGAATATGCGCCAGACAACAATGGCAAAACCACATGAGGTCAATCGTCAATGGTATATCGTTGATGCGACCGGTCAAACATTAGGTCGTTTAGCATCTGATATAGCAACTGTATTACGTGGTAAACATAAACCAACATTTACACCACATGTTGATTGCGGTGACTTTGTTATCGTTATCAATGCTGATAAAGCAGTAATTACAGGTGATCAAACAAACAAAAAGTTTTATTATCAACACAGCCAATATCCAGGTGGCTTACGTAAAAGATCTACAGGTGAAATGCGTTTGAAATACCCAGTTGAATGGGTAGAGAAAGCAATTCAAGGTATGTTACCTCATACCAAATTGGGCAATGTACAACGTAAACATTTGTTTGTGTATGCTGATGATAAACATCCGCATCTTGCTCAAAAGCCTACAGAATTGGTTATTAAGGGTTAGGGGGAATAAACATGGCCACAAAGAAAAAACAAGCAGTTACCTATATTGGAACTGGCAGTCGTAAATCATCAGTAGCTCGTTGCTTCTTAACACCAGGAACCGGCAGTATTTTAGTAAATGGCAAAACACTTGATGAGTACTTACCACTTGAAACACTCAAGATGGTTGTAAAATCACCATTAGTATTAACTGAAACACTTGAACAATTTGATATTAAGATCAATGTTCGTGGTGGTGGATATAATGGACAAGCTGGTGCTATGCGTCATGGTATTGCTAGAGCATTGCTTGAAGCTTCAAGCGATTATCGTCCAAGATTGAAAGCAGCTGGTTTCTTGACCAGAGACGCTAGAGGCAAAGAACGTAAGAAATACGGACTTAAGGGCGCAAGACGTGCTCCACAGTTCTCAAAACGATAATTTATACAGTACGTTTTATACTCAAAACCCACTATTTGGTGGGTTTTTTGTTGCTTTAGTTTATCTAAAACAGTCGTTAAAGCAGCAATAAGGTAGCACCAAAGCAGCAAAATTAACCACCACAATTATCAATATTACACAGAATAGTTTTCTTGATGATGATTTACATTTGTATTCTCGCACCAAAAAGTGTATAGTTTTAGGTGCAGAGGTGATGGTATGGATAAAGAGATACAGTCTGATAAAATTTGGAACTTAATTGAGGATCAACCTAAAGGAACCATTTTTTCCGTGAATGATTTTTATTATTTGGGAAATGTGAATACAGTCAAGTCTATTTTCTTGCGTCTCGAGGCGGAAGGTAAAATAGATAGACTGATTGATGGTCTCTATGTAATTCCTAAATTTAGTCAATTACTGCAGGAAAAAAGTTACCCTAGTGTTGATGAAGTTGCGGATAAACTTGCAGATAAGTTTTCATGGACAATCTGTCCTAGTGAAAATCATGCATTAAATTTAATTGGTTTATCAACACAGGTTCCAAACAAATATGTATTTGTGAGTGATGGACCTTATAGAATCTATGAATATCGTGGAAGAGAAATTGTATTTAAACATACAAGCAATCGTTTCATCACTGAATACTATCGAAATTATTCATTGATGGTTCAGGCTATTAAAGCCTTAGGAAAATCGAATATCACTGACTATGATATTAAGAAACTCGCAAAGTTTTGTAAGCAATATATTGATGAGGATATTATCAAGACAGGGAAAAAACTACCGGCTTGGATTCAAGAAGTTCTGAAAATGATATCAGCAGAAATAAAGATGCTATGAAGCGATTCTTAATGTCTAGTAAAGAAGAACAAATGCTTGTGTTTGAAAATACGAGTGATCGTTTAGGAGTATCAAAGAGTATTGTTGAAAAAGACTTCTGGGTTTGCTATGTTTTGGATTACTTATTCAATGTCTTTAAATATAAGGATGGTATCTATTTTAAAGGTGGAACAAGTCTTTCTAAGGTATATCAATTAATTGAAAGGTTTTCGGAAGATATTGATTTAGCGCTTGACTGGCAGGTGTTGGGTTATGATATTGGTGAGCCTTACTTAGCAAGAAGTAACCGTCAGCAGGAAATTTTTAACAAAAAAGTCAATGATGATACAGCAACACTCGTTAGAGAAGTTTGGATTCCGGTAGTAAAAAGAGATTTTCAACGTGAATTGGGTGATGATTTTAAAATAGAAATAGATAATCGTGATCTACAAACTATCACTTTTAGATATCCACAGTTATTTGTAGAACAATCAATTCTTCAAGAAATTCGGATTGAGATTGGAGCACTTGCAGAACCCATTCCTTCTGAATCAAATAGTGTCAGATCATATGTTGCGGAACAGTTTCCAGATATTTTTAATCATTCAACTATTTATTTAAAGTCGGTAACTCCACTAAGAACCTTTTTTGAAAAATTACTGATTCTTCACAGGGAAGCACATCGATTAAATGGTAATTATCCTACCCGTTACTCTAGACATTATTACGATGTCTATCAAATGTTAAAGAGTGAGTTGAAAAATGAATCATTAGAAAACATCGAATTATTCAAAGAAGTCGTTGAGTTTAAGAAAAAGTTTTACCAGAGTAATTGGGCAAGATATGATGATTTTTATAACGGTGATGTCAGACTGATTCCTGGTAAGGAAGCAATAGCAATATTTACTGATGATTATCACAAAATGAAGGAAATGATTTTCGGTGATATTCCAACATTTGAAGTGATTATGGATACGATTGCACAATACAATGAAGAAATAAACAAATCTATTAAGCAAATCTTGAAATAGTAAGATCATGCGACAAATCGATTCTGTCGCGAATCATTAGTAGTACGAATAAAGTTAGGCTATTTGTTTTATGATGGCACCTGTGGGCTCGAATTCCCCGTAAGAAGAAAAAAAACACTAGATCTTAATTGACTGGTGCTTTCTACTATTATGGATGATACATTTTATTAACTGCATCAATTAAGACATTCACATCAAGGTGAGTGTACACTCTTTCGGTTAGTGTCATTGCGCCTTGATGTTCAACTATTTTCTTTGTGGTTGTCGGTTCAACTTTTGCTTCAGCTAATAATGAAATGCATGTATGTCTTGTATCATGCGGTCTATAATTCATACCCAGCAGTTTTAGGATTTGTTGCCAATAAGAGTCATAGTAGTTGCGATACAAAAAGGATTTATGATCCAGTGTGCAAAGAAGTGTCTCTGTCTTGGATTTGTTATACCAATCAGTAAAGAATGGCAGGATACAATCTGCGATGGGAACCCTGCGGATTCCATTTTCTGTTTTACTGATAATTACATCAAAGTATTGTTCATCTAAGTTAATATTCTATTTCTTAAGTTCGAGTATCTCAGAAATTCGTACTCCTGTATAGATTAGCAATAGAATTACTTGGTAGTATTGATTTCAGATAATTATCATCATAATCCCTTCTTTCTATTATACAAAAGTGCGTCTATACGCAAAAATATTAAATAGATTTGTGAAGTAAAGCAATAAATATGATTTAATATTCCTTTACTACTGTGTGACAAACTAGCAACTTATATTGTGTTTTGGGAAGTTTATTTAATTAATGTAAGGTATCATAAAGTAGTAAATACTCCTAATATTCTTTGTTTAATAGACTTTTAAATTAAGTAAACATTTAATCAATACGATAATAAAATTTATAAAAAACTCTCACTGTTGTTGGAGTTTTTATTTTATATTTCAATCAAAGCAAATGCTTGATAGTAACAAATCTAATAAAGTGATAATTCGAAATAAATTGTCTTGTTTATTGGTTTAGTAAGATAATGATATAATAGTAAAAAAGGAGTTATTAATGAAGATAACAGTTATAGGATGTGGCCGTTGGGGCTCATTGATCGCATGGTATCTAGATAGTATAAAACAAGAAGTGACGCTTTATGGTAGGAAATCTTCTAAGCATATGCAGAGGTTTATGATAGAACGCAAGAATGATGTTATCAGTTTGCCAGCATCTATTAAGTTAAGTAATGATCTAGATGTGATTAACGAGGCAGAAATTGTGATCATTTCGGTAAATAGTCAAGGATTTCAAGCTTTAATGGATGAGTTAAAGAAATACAAACCAAAAAACAAAGTTTTCGTATTGTGTATGAAGGGAATTGAAATCGCAACTGAAAGAAGACTATCGCAAGTTGCCAAGGATAACTTAGATGAATCAAACAAAGTTGCGGTATGGCTGGGACCAGGACATGTACAAGAGCTAGCTAATGGTATCCCAAACTGTATGGTTATTGATAGTGATGATGAAGAAGCTAAAAAACTCTTGGTAGATGCTTTTTCAAGTGAACTTATTAGATTTTATTATGGTCAAGATTTAATTGGTAATGAACTAGGTGCTGCCACCAAAAACGTTATTGGTATTGCGGCTGGCATGCTTGATGGTTTAAAGCTTTCTTCTTTGAAAGGGGCTTTAATGTCTCGAGGAACACGGGAGGTTGCAAGGCTAATTAAAGCTATGGGAGGCAATGAATTATCGGCTTATGGTTTATGTCATCTTGGAGATTATGAAGCTACAGTTTTCTCTAAATATAGTCACAATCGCCAATTTGGTGAATCATTCATTAAAAACGAAGAGTATGATGAATTAGCTGAAGGTTGTTACACAGTTAAGGCGGTATTGTCATTAGCAACTAAAAATAAGGTTGATATGCCGATATGTCATGCTGTTTATCAAATACTATATAAGGATAAAGATGCTTTAGAAGTATTAAATGGATTATTTATAAGAGAGCTTAAAAACGAGTTTTAAAATGATCACACTTAAAACAGAAAGACTAACATTGCGAAGATGGATCACCAAAGATATCTTTGATTTTCATGAATTCATGGGTGATGAGAAAATAGCAACGATGGCAGGGTTTAAACCTCATGAATCATTATGGGAAAGCCGAATCCTTCTTGATATCTTTATTAAAAAAGATTATGGTTGGGCGATATATCATAATGAAGATAAGAAGGTTATCGGTTTTGTGAGCTTGAATGATGATCCAAAAAGAGCAACAAGTCTAAATGCTAAATGTATTGGTTACTCTTTAACAAGAAAATATTGGGGTAAAGGATTAATGGTTGAAGCGGTTAGTGCAGTTATGAGCCATGCATTTAATGATCTAAAGATTAGTTTGCTAGCAATCTATCATTATCCAGATAACCAACGATCAAAAAGAGTGATTGAAAAGCTTGGGTTTATTTATGAAGGATGCCTGCGACAATCCGCTATTCTTTTTAATCATGAGGTTAAAGATGAATGTTGTTATTCATTAACAGCTTCTGAATACTATAAAATAAATAAAAAATAATGTAATCGTTATCAATCAATTTCTTTCTGAAAGTGATAGATTTTTTCATTTACTCTATGTATAATACATTTGTTGTTGATTAGAGGACTTATTTGTAGTTCTACAAGATAAATACTAAACCTATAGACACTGTTAGATTAAAGAGTAGTAATTGACTTAGTGTTTTTTTGTCGTTTAATCAATACCATATAAAATAAAGGGGGAATTTAGATGTTTAAACTCAAAGAGAACAACACAAATGTCTCAACTGAGATTATCGCTGGTTTATCAACATTCTTTGCGATGGCTTACATTATTGTTGTTAATCCGGCAATCTTAAGTCAAGCTGGAATGGAATGGGGAGCAGTATTTCTAGCAACCATTATTGCGGCTGTTATTGGAACTTTGATCATGGGCTTAGTTGCTAATGTGCCTTATGCACAAGCTCCGGGAATGGGCTTAAATGCATTCTTTGTTTATACAGTTTGTTTTACATTAGGTTTTACATGGCAACAAGCTTTATCAATGGTGTTTCTATGTGGATTGATCAACATTTTGATCACTGTCACAAAGATTCGTAAAGCTATCATTAAATCAATACCAAGAAGTCTACAAAGTGCTATTGGTGGCGGTATTGGTATTTTTGTAGCTTATATTGGTATCTTAAATGTTGGACTTATTAATTTCGGTGCAGGGGTTCCATCATTGAGTTCATTAAATGATAACGTGATATGGGTATTCTTGATTGGTTTAGTTGTAACTATTATCTTACTCGTTAAAAAGATAAAAGGAGCTATCTTAGTTGGTATCATTGTATCAACGCTTGTCGGTATCCCACTTGGAGTAACATCAGCGACTGAATCGATAAGTTTTATGGAAGCATTCAGAGTATTACCAACGACATTTGGAGTAATCTTTACTTCAGCAGGTATTCCGTCACTAATTGCCGACGCGGCTAAACTACCTTTAGTGTTGATCACAATATTCTCATTTAGTTTATCTGATACATTTGATACTATTGGAACCTTTATTGGTACTGGAAGACGTAGCGGTATCTTTAGTGAAGAAGATGAAAAGGCAATGGAAACAAGTTCAGGCTTTAAATCTAAAATGGATAAAGCATTATTTGCGGATGCTACAGCAACATCAATTGGTGCCATCTTTGGTACATCAAATACAACTACTTATGTTGAAAGCGCAGCTGGTATTGGCGCTGGTGGTAGAACTGGTTTAACCAGTGTTGTTGTTGCTCTATGTTTCTTTATCAGTGCTTTCTTTTCAAATCTAGTAAGTTCAATTCCGCTTGCGGCTGCTGCACCAGCATTAGTCATCGTTGGTGTGATGATGTTATCAGCATTTAAAGAAATTAATTGGGATGATTTTGAAGAAGCAGTTCCTGCATTTTTTGCTGGTATCTTTATGGCCTTATGTTATAGTATTTCATATGGTATCGCGGTTGGATTTATCTTTTATTGTTTGATCAAAATCATTAAGAATGAGGCTAAATCAATTCATCCAATACTATGGGTAGCGACGATATTATTTATCATCAACTTTGTATTAATGGCATATATTAACAAGTAACTAACAACTACTTATTATTGTTTAATCCCCACTAACTAAGCGAGTGGGGATTATAATTTTATGCAAATGTAATACTTTATAAAAAGTATTGATAATAGCCAATTTTGCCGGTTTTTTCGTTGACAATATTATTTGATAATGTTATGCTAATTAAGCATTTGGTAATTAACGGGCCTGTAGCTCAGGTGGTTAGAGCGCACCCCTGATAAGGGTGAGGTCGTTGGTTCAAGTCCATTCAGGCCCACCAATTACTAAATTTATTCCAGGGGTTTTAGCTCAGCTGGGAGAGCACCTGCCTTGCACGCAGGGGGTCAGGGGTTCGAACCCCCTAAGCTCCACCATATGTAAACACACCGCTATATTAGCGGTTTTTATTTTAAATCAAAATTATTGGATGTATAATATAAATAAGATCAAGTATCATTCCAAAAAATAATATGTAATTAATTGTATTAGAAATTTTATGACTTGTTAGTAATAGTTCTATTTCAACTATAATAGTGGATTCTTTGCTTATTTGTGATCATCTTTTATATCCATCAATACAATAGGGAGGATAGTTTGATGAAGCCGAAGAACAAGCGCTTTTATCTATTAGTTGGTTTTTTTGGTGTTGCGTTAGTGATATTTGCTGTAGTCATTACAATGATGAAAAAAGACAAAATAGTTCCTAATAATGATGACCCTTTAATAAATCAAACAGATAATGAAGATATTGTTGAAGTTGATCCTAACAGTGATAAGGAAGATTTCATTTCATCTTTGATAAGTGTTGATGAAATAGTGCTAAGCGAACATGATAAATTCGCGATGATTGATTTTGATGATCGCGTATTCTCACCAATCTACGATCCGGCAATATCACTTATAGCTGATAGTGGACTTGATTTCAGTAAAAAGGTTAGTGCTCCTTATTCTTGTATAGTAACACCTGATAGTAATCAAATAAGAACATTCAATTTTCAGTTTAATCAAAATATTTCAGCTAGTAAGTATGTTTGGCAAGTTTCTTTTTATCCGTTTAGTGGAGTTGAAACATCATTAGCCACAGAATCAAGTAATCTTTTACAAAGTGGTGAGTTACCAAAAACCGCAACCTCACTTACGATTGATTTTTCAAAAGTATTTAAAGCAGAGAAAGCATTCTTCCATCCACAACAAAGTAGATTTAGTATCGATGTCTCAAAGAACTTAAAATTTCTATCATCGGAAAAAACAGTAACAGATGCATTAGATAATTTTACAATGATTCCACTTAGGACTTATTATGTAAGGGTGTTTCCAGTTGATAGTTTGGGAAATAGTATAGGCGATGCTGGAGTTGGATTACCCGTATTATATGGTGATATTAAGCCAGCGGGTTCAACTAGAAATCGCTTGCCGATGCTTGCGACGAAGTTTTCACTTCTGCTTGCTAAGCATTCTGGAACAGTAACACATAATGGTGAGTTTCCCAATAATTTTGTTGATAAAGATGAAACGACAATATTTAATACTGATTCAAAAACATACTCGGTGTTACCATCTGGATATCCAACAAATACACAAGAATTGTTAATACAGGTAAGTTTAATCAATTTTACTCAAAATGATTGGTCTAATACACCAGGTCTTGTCTATGAAAAAAGATTGAGTACTGATCATCCGGATTTTAAAGATTTAAAGAATATTAATAGTACATTTGGTATCATACTTGATTTTTCTACGTTTGTTCCAAGTGATAATAATTTACCAAATGATAAGTATATTCGCTATTATGTTCGTGCTATTGCATTGTCTGATGGTGTACAGCCCGCAACCGCAAGCGCAACATATTCAGAAACGGTAGTTATTGATTATGGTAAAAATCAAGCACAGGGCTTTAAGTTTTATCCTGAGATCAAGATTAGTCCAGAGGTACCAACAGTTGAAAAACTTTCTTTTACCCCAGTACATTGGGAAGCCCCAGGATGGCAGTATCATTATGTTGTAACACGTCAACCAACTGAAAAAGAAGTGTTTGTCGTTTGGGGTAGCAACAATCTCTATTCGGGGTTTCCAATAGGGACAAAAATAGACTTTACACCAAAGCCTGAAAACAAATCTTGGTGGGAAGAAGCTTGGGATGCTATTTCCGATTTCTTCAGTGATTTGGTTGATTTTACAGCTAAATTAGTGAATTGGGTTAGTAAGGCATATGCCGATTTAAAATCGGGCGTCATCAATATTGCTGTTTCAACGCTTCCTGAGTCTTGGCAAGGACCAATGCGTAAAGCATTAACAGCCATGGTTGACTATGGATTAGCATCAATCGGTATACCACCATCATTACCAAACTTTGATCAATTAGCAAGTATGGGTAAAGATTATCTCGCTACTCTAGCCATGGAACAAGCAGGGATACCGGCAGATTCAATCATAGAATATGGGGTTGAAGAATTAGCTGAAGAAGTATCCAATAATCTAACTAAATCAGCTAAATCAGCATCACCTAATCCAATGAATTGGAATTTTGTAAAATTGGATGATGATTATCTTTATCGACCAGCTTATATCATGATTGAACTCTACAATCCTTATAATGAAGCAACACCATCAGGTAAATTATCATTGATCGTAGATAAGTTTATGGATATGAGTAAAAATGGTTTCGATCCAACAATAACAAGATTATACGCTCTTTATGGCTCATCATACATTTGTCTGTTTAAGCCGGTTTATGGAATGGAGATTCCATCCCTTGCCCCGGGGCAACATTTAACTATTCCAATCATTCTTGAACCCTATCTTGGTATACCACTTCCTGGAACTTCATCACCAGTATCATCAGAAGGGTTTCATCACATGTATGGTTTAGGCGAGTACAATTTTAGTGTTAACATAAGTTATGAACTTCCACCAATTAGTGAAAGTGCAAAGAAACAAGGATACACTGAAGAGGCAATTTATAGCTATACATCAAATGGTAGCTCATTTAGCTTTACTATTGATCCTTCTAATAACTACAATAAATAAATAAAGTAAAACAACATGATTGATTTTCATTTTTACCATATCAAATGTACTAACAATGATTAGCTTATTCTTGATATAATAAACTTGAGGAGTTGATTGTATGAAAAGTGTGGTTAATATTAAGAAAGATGGTAAATATATGTTGGCTGTTCTTTCTTTTGATCCACATAGAGCGTTTAATGAGTACAAGAAGAACATTTACGTAAAATGTGATTGTTTATCTGGTTCATTTCGTACGCGCATTAGAAGTATGAAAAATGGAAATCATGTTATCTTATTTAATAAAGAAGTAAGAGATAAACTTAAGATACCAGATGATGGACTACAGAATGTTGAGATAGACATCAACATTGATGAAATATCAAGTGTCGATCACACTGAACAATTACCACCAATGGTCAAAGATGCACGCATAAGAAACATATTTGATCGCGTTAGCATTCGTCAGTTCACAGCCGATCCAATTGAAAAGCGTAAGTTGAATACTATTATTTATGCTGGTATGAGTGCTCCTTCAGCAGGTAATAAAAGACCATTTCATTTCATTATTCTTGATGATGATAAGAAAATCAGTAACATCGTTGCTCAAACTCCTTATATTAAGATCATCGCAGGAGCGAAACTCAATATTGTCGTTTGTGGTGATCAAATAATGCAACCAATAAATGAATATCTATTAGCAGATTGTGCAGCTGCTACTGAGAATATGTTGTTAGCGATCACAGGTCTTGACTTGGGTGGTGTTTGGTGTGGTATTAAAAAAGACTCAGATCTTCAAACTATAATCAGTCAAGAACTAGAATTACCAAATGATATTATACCCACCGCCATAATAGCTTGTGGTGTCGTAGATAAAAAAGTAACAACAAAACGATTATTTGATCAAAACAAAGTTCATTACAATAAATGGTAAATATGTATTAGTGACTATAATTAAGCTTATTAATGATAGAAATGATCACATCATTAGATGATTGATCATTTTTTTAAGTGAAGTCTAGACTGAAAACCAAATATAAAGGTAATGAACAATATAAACACTGATAATAAGCTTAATTGGCTTAATCAAAAATGAACTATGGTATACTTATATAATGTAGAATGAATGGAGGCAAACTTAATATTGATTTATGAGAAACTAAAAGAATCATTATTTGCAGTATTACCAATCGTTATTGTTGTATTGATCTTAAATTTTACTCTTGTAACGATTGATCATATTGAACTGACAAAGTTCATTGTTGGGGCTTTTTTCGTATTTATTGGTTTGGCTTTATTTCTTTTTGGTGTAGAACTTGGCATTGAGCCTATTGGTAAATTAATTGGTTCAATATTGACTAAGAAGAACAAATTCTGGTTTGTTATTATTGCCGGATTAATTCTTGGTTTTATCATATCAATTGCAGAACCAGATTTACATATACTTGGTTTTCAGATTGAGTTTGTCACAGGTGGTACTTTATCACGATTATTAATTGTGAGCGTTGTTTCAATTGGAATATCGTTCTTATTGGCTATTGGTTTATCGCGAATTTTATATAATATTTCACTAAAGTATATTTTGCTTGGGTGTTATGTATTGATATTAGTGTTATCGTTTTTTGTTTCAGAAGAATTTATGGCAATAGCTTTTGATGCCTCAGGTGCTACAACAGGGGCACTTACTGTACCTTTTATTTTGGCATTAGCAATTGGTGTATCATCGATGAAAAAAGATAGTAAAGCTTCAGAAGCAGATAGTTTTGGTCTTGTCGCGGTTACATCAACAGGAGCTATCATTGCCGTTTTATTATTAAGTATTATAATGAAAAATGAGCAGATTACGGCTATATCAATTATTGAACAACCGGAGAGCACAAATCTGATCGTTGCTTTCATTAAAATACTTCCTAAGATGATGTTTGAAATGTTAATGTCATTATTGCCTATTATAATTGTTTTTGGATTAATTCAGCTTTCAAAATATCGTGTTAAAGCAAAAAGACAAAACAGGATAATCAATGGTTTAATCTATAGTTTTATTGGTTTGACTTTATTTCTAACTGGTGTAAATGCTGGATTTATGAATATGGGTCGTTTAGTGGGATTTCAAGTGGGTAGTTCAAATCAAGTATGGTTGATAATCTTGATAGCGTTTATCATGGGACTTTTTACTGTTTTGGCTGAACCTGCAGTTCATGCATTAACTAATCAAATTGAAGAAATTACTAGTGGCTATGTTCATAAGAAAACAGTGCTTGGTGCTTTATCATTAGGTATTGGTATTGCTCTTGCTTTATCAGTAATTAGGATTATGACACCAGGTTTACAACTTTGGCATTACTTATTACCTGGATATATGATTTCTTTAGGTTTAACTTTTATTGTTGATGATCTATTTGTTGGAATGGCATTTGATTCAGGAGGGGTTGCTTCAGGACCAATTACAGCTACCTTTGTTTTGGCTTTTACCCAAGGAGTGGCTAGTGCAGTTGATGGTGCTGATGTTTTAATTGATGGCTTTGGTATTATAGCAATGGTTGCTATGACACCAATCATAACGATACAAATTTTGGGTTTGATCTATCACTTTAAATCCAAGAAAGGAGTTTAATATGATCAAGGACTTAAGTTATACAATGCTTTATGTGATTGTTGATTGTGGTCTCGCTTCTAAGATACTACATTTCGCAAGAGTTAATGGAGTAACGGGAGGTACTATCATCAAAGCTCATGGAACTGTTAATAACCGATTTTTAAGATCGCTTTCGCTTGATGATAATAAAAAGGAAATATTGATCATGGTAATGCGTAAATCGATGGCATCAATCATCATGCCAAAGATCAATGAAAAGTTTAAATTACATAAGCCAAATCGTGGCATTGCTTATTGTATTGATATTGAAGGAATCTGTGGTTCTAGGGGTTGCATTATAAATGAAGAAGAAAAAGAAAGGAATGATGATTATATGTATCAATCAATTATGGTTATCATAGAGAAGGGTAAAGCAGAAGAAGTAGTAGAAGCTGCTGTAAAAGCTGGCGCAAAAGGTGCTACAATCATCAATGGTCGTGGCTCAGGTGTAAATGAAACAAGTAGAGTTTTTGCGATGGATATTGAACCAGAAAAAGAGCTTGTTTTGATCATATGTAAAAACACAATAGCTTTAAATATAATAGATCGTATCAAAGTTGATTTCAAAATTGAAGAACCAGGAAATGGGTTAATCTTTGTTCAAAATGTTAGTCAAGTATTTGGTTTGATTGATTAAAGAATTGTAAACAATACATAAAAGCATATGATATAATTAATAATGAACAGAGGTTTATTTATATGGCACAAACATTAAAAGAGGATGTACGCAAACGGATAGAAAATGCGGCAATTAATCAACTGTTGGTTAATGGTATGCATAAAACAAACATGCGTGATATCGCAAAAGAAGCACAAATAACACCAGGTAATCTATATCGTTATTATGAAAGTAAAGATCAATTGATCATAAGCATTACAGCGGTATTGATAGAAGGTTTGAATGAGATCGTTCAAAAAGAGACGGGACAAAGTTTAAACTTAGATGGCGCTGTTTTACTACTACCTGAAATACCTAATAATATGGATACGTTAACTTACATTGAAAAAATGCTTGTTGCCAAACTTCGTAATGCATTGATTGATATTGGTAAATTAGCCATTAATTATCCAAAAAGAATGACTATCTTGCTTGATGATTCAATAGTAAGTCAAAAACTCTATGCTTGGGGAATGCAGATCATTTATGAATTTTATAATACTTACTTCACAGTGATAGTTGATGATCAAAAACCAACTGATATAATGATAAGAGTTGTAACAATGTCATTTTGTGAAGGAGTTATGCAACTTTTAAAAGCGTTATTGATTGATAATAATATTGATGATTATATCGTAATGCTTGATCGTTTCTTGGTTATCCAGAAAAACGGTATTGCGGCTTTATTAAAACAAGAACTAGATAATAATACTATCATTATCAAAAAGTAAAATACTGAAGCTTGCTTCAGTATTTATTCTTTATAGATACGTTTAATCATAACAGGAGTTAGCGGTTTATCCCCTGGACCGGTTTTCACATTTGCGATTTCATCAACTACTTCCATACCACTAACAACTTTGCCAAAACTTGCATATAAACCATCTAGATGAAATGCATCTTGATGGGTTATAAAGAACTGTGAAGAAGCAGAATCAAAACTAGCAGCTCTAGCCATGGAGATAACACCGCGTTGATGTTTAATTGGATTATTGTGATTGTTTGCGATAAACTCACCTTTGATCGTGGTTGAGCTACCACCAGTACCATTCCCTAAAGGACAACCACCTTGAATCATAAAGCCTTTAATAACACGATGAAATGTTAGACCATTATAAAACCCTTCATCAACAAGCTTAAGAAAGTTACTCACGGTTACTGGCGCTACACTTGCATCAAGTTCAAGCTTGATTTTTTTATTTTCACTTATTTCAATTACTATCATTTTACTACCCTTTCTGTAATGTAAGTATTAATAATCTTAGCACAACTAGCAACTAAATCGTTACATGATCTTATCTCAGAGTTAGTCGCAAGCAAAGAGTGACAATCCATATAACCATTTTCATCTATGAACTTATCAGTGCAAAGCGCTACTTCACTTGCTGAGAAATCTTTTGTTAATCCCATTTGAGATAGATCACCAGCATTAATAGCACTGATAACAATACCCATTGCATTAACAGCCCCACAAATATGCTCTTTCTTACCAAATCCTCTGCCAAGACCATCACCAAGTTTATAGGCTGTTTCAGGATCTACATGTAGATATTCATGAAAAGCAACTAATATGGCTTGGGCACAATTACACTTTTGTTTATGCAAACTTCTAGCTTGTTCTATGTTATTCATAATTACCTCTTCTTACTTTTTAATGATATAACATTTTTCTTTAAACAACAAAAAATATTTACTTAAGTGATATAATAAAACTAGAAATGAGGGGATACACATGTATAATAATATGATTTTTTCCGTTACTAGAGATCTTGTTGATAAAATAAGTCAAACCCAAGAAGATAACATCAAGAAAGCTGCTTCATTAATCGTAGATTCGATTAAAAGAGGTGGTATTATTCAGGCTTTCGGTTCTGGCCATTCAATTGCTGGAGCAATGGAACTTTATCATCGCTATGGTGGTTTAGCACCGGTTAAAAAACTTGCTGAGCCATCAGGTGGAACATATGAAAGAATGGAAGGTATTGGGTCGTTATTTCTAAAAGATACTGAAATATTACCTGAAGATGTAGTTTTTGTGGTATCTCATTCTGGTAAGAATGCTTTACCATGTGAAGTAGCATTAGTAGCTAAAGAAAGAGGAGCTAAGGTAATTGCTGTTACTTCTATCAAAGCAAGTAGTGAACTTCCAACTGGTCATTCATGTGGTTTGCATCTATATGAGATTGCAGATGTTGTATTAGATACGCAAGTTGATCCAGGTGATGCTATGTCAAGTGTTGAAGGTTTAGATAGTAAGATCTGTGGCATGTCATCAATAGCTACAGGAATTATATTACAAGCAACGGTTTATGAAGCAGTAGATATGATGGTAAAACAAGGGATAAAACCACCAATCAGATTTGTACAGTCAAAGGATACAAATCCTAATACCTTAATGGATATCGAAAAAGCTTACAGCCATCGTTTATTTAGAAAATAGAATAAAAGCAGATTCATAGCGAATCTGCTTTTTTATACTTTGATATCTTGCTGTTTTACCTTTAGTTTATTAATTGATTGAGTGTGTTTTATTTCATGCCATAGAGTTGTTTTCTTGAATAAGCATTGAAAGTTTATTAAGGTCCATGACATTACAAACAACCAAAATGTCATTACTCCCTTTATCGCTTTTCTATTTAGTTTGTGCTCAGATATCAAGATGACTAACGCAAGGATAACAGTTGTGATATATGATGCAATAATTGGAAATAGGTATAGCAAAACATTCGTCTCTTTATTTAAAAAGACTAGCAAGACAGTAAGTAATAATTGAACAATTGAAGCTAATTGAATGATAGGCGCAAACAATGATACAAAACCATCAACAAACTGAGCGAAATTACTATGATTGATACGCTGCAATAATTTCTTATGATAAAGCGATAACAACTGTAATGCACCGCTACTCCATCTTCTTCTTTGGGTCATTGATTGTTGTAGGGTCAATGGCTGTTCATCATAAGTTATCGCATTTGGTACCCATGCAATCTTTTCATCATTGATCATACATAAAAGACAATATTCAGTATCTTCTGATAATGTGGTTGTACGCCAACCACTACTGCGCTTTAAAGTTGCGGTTGATACCATAAAACCAGTACCATTAATATAAGCAGATAATCCAGCATTGAATTTAGCTTGGTTGATAAAACGATTCATTAATGAGAAATAGATATCGTAACAAGCTGTGATCCAACTATCATATGGATTTTTAGCTGCGCGATAGCCCTGCGCAATTCTTATGCCACTTAAATAAGCACTATTCATTTCATTAAGGAAGTTTTTATCAACAATATTATCAGCATCGAAAACACAAAAAGCATCATAATCATATTGCAATGACATTAATTGATTAAATGTATGTCTTAATACTTCACCTTTTGAACTAACTGGATATTGACAATCAAGAACTATGGCACCCGCAGCTTTAGCTTTTTCAGCGGTTTGATCACAACAATTGTTGGGCACAACATAGATATCATATAGATGCTTAGGATAATCAAGCTTTTTCAAACTCATTACAACATCAGTTATAACAGTTTCTTCATTTCGAGCCGCAATCACAATACCAAATTTAGTTTTTGCGTGATGAGCATCATAAGGGGTTCTTCTTTTTATTGAATAGAAAGCAAACACAATATAGTAAAAACTATATATCGTTAAGATAAATCCAAGTAAAGATAGTATAAATCGTAGTATGTCAATCATGTTAGACTCCTTATCTGTTTGTCACAATTCATCATAATGACTAATAATTAATACCATGCTAATATGTTATTAAGATTTTATTAACTTAAGTCCTTAAATAAATCTTAAAAGTTTAGCCACTGTGTTTTTAATAATTGTAATGATAAGATAAAAACGGAGGTTTAAAGTATGTACAATATATTAGTTTGTGATGATGATCGTGATATCGTAGCTGCTTTAAAAATATATCTATCGGCAGAAGGATATAAGATATATGAAGCATTTAATGGTGATGAGGCCTTATCAATAATAAAAAACAACGACATTCAACTAATCTTGTTAGATATCATGATGCCAGTGCTTGATGGTATTAAAACAACAAGTATTATTCGTGAAACATATAATATACCGATAATCCTGTTAACCGCGAAAAGTGAAGATAGCGACAAAGTATTGGGGTTAAATATTGGTGCAGACGATTATATAAGTAAACCGTTTAATCCTATTGAAGTAATAGCTAGAGTGAAATCGCAACTAAGAAGATATACTAATCTTGGTGGTCAAATAAAAACAGCGAATAAACTGGTTATCGGTGGTATTGAGCTTGATGATGAAACTAAAACAGTAACTGTCGATGGTGTGGTTGTCGCATTAACCCCTTTGGAATATAACATCCTACATTTATTGATGAAAAGTCCTGGTAGGGTATATTCAGGCACTCAAATATATGAACAAATTTGGAATGATCCAGCATTTGGTTCAAATGCGACAGTTGCGGTTCATATACGCCATTTACGCGAAAAAATTGAAATTGATCCAGCTAATCCACGTTATCTAAAAGTAGTATGGGGTTTGGGTTATAAATTTGAAAAGAGTGAGATTTAATGAAGAAGTCAAGTAAATTGATGAAAAGAAAGATAATCTTTATTTTTATCTTAGCTTTTTTATTTTCATTATTTTTGTTGACTACAATATTTGCGACTAATGCTTATCAAGATGGTTTTTACGACAATGATAGCTTTGAAAAAACTACCCTGTGTGGCCAGATAATGAATGATTATTATCGGGAGCTTTCAAGTAATATTAGTGACTATTATAAAAACAATCCAAATGGTAAAATAACACAAGATGATATATCATCGTATCTTATGCCTTACGAATCAGAAAAAAGCAACTTTCTGTTTTTAGTTTATGATGAAAACCAAAAGTTACTTATTCAAAACACAGCAGAATTGACAATGATCAATCATGTCACTAAAAGGATTAATATCGCTGAAGGTAAGAATTTCACTATCAGTTACAGTTTAGCTGAGCAAATAACCGGAAATGATCGATTAGCGCAAGCACATATATATTTCATCAATTACTATCCGTTACGCTGGCTTGTTTTGACAAGCGGAATCGTTAGTTTTTTTATAAGTTTAGCAAGTTTTATCTACTTGCTATGCTTAGCTGGTCATGAAGATGATACCGACGAGATTAAAGTAAGGTTGGCAGACAAAGTGCCGCTAGAGCTGTTCTTTGGTTTTGTTGTTTTAGCGACAATCATTATCATGCAATACGGAGCAAGCATCATTTACTATTTTGAGTTGTGGGAGTTTTTGCTTTACTTCTATCCAGTACTACTTATTTATGGTTTTATACTCTTAGCGTTTTGTATGTCAATTGCAACAAGGTATAAAGCACATAAATTATTCAGGTATACTGTTGTCTATTGGTTTTTTAATCTTACATATCAGTTCTTCGCTAATATTAAGTTATTAAATCAAGCATTGATAATGTTTGGAATATATGGGTTTTTTATCGTATTCTTTCCTGATATGTGGATTCTTACAACTTTCATTTTCGTCATATATATGTTTTATGTAATCGTAAGATCGATAATCCAACTTGAGCGATTATTTGTAGGTGGTAAAAAACTAGCCGAAGGCGATTTCAATTATAAAATTGATACTAGATTTATGAAATGGAAGTTTAAACAACATGCTTTAGATTTAAATCATATCAGAGTGGGTATGAGCAAAGCTGTAGAAAATCAAATGCGAAGTGAAAGACTTAAAACGGAGCTTATAACTAACGTTTCACACGATCTTAAGACACCATTAACATCCATTATCAACTACGTAGATTTACTTAAGAAAGAAGATTTAAACAATCCTGTTGCCTTAGAATATTTAGATGTATTAGATCGGCAATCAAAGAAACTAAAAAAACTAACAGAAGATCTTGTGGAAGCTTCAAAAGCTGCGACAGGAAATATTCAAGTGAATTTTGAGCGTATTGATATTGTTGAATTTATGGATCAAGCAGCTGGAGAGTATAGTGAGACTTTCCAACAAAAAGGATTGAATACGGTAATAAACGCTCATGAGAAACCGCTTTTTGTTTCTGCTGATGGTGAGTTATTATGGCGTGTGTTTGATAATCTGTTTACTAACATAAGTAAATATGCGCAAGAAAATACACGTATCTATATTGATATAAAAAGAAACGATCAAACTGCAATTGTAGCACTTAAAAACGTTTCGTGTGATCCTTTAAATATTACAGCTGATGAACTGCTTGAGCGTTTTGTCAGAGGCGATGTTTCAAGAACAACAGATGGCAGTGGATTAGGCTTGTCGATAACCAAGAGTTTACTTGAACTACAGAAGGCAAAATTTAATCTTGAGATAGATGGTGATTTATTTAAATCTGAAATAATATTTGATCTGATTCCTTAAAGTATCTGTTTTGATTTGCACATTGTCTGTATGTTAAAATAACCTTAAGATGAGGTGATTGAATGAATATAATGGTTATTAGTGATATTCATGGCTCAGCAGTTTATACAGAAAAACTGATTAATTGTATTAAAAAAGAAGAACCTGATCAAATTTTAGTTCTTGGTGATGTGCTTTATCATGGTCCACGCAATCCTTTACCTGAGGGTTATGATCCGATGAAAGTTGTTGAGCTATTACAAGAGTACAGCGATATTATGATAGGCGTTAAGGGAAATTGCGATGCCCAAATCGACTTGGATCTGATGGGGTATCAAGATAGAGATCATATAAAGTTGAATATTGATGATAAGGAAATATTTATGACTCATGGGCATATTTATAGTCCTGATGAGCATCCTGTTTTAACAAACGAAACGATTTTTATATCAGGACATACCCATTTGTTGATAGCTGAAAAAAGAGCAGGGATATATTACTTAAATCCCGGCTCAATATCATTACCAAAGGGAGGTAATCCGCATTCATATGGTATCATTAGTTCTAATGAGCTAATTATCAAGGATCTTGATGGTAATATCATTAAATCATGTTTGATCAAAAGATAACGAAAGTTATCTTTTTTTAGGAAGATTTTGATACTAGCACAATTATGTATTGATGTATTTGTGAATTACCTTGTTGAAAGGATGATATGATCAATAAACTTAACAGTTTTAAAGAGTATTTAAGAACCCATCTAAGTGTGTTTGTTATTTTCGTTGCTATTGTGATTGCGCTTGTTAATTATCTTATTTATCCAACATTTTTAAATAAGAAACTTAATCTAGTTGAAGTACCTATCGTTAAGCAACAGCTAAAACCCAATACCAAAATTGAAGCTAAACACATTAGTTCAACTTGGGTGGCTCTTGATACGATTCCAAGTACAATCATTACAGATTTAAATGAAGTTATCGGTTTGTATACAAAAGATCAAATGTCTCTTGTTATTGGTAGTTTTTTCTATAAGGAAATGTTGGTTAATGATCAAAAAATGATATCTAATGGATATCATGATCTAAAAGAAGGGCAATATGTTTATATGTTAGTATTAGCTAAAAACAATGGTATGAAGGAGAAGGTGAGAAAAGGACAGTATGTTGATCTTTACTTCAAAGCTAAAGATCGTGTCAATGATGATGAACTACTGATTGGAAAACTATATGAACACGTTTTAGTGCTTGATACCTTCATCAATCAAAACAGTATTGAAGATCATTGGATGTTAGCACTTGATGAAGAAGATGTGAAATTTCTAATAGCTGCAGAATCGCTTGGGGAAATTTATCCGATGATAAGTAATAATAGTTATAATGATGATCACTTAATTGAAACAGATAGTGAAATGCAAGCCATCAAGCAGTACATCAATAGCAAGATTTATCAATTAGGAATTGATAATGATCAAATTGAAATGCAGGTCCAATATTGACTTATGATGAACTAGCATTTGGTAAAATACTATCTGATTTACTATATAGTGATAGCATAACCGATATCATGATCTGGTCAAACGAAATATGGGTCACTGATATAAATAAAGGGCATTATCAATTACTTGAAGCTACAAAAGATGACATTGATGAATTACAATCGTTACTTAAGATTATTCCGCGTCAGTTAGCGATTAGAATGAATAAAGCATACAATGAAGCTAGTCCGATCATTGATGCTGAGATTGCATATGAACAGCTTGGACAACTTAGATTCAATGTCATTCACGAATCATTAACACATGATGATCTACCAGCTATCGCTATCCGTAAAAGTTTGTATAACTTAAGAATGAATGAAGCTAGTATTATTGCTGATAACTATGCCGATAAGGATTTTAGTTCTTTAATGCAGGCATTAGTTGATGCTGGTTGTAACATAATGATCTGTGGTGAAACAGGAAGTGGGAAGACGGAGTTGTTGCGCTATATCGCTCAATGGATTAGAGATAATGAAGCGATAATTACAATGGAAGATACCCTTGAAGTTTATTTGAAACGGTTGTATCCCCAAAAGAATGTGTTGGCTTTGAAAACCTCACGTAAGTATGATTTTAATGCTCTTTTAAAAGCTTGTTTAAGACAAAATCCTGATTGGATTTGTGTTAGTGAAACAAGAGGGAAAGAAGTCTTGCAACTAAATGATGCCGTTAGCACGGGACATCGATTACTTTCTACATTACATACTGATTCAGCCCAAAACATTCCATATCGAATGCTAAACATGGGACAATTAAATGAAGCGGATGCAGAGCGAGTTTTTAGACAAATACATCACAATATTAACATTGGCATCCATATATGTTATTTTAACGATACTGTATCAAAACGGTACATTAATGAAGTATGTGAGTTTTATCTTGATAGCTTAGGAAAACCGGTAAGTCATTTAATATATCAGTATGATCATATATCAACTCTTTATCATAAAGAGAAGATTATCAGTTCAATAATTAAAGGCAAACTTAATCAGAAACAAACAGATATTTCAAAGATCAAAGGAATATTTATATGAGATCGATAAATGATATTATTACCATCATCACTTTTATAATGGTAGTTATCTTTGGATTATGGTTTTTAAGGGTAGAGCTAAGAATAAAAAGTAAGGCTAGTAATAATTTAGTAAAAAGACTAAAACAAAGAAAAATTAACATGAGAAAGATCTTACCAGCAATTATCATTGCTTGTGGTTTTGCCTTACTAGTTGATTCACTGGTAAATCATGTTTATATTAGTTTATCGTTTTATTTGTTGTTTTTAGTCTTGATACCATATCTTTATTACGCTGACTTAAAGCGCAAGAGTAATGAAGAGTTGTTTCGTAATGTCATTCTTTATTCACACAATATGGGAATGTTACTTAATGAATCACGCAATGTTTATTATGCCTTGACAACTGTACAAAATGACTTATCTGAACCATTGAGAAGTGATGTGCTTATAGTGATTGAAGCATTATCTAATCCAAAAAATGAAGCTGAGATCATACTTAAGGTTTTCGAGACAAAACATCCGTATTCTATCATCAAACATCTTAACGTCATTATATTGCACATGCATTATGAAAACGACCATATTGCCAAAGCAATCCTTGATACCTTCTACAATGACATAAAAGAATTGAATAAGGAATTTGGTGAAAATATGATCAAAAGAAAAACACTGCGTTTACAATACATCATGATTTCCTTTGGTAGTTTAGCGGCGTATTGGTTTATGTATTTGCAATTATCAAATGTATTTAAAAATCATGCAAGTATCAATGGGCTAAACACTGCTAATGCGATATATCTTTTGATCACTATCATGGTGATGTTACTAGTGGATAATTACTTTAATACTCATATCACAAGGGAGTAGATAATAATGGTAAACGGAATCAATCAGATATTAATACTGTTAATCATACCAATATTACTATTTATCTTAATGTTGGGTGATAAAAATATCTTTAATAATGTAATGAAGAATATTGGTAAGTTGATCACAAAAATCTTTCATGTATTAATCGAAGATGATCTAAATGATTTACTAATAGAAACTACAATAAAAATTGATTTGATGTCGTTTCAGTATTTAAGAATTATTACGATGATTTTGACAATTATCATAATGACCATTATTAAAAAGCGAATTGATACATTAACGATAGTTATGATGCTTATAATATATAAATCATTCTATGGTTATTTACATCTAAAAGTTTATAAAAAATACAAAACGATAAAAGAACAGTTGCCTTACTTCATGAAATGCATCATATATCTGTGCTATGTCTATCCGATACCAAACGCTTTAAATAAAGCTGTTGATTTGGTTGATGACATTTATAAAAATGATCTAAATTCAATGGTAAAGACATTGGATGAAAACCCAAACAGTTTTCATCCATATCAGAAGTTAAATGAAGATCTTCGTAAACCTAATCCTAATTTATTAATGTATCTTAGGATCATTTATCGCTTAGCACAAAGCGGAGGTATTGAAAATGATGGCTTATTAAGTAACATTAATCAAAATGTTTCTGATGAACTAAATATAATTAGGAAAAAGAAAAACAAAACCATTAATGATACGATCCAATATTTAGGATTAATACCGGTTTTGATGGTAACTGTTATGTTGGGGTATCTATTAATTATTGTAAGTCAAACATTATAGAAAGAAAGAGGGAAATTTAATGGATGAGAGTTTAAAACAATTAGTGGCGATTGTAATTGCGGTATTAGTTGGGGTATTTCTAATTACATATATTTCAACTGGTGGATTTCAGGATAAAATAACCCAAACTATTGATAGCCAGATTGATAGCTTATTATATAACAGTGTCGTGGATAATGGATTTATCAGTTAAGGTAATGATCAACACAATAGTTATTTTCATTGGTATAATTCTATTCACAAGTTGTATAACATTCTTTTTGTTGGCTGCTAATGCTCGTTCGGTATTGTATGCGACAACCCAATATGTGGAAATATATGGTAATCAAACTGAAAAGATAGACGAGATAGCAAATAGTACCAACACTAACATCACTGTATCAATGATGGATGTAACACCACTTAGTGGGTATAGATATCAGATAAAAGTGTCTTTTACTCATATGTTTGCATGGTTGAACTTGAGTAAATCAATCACATATACAGGCGTAACGCGTTTAGTTGCGTTTTAAATCATGGCTTATAAACAGCGTTTAGTTCATATATTGTTAGTTGTTAATCTAGCTGCTAGCTTGATCAGTATTTGTTTTCTTGTAATGATCAATCAAAGAATATCTACCGATATCGTTGTAACTGATATCGGTAGTACCATCAGTGACTATCAAGATTTAGATTTGATATATGTTTTTGACCCTTTATGTTTATATTGTCAACAAACAAACGATATGATTGATGCGTTTATCGCATATGGATATGATCAAGTTGTTAACATTCAAAAAATTGATACTAGTAATACTGAACAGTTGATCATAAATGATGAAGTTTATGAATTATCAGCAGTTCCTGTTTTGATAGTTGTTGAAAACAATAAAGTATTAGCAATAAAAGAAGGGGTGGATGATATCTTTTATTTTTTAGATGATATTGTTAAAGCAAGTAATAAATGATCAGAAAAACCATTGTTTTTACATCGATACTGATGATGTGTATAGGACATCTTTATTTTAATCATTACTCAAAGAATAACTGTTATGACTATATAATAGAGAAAATGAGCAAGCCGCAATATTGGAATGAAACGCAGGCAGTAAGATATTCTACTGCTGAACTTGCTAAAGAGGCTAAGAAGAGCTTAATAGACGCTACAGGATGGTATTTGATTGAAGATGAAGATGTTATCTTTGCAAGAGGTTATCAAGGTCAACTAAGACTTAACTTTAGTAAGTATCAAGCAGAAACAAGACTAAAGGAAGAATTTATTAGTACTAAAGCCTTAACATATTATCAATATGATTTTAAACAGAATAATATTGATCTTATTGATTTAGAAAGCAATTTAATCATAAAGAATTTTGGTCATGATTTCAAAAATCAAGATTTGAGTGTTGATCGCTTCAATGTGTATGATGAAATAAAAAGTAGTATCGATGATTATATCGATCATTTCGATATGATTGGTTGCCCACTTAATGGCTTGAGTCTTAATGAATTTAAGCAGTATAAAAGAAGAAAGATAGACGCAAGAATGATTGAAGAAACAAACGATACTTCTGTTTGGGAAAACATACATCAAGTTTACTACAATAGTAAACAATACCCTCAAATAAATAACTTTGATGAACTAAATGATTTTAGTATAGATAATTATTCAGAAGAGTATCTTCTTTATGAAAACAGTAAAGTTTACTATTATAATCCAATATTTGTTCTATTTAAAGAAGAAGAAAATAATGATCAAAGATATTATGAACAGTTGATGGTTTATCCCAATCAAGTTGTGAATTTTTTTCAATACTACGTAGATGATCTGTGTATAAAAATGTTTACTGGTCAAAACTGTATCTTCCAAATAAAAAAAGAAGAAAATGAGCAAATAGAGAAGATCATAACTTTCAATGATAGTGTAAAACACATAACAAGCAATGATTTTAATATCAATACGGCGCTATTATTATACTATTATCCAAATGATATCAAGGTTGCTAACATGATAATAAATGATCTAAACAATGATATGATATACAACTTACATAACTACTTAAATGAGATTCTGCTTTATTATGGACATGATGCAAATCATGATTTAACTAATATCAATTACTTCTTGTTATACCATAATTTATACTGGCAAAGATTACTAGGACTGAGGTGAACCAATGAAAAAAGTTTTGTATCTTTTTGTCACAATAATGGTTTTATTCTTGGCGACTACAAATATGTACGCTAAAGAAATAATTAGTGGGTATGTTCTTGAAGTTGATAAAATAAGTGATGAGCATATAAGGTCTAATATCATGTCATTAATAATCGATAATTGTGACAATGAATGGTGCTTATATATAAATAATAAGAAAGAAGTTATACTTAACGCTGATTCAACCACATATGATTACCTAACTAAAGATAATGAAGTTATCAATATAGCTATTGATCTAAGTGATCATAGGATAACGCTGAGATATGAAAAAAACCAGCAGTATCTGTTTAATGCTAAAATCGTATTGATAGTTAATGAAAATGATAACTACATTGATTTTTATCCGTTAAGTGATCGAACCAATCATACAAGACTTTATGGTTATATTAGTGGCAGTACATATGTTTTTGATGAAATTGATCATGAGTATCAATATCAAGATAAAAACGGTATCATTAGATATTTCCCGGTGAATTATCGTTTTGTTTTTGATACTAACAGCAATCGTCTAAATGTTTTCTATAATGAGAAAACATGCAGTTATGAAGTAAATAATGAAATTATTCATCAATCAGTTTTCTTTGAGAATTTTGTTGCGGCTCATCCTTTAGCAATTGACTATCTTGCTAAAGATTTGCCTAAAAGAAACTTTAATGATGCTAAGAATTTATTGTATGCATCAAGTCTGATTGATAGAGCAGTAAGTAATGAAAGTATTACTTTGTATAATAATGAGTATGGTCAAAGTTATAACGTACTTCTAAGACAGTTTATAACTTATTGGCGTAGATTAAGTAATGGTGAATATGACACTAGTACCACCGATACAATTCAGACTGTTTGTCAATGGCATGAAGATGCTTGTGAGAATGTGAGACAACAATATCAAGAAAGTGGTCGACTGTACGCTGTATTTGGTAACGATTTTGTTTATGAAGATATAGAGAAGTATGATGTACTCGAACCAAAAATAGTATTATCAACACGATATAAGAATATAAGTTGGCCAGATGATAAATGGGTATTAGGTTTAACTAATAACGAAATAACAACCGCAAAACAAATGAAGGTCAACTATGGGAGTTGGGGTGACTGGACTACATTTTCAACAACAGATGAGCGAGTTGATTGTGAAGACGCTTTTGATTGTACATATCAACAAAAATTAAGGTATCGCCAAAAAACAGCATCTTGGAGTAATTGGAGTTCATATACCACAGCATACCCAAGTGATTGCCAAGATAGTGATGATTGTAGTTGGGAAAGTGTACGCTATTATAGTAAAAGAACAGCTTCGTGGCTACCATATTCTTCTTATACTGCAACATATCCTAGTGATTGTCAGGATAGTTATGATTGCAGGTGGCAATCACAACGTTTTTATAGAAGTCGCTCGTACAGTTATTCAGGGACCTATAGTGCTTGGAAAAGTAGTTGCTCTGTAACAAATGATTATCATTGTGAGACTTATTATAAATATACCTGTAAGCTTAACAATGTTACTAATGAGAGGTTTTCAACAATAAATTATAGTATTAATGCCCAAGGACCATGTAGCAGTGGCTATAAAATTAGCACTAAACAAGCTGGTCAGCGCTATCGTTATATTAAATGGGGTACTTGGTCAGCTTACACAACAACATCGTGTTCAAGTGTTACTGGTTATACTCAGTGTGAAAATCAACTTCGTTATGCGACTAGCTATAAATCGTGGAGCGGCTGGTCAGGTTATAACCAGACAACTTGTACTGCCAATGAACTTACACAGTGTTTAGGCCCATTAACGCATTATCGACAAAGAAGTCGTATTTGGACAAACTGGTCCGACTATGTTTATGATCAATGTAGTCCTAATACTGATCGTCAATGTCAAAGTCAACAACAGTACTCTTATCGCTATCGCACATGGAGTGGTTGGTCTGATTGGTTAAATTATGATGCAAACATCATAAAAAGTGATAATGTGGATGTTCAATATCGATCAAATCAAGGGGTAATAAGTTGGGATAAAATTAAAGGAAACTCTGACTTAATTGGTGAAGGATATTATTATCTAGAAGAAAACAAGCAAGTTAATGATGGTATAGTGCTAGTAAATAATGAATATGTACGCCTAAAGCTAACTTCACTTGATACGATGAATGATAAAACAGAAGCACTGATCATGTCACTATCAAATCAAATCGCGATAGCATCACAATATCAATACTTGTTGAAAGAACTATTATTATCCAATGATAAAGTTCTTTTTGATGATCTTTTTACACATGATTTGGCTGATAATAATGAGTACTATCGTAATATATTTCTTAATAGTGAGCTATTTATACCATACATATATGTACTAGATCATTACCGAGCGGTAAAACGCGATGTTGAAAAGGTTAATCACAATCTTAATCAAATACATAATAGTGGTCTTATATTGATTGATGATAAGTTGATTAAAGCATCATTAATGCCTCAAACAATCATGCAGTTTCAAGATAATAGGGTTATATACTATAACTATCTTGATCCGCTTCATCAATATGAAGAACTACCTGCTAACTGGCAGCCACATAGTGTTTTTATTGAAGAGTTAAAAAACGCAGACTTGAGTATTTATGATACTCGCATTATTTTAGATAAAAACGATATCCAAGCAATAAAAGACTATCTTGCGCTAGATGGATATCAAAAAATCGGAACATGTGACATATTATCACAGTTTGCATATCTAATTGAAGATAGTTCAGGAAAGTTTTCGCATTGGTTAACTAACTACAAAGGAAGTTGTGAAAATGTCAGTAGCTATTAGTGCATTAGTTTTTGTAATCCTGATCTTTAGTATGACGATAACGTTATTTGATATAAATAAGAATATGCAGCTTCGACAAATTATACATGAAAACACAAGAGCTGCGACTCATAATAGTTTGCTTGAATTATCAAATCAATATCAAGATAATAAACCGATATCAACAATGGCGATGTTAGAAGCGTGGCTTGTTAATTTTGTCGATGATAATGTGGTTGATATTAGTGAGTTGGTAATTGAGTTTATAAAGATCAATGAAGATCCACCTTTATTTCTTGTTAATGTGAAAGGAAAAAGTTCAGCAAGTGCTTTTTTAACTGCTGAACTTTATTCAAAGATTATTTCCGGTACGATGATCATAGCAGACGATTGATTTGACTACTAAGCCAGAACACTGGTTTTGTAACAAGACGATAATATTTATTTTTAAAACCTGGCAATGATCGTAAATAGGGGTTTTTTCGCCAATTTGGGAAGTTGTCGTGTAATGTTTGCCATAACATGACAAGGGATTTTTTACGATCATGCTTATCAGCTATTTTCGAACAGCTTCTAAAAGGTTGTCCTAAAGTAAAACGGATAAAGATATACTCTAGTTCTGTCTGATAAGTATCATAAAAATGTCTTTCTTTATAATACGCAAGAATATGATTTAAAATGAAAACTATTTCCTTTACTTGATAATTATGTGAGTAGGTAATAGAGTTCTCGCGTTGAACATAGTGTATTAATGGCTTAGCTACAAAAACAAAATTATCGTAATAAGGAGCCATCCGAATTAAAAATGATGTATCTTCAAAGCGATATCCTTCTTTAAATCGAAAATCTAGTTTTTCTAAGAAACTACGTTTATAAATTTTATTCCATAATACCGCAAATAAATGAATCAACATTTCTTTAGTGTTTTGATATTGATATTCATTATAAACTATCTCTTTACTAGGATAAGTAAAATAAAAGTCAGATATGACAACATTCGCATTAGCATCAATGGCAGCTGTATATAGTATTTCAAACATATCGTGATCAACATAATCATCACTATCTACAAAACCAATGTAATCACCAGTAGCATGCTTTAAACCAAAGTTTCTAACAGACGCAATCCCACCGTTTGGTTTGATAAATGATCTTATAATTTTAGGATACAAAGCACTATACTCATCAATTATTGCTTGAGAATTATCTAACGAAGAATCATTGATCACTAATATTTCAATATCATCTAGAGTTTGATTAACAAGAGAGTCAAGACATCTTCTTAGATACGGCTCGACATTATATACCGGAACGATGATGCTAATTCTTGCCATGATCATCCTCCTTTTTGAATATTAAGTATTTACTTAAAACATAATTTAAGATAACCACAACGATTTGACCGAACAATTTAACATAAAGATCATAGAAACTGAAGATACGAATACCGATATACATGATGGCTGTTTCTGCAGCTAATGAAAAGAGTCTTGCGGTAAAAAAAGTAACTAATTCTTTAATAGTAGCTTTTAATGATTTATGTCGAGAGTCAAAGACAAAATTCTTGTTTGTGATATAAGCAAACGCAACAGCGAAAACCCATGATAGTACATTAGCTACAAGTTCATCTATTGCCATGACTCTTGTAAACAAAGTATAGGTTAAAAAACTTACAATTGTTGTTAAAACACCAAAAAACAAATACAGTAATACTTCTTTATTTTTAATCAATCCGCTGATAATTTTTCTCATAATTTCCAATGGCTAATTATGCATTAGCCTTATTCCCTTTTCTTAACATTAATATTAAAATTGCGACTAACATTGCCAACAGTAAGGAGGAGAATGGTTGATCTAGAGTATGTCCTGATGAATAAGCGCAAATTAATCCACCGCAAAGTGAAAGTCCACTTACTAGTACATCGATATTGATACTATCTTTTAAGTTTCTTAATGCTTTATAAACGATATAGCCAAGACTTATCAACCAAGGCAGTACTAGTAGTGTAAATCCAAGATAGCCATGGGTATAAATTTGCATTTCGAAGTCTTTTTCTAAAACAATGCCACCAAACATAAATGATGAGTAACCAAAACCAAACATTCGTTGAGGTAATGTTAATTTATTCCATTGGAAATCAAAGAATATTTTCTGAAAATCACGACCATCAATACGGTCATAGAAGTCATATTCAAATATGACGTCAACCCAAAACTTTGGATCAAGACGGTAGTCATATAATTCCATATAGTAAATCTTTGGTGTAGTTAAAAGAAAGGCGTTATCGACAAAAATGTGTGAATAGAAGTTAAGATATTCTTGGCTTGTTGGATCTAAACCTGGATCATCAAGAGAACCCTTTATCTCTTGTCTTAAACTCTCATTTGCGAGTACATACCAGTTGTTTTCAATATTCATTTGTTGATTAACATAAGCAGGAGTAAATTTAAACATACCAGCAAATAGCAAGAATATAAAAGCAAACACAAGTATAAATTGTTTGTTGAGTTTAGCTTTTTTAATGATAGTAACGAATATAACAATTGCTATGTAAGCCGCCATGATAATAAGCACACCATAAGATGCAACTCGAGTAGCTATGCAAAACATCGCTAAACCTTGTATTATTACCATTGAGCCTATTATTAGTTTTCCTTTTAGTCTGTTTAATAAGTTTAAGGTAAAAGGAAAGGTCATAAATAAAACAATACCAGTAGTATTTCCTTCGGTGAAGAAAAATTTCGATGCTATCTCTCGTGGATGAAACGTACTGTAAATATCAGAAAACCAAGTGAATAAATTAGCCTGTGTCCAACCTACATATGTGGAAGGACTAAACAAGAATATGTTTGATACTAAGATAGGGATAGCGATCATCATCGCCACCATTACCATAATCTTTTCAACTTGTTTGAATGAGGGTTCAAGTCGATAAATAACATATATGTACACTAAAGGTAATACTAAAATAAAAATATACATTAACTCATATTTTAAGGAATAATAAAAGAAATTTCGCAACAATAGCGTAGTGGGTATATCTTTCACTAAAAAATGATGGATAACAAAATAAGCAAGACAAACAAATCCAATAAAAGATGCTATTAAAATAGTATTCTTCTTTTTATTCTCTAAAACCACAAACACTAAAAATGCATATAGTGGTAGCCAAATATAAGTTAAGAAAGTAGATGGTAAAGGAATATTGATACTATTAAAGAATGGATATAACCATTGGTCCATATCTAAAAATATAACTAAGGCAATTGTGATTGCGAATATATTGATTAGTTGTTCTTTTGAAAGTGACTTGATCTTTTTCATCATTAATAGACTCCTTATACTTTGTTATCGATATAATAACATATATCGTCTAGGATACGTTGGTTATCATAATGATAATCGGCTAGCATTTGCTTACTTTTAATAAGTTTTTGTTTATCTTTACATAAATCTAATAGGGTGATATTTAATGAATCTTGATCATTTTTAGCGATAACACCATGTTCTTTTTTAGTGATTTGATCCTTTACTCCAGCTACATCTAGCGCTAAGACCGGAGTTGTACTTATTAGTGATTCAATTACTATTGTTGGGTAACCTTCATAAAGAGAGGATAATACAAATAGATCATTACGACGAATATATGGATAGGGATTAGTTTGATAACCCAAGAATTGTACTTTATCATTAAGATCAAGTTGGATAACTAGTGTTTGTAATTTATCTTTTAAAATACCATCACCAATGATTTCAAGATTTACATCAACACCATGGTCGACGACATACTTAACGGCCTTGATTAAACGATCAAGCCCTTTTTGAGGATGGAAACGAGCTACAGAAATAAGATTTATTTTGTTTTCATCAAGTGGTTCTATCATATTTTCTGACAATGTCTTAATATGTAATTCATTGATTAAGTTATGTATTACGGTAAAATTATCTATTTCAAATACATCCATAAATGAAGAGGCAACTTGATCAGAGCAAGCGATATTCATATTGATCATCAATAGCGCCTTTTTCAATAACTTCATATGTCGCTTAGCATAGTTGTTTTCTCGATAATCAGTTTGTACCCAATTTAGTTTGTTTTTGCTATCACCTAAGGCAGTAAAAATAGTACAAAAGCCTTCCTTTGCAGCAAACTCAACATCATATTGTTTATCAAGTAATGCAATGCGTTTGTTAACTATCATTGTTTTAATAAAAGGCGATTTCATCAACAAGAAAAATAACGTTTTCTTTGTGATCCCTATAATGTCTTTAGATTTGATGAGACTTTTAATATCAACATCAACGTAAAAGAAAAATTTATCAGAAGGGATTATTCTAACCCAACTTGGAATCTCATTCATCAGTTCACCATGAGGGTGAAGTATTAGAAGGTCAATATCATACTTATCTTTATCAAGCATGTGTAATAGATTATTTAAAATTCTTGATACACCGCCTAATGTCATTTCATCATTTACAAACAAAATTTGCTTTTTCATTACTTGGACCTCACTAATAGAGTTTTAATCTTACTTATCATTAACATATGAAATTCATCTTTTGTGAGCGTTATAAAGCCCATATAAACAATAACGCCACTTGTTATCTGAATTACATTTGTGATGATTCCAGGACCGTTATAATAACCAATCAAAGAAACAACAACTAGCATTATTATACCCCCTATGAAATAAAGGGCAAAATTACGAATTCTAACATTAAGATTTAATGATGTTTTAACAAACAACCATTGAACAAACATAACTGTAAACTCAGCGATAACAATAGCGATACATGCACCTAATGCCCCAAAAAGAGGGATCAAGATGATATTCAATATCAAATTGATAATTGCGCCAATAACAATTGAAGCAGAATATTTCTTCATCATTCCTGTTGGTAATAAATATTGGATACCAAAAACGTTACTGATAGAGATAAACAAAATTATTGGACTTGTAATCATTATTAATAAACCAACGATACTAAATTCTTTTGCCATAAACCAAGGTATAAAATAAGGAGCGACACCCATCATGCCAAACATCATAGGAATAGCTAAATAAAGCCCTAACCTAAAGGTTATTGATATATAGGTGTTAATCATTTCATTATCACCCTTTTTATGAATGTTGGCGATTCTTGGTAACATCACACTGCCAATTGAAGTGATGAAATAAAGAAACATTTTCACAAAACGAATGGTTTGTTGATAAAAAGCTGATTGTGCTTCCCAATCAACAGCTAATAAACCAACAAGAGTTTGATCAAGAACATTATATACACTTGATGCTATTTGAGGAACAAATAGAACTAGGTTTGGTTTGAAGTGTTCATGATATGCGTCTTTGATTGAAATCTTTGATTTATCAATATATTTAGGTAATTGCATAAACATAATGACCTGACCAATTAAAGCGGTCATAACATTTATCAATACAAATATCAGTAGATCATCAATAGATTTTACTAAAGTAAATATCAATATAATACCAACTATCTTGATAAATATGTTTCGTAATGCAGCAATTCTGAACTCTTCAATACCAAGGAAAAACCAAGTGATATCAAACATTGTTACAAATAGTGTTATGCCTTGTAACAAGTAAATGATCTTATATTCAAACGGATAGATATTAACAAATATTATATAAAAAACAAGCATGATCAATAGATTCATGACTTGCATAGTGAAGATATCAAAAAAGGTTTTTGATAAGACTTTGCGATCATCACGTAAAGCACCAATAGTTCTTATACCGTAATTATTGATTCCCATGATACCAAAGATGGTAAACCATTGCACGATAGATGCAGAAAAAGCGTTAATGCCAAGACCGACATCCCCAATAACGCGAGTTGTATATGGTACAGTAATAAGTGGTACCAAAATGGTAACCACTTGATAAAGTATGTTATAGAAGTAATTAACAAATAGCTTACGGTCCAAGGTCTTCACCTCTTGCTAATTATAAAGTAGTTGCTAGACAATGGCAAACTAATCAACATACTTATTTTTGATTTAGCTCACTATATTTAGCTAAGGCGGCCGCAACTACTGAATCCATATTATAATAACGGAATTCAGCTAAACGACCTAATAAGACAAAGTTGTCAAAATCCTGTACATCAGCTACATAACGACGATAAATAGCCATGTTATCATCAGTAAACACTGGATAATATGGAATGTTACCTTTTTCAGCTGTTTCTTCATATGGAAAGGGATATTCAACAGCGATAGTTGTCTTAGCAGGTTTTTCTTGCATCAAATGTTTAAACTCAGTAATCCTGGTAAAAGCATGTTCTTCTTTGGGTGTTGGATAGTTTACTGTCGCTGTTTCTTGATAGATACCATCATGGGTTTGTAGGTCAAAATACAAAGAACGATAAGCGATTTTACCATAACGATAATTCATTAACTCATCAAGTTGACCAGTATAGATGAACATCCCTGTGAATGGTTGTCCTTGATACTTGATCACTTTGTTTTCAAAATCAATATTCAAAACGTTTTCAGCTTTTGTGTTTAAGATAACAGTTATATTCGGATGATCTAACATCTTTTCAAAGATTTTTGTATAACCATTAGTGGGTAAGAATTGGTATTCATCCTGAAAATAGCGATCATCATATGATATAAATACAGGTACTCTTTCTGTAACTTTTGGATCAATCTGTTCAGGTGTGAAATCCCATTGTTTCATTGTGTAGTACTTAAACACCTTTTCATAGATATATTCAGCAAGTTCTCTTATTTGTTCATTCTCGCTTTTTCTTAACATTAATATTGGCACTTTTTCTTCCATACCATATTCATTGATCAAAGCACTTTTTAGAGAGTTAGCTTCATCGTCTGGAAATAACATTTCAATCGATGTCAAGTTAAAAGGAATTGGTACAATCTTACCATCAACATAACCCTTTACTTTATGTTCATAGTCATACCAATCACTGAATTGACGTAAATAATCTAAAACATGAAAATCACGACAATGAAATAAATGTGGTCCATATTGATGTACTAACACGCCATTATCATCAACATAGTCATACATATTACCACCAATATGAGAACGTTTATCAATAACTAGTACTTTTTTATTGTCATTGGCGTAACGCTCTGCCATAACACTTCCTGCATAACCAGCACCTACAATAATTACATCATATTTGTTCATTTATCGTCCCTCGTACATTCTTTTATAATAGTCCATGTATTCACCACTTATAATGTTTTTCCACCAATCCTGATTATCAATGTACCATTGGATTGTTTCTTTTATCCCATCATCAAAATTATACTTAGCGACCCACCCAAGATCTTTGATTATCTTATCAGCGTTTATCGCATAACGAAGATCATGGCCTGGTCTATCAGTCACAAAACTGATTAAAGATTCGGGTTTATCAAGTAAGCTTAAAATAGTCTTTACGATCTCAAGATTTGTTCTTTCATTATTACCACCAATATTGTAAACACTACCGTTTTGACCTTTTCTAATTATTAGATCAATTGCTGAACAATGATCATATACATGAAGCCAGTCACGGATATTTTCTCCTGTTCCATATACGGGTAGTTTCTCATCAGCTAATGCTCTACTTATCATTAATGGGATTAACTTTTCAGGAAATTGATAAGCACCATAGTTATTACTGCATCTTGAGATGCTCATTGGTAGTTTGAAGGTTCTGTGATATGCCATTACCAATAGATCAGCACCAGCTTTAGAAGCACTGTATGGGCTTGAAGCATGAATTGGACTTATCTCACTAAATAGCAAATCTGGTCTATCTAATGGTAGATCGCCATATACTTCATCAGTTGAAACCTGATGGAATCGTTTAACTTTATACTTCAAGCAAGCATCCATTAATACTTGCGTCCCTAAAATATTAGTTATAAGGAATACTTCTGGGGTTTCAACAGATCTATCAACATGCGTTTCAGCTGCGAAATTTACGACTACATCAAATGTATTATTTTTTACTAATTCATCAATGAATGCTCTATCAGCGATATCGCCTTTAATAAAACGGAAGCGTTTATCTTTCAGCGCTTTTTCTAAAGTAGCCATATTTCCAGCATATGTAAGTTTATCAACACATAAGATTGTATCTTCTGAATAATTATCAAGTAAATAATAAACAAAATTACTGCCGATAAAACCGGCGCCACCTGTTATTAACCAGTTCATTTTATTCTCCTTTATATTTGTGAAAAATAACTTGCGTTAGCAACATTCTTTAGATGTTGACCATACGATGATTTACCATATATCTTAGCTGCTTCAAGTAGCTGTTCCTTAGTTATCCATTTGTTGTTATAAGCGATCTCTTCTGGTATTGATATTTTAACACCTTGGACATCTTCAACAATTTTAACAAAATTAGCTGCTTCAAATAGTGAGTTCATTTCGCCAGTATCAAGCCAAGCGAAACCACGACCAAAAAGTTCACAATTCAAATCACCAAGTTCAAGATAAATTTTGTTTAAATCGGTTATTTCAAGTTCGCCACGAGCAGAAGGCTTTATTGTTTTCGCAAACTCAACCACTCTATTATCATAAAAATAAAGACCAACAGCGGCATAGTTTGACTTTGGCTGTTTAGGCTTTTCTTCAAGTGATAGCACCTTACCGTTTTGATCAAATTCAATAACCCCAAATCTTTCAGGATCATTTACATAATGACCAAAAATAGTTGCTTTACCTTTACTGTTTTTAGCTCTAAGCAACATCTCAGTGAATCTATTGCCATAGAAAATATTATCACCCAAGATCATACACACATCGTCATTACCGATAAACTCTTCACCAATTATAAAAGCTTGCGCTAAACCATCGGGAGATGGTTGTTCCTTGTATGAAAGGCTCAAACCAAATTGTGAACCATCTTTTAATAGTTCTTTAAATCTTGGCAGATCAGTGGGTGTAGATATCAGTAAAATATCTTTGATGCCTGCTAGCATCAAGGTTGATAAAGGATAGTAGATCATAGGCTTATCATAAATAGGCAAAAGCTGTTTTGATGTAACCAGTGTTAAAGGATATAAACGTGATCCACTTCCACCGGCTAATATTATACCTTTCATAGAAACCTCCATTACATTTGCATTATATCATAATAAATATTATCGTTGACATAAGTAATAATTAAGAAATTGCTATAATCATTATTAAATATAATGAAATTAAAGTGTTACTTATCTCATATTTAAAAAGTGCTATAAAAAAATAACACATTATTTTGGGAAAACGCTCATTTTTTCTTTTTTGATTGATTCGTCTCAACCATAAAAAGGATGACAAATCCAGATAAACCTAGAATCGATAAAACAAAGCCTAGTTTTATTCCCGTTGGAATAAAATACATTTCAATGGTGCTATTTCCAGATTTGATAGGAAAACCAATATATCCACCATTTACTTGGTAAGTTTTTACTCTTGCTCCGTTTACAAATACATTCCAACTTGAGTCAAAAGGTAGAGTAACTAAGATAAAAGAGTCGTCTTCACTATCAGTGTATCCTACTAACTTATTACCACCATAAGTGATGTTGTTAAGCGTTGCGTTATCATTATTAGTTAATAACTTCGAAACTTCATAGAAATCTTTATCATTAACGACAAGTGTTTGATCAAGTAACGACAGATTATTGTTGTGTATATTTTTTAAGTCATTATAGGTCAATATTTTTGAGTATGATGTACCCAACTTTCGATAATTGAGGTTTTCATACACTTGGAAACCATAATAGTCGTCGATTTTGAAATATTCACCTCCTGATGGTAGTTGACTAGATTCAGTTACAATGAGGTATTTAACATTAAGGTAATCTAAAAGAACGGAATCTCTTATGTAGAAAATCCATGGGGAACCGTAATAAGAGACATCAACTAAAGCAGATGTATCATTAAATGAAGGAGAATAAGTTGAATCATAAGTTATTACACCGTTGATATTATAAACCTGGCTCATGTTAGGGCTGAAATCCCAGTAAACTGAGTTTATATCAACATAAACTCTATAATATAGATTAGAATTTTCTTCGTCTAGGGAATCTAAGTACCGATTGAAATCTCCACGATTATTCTCTAAAACACTAGATGCTCTATAAATAAAATCCCAACTAAAATAACTTTTTTCAATTTCTTTTTGACTTAAATACCAGCTAGACAAACCTAATTCCAAAACGATTATCAAAACTATTGAACCGATAATTTTTCTCGGAGAAAAAGCAAATATTAGAGCATAAATTAAATACAAAATTGCAAATAAAGCAAATAAGTAAAATTGATTTACAAAGTTGTTGATATCAAAATTGTGTTCAGTAATAAAACCAGTAATAGGAACTATAGTGATACAAATTATAGCTAAAACAAGACTAACAAAAACGACATTTCTTTTGTTAATTTCATTAATCCGATTTAGATATTCGGAAGCTATAAGTATGTTTACCATTGCAAACAAAAACAGCCACCTAAGTGAAGGATCAGCAAAACCGTGCATTGCTGAGTTTGCAGTTGGGCAAACCATGATCATTATTAAAACAATATACAATACTATTGATGCTATTTTGAACTTTTTATTCTTATCAAAAAAAACTTGACTTAAAAATACAACTGTGGCTGATCCGCTGTACAAACATATCTCACGAACAACATGCCAGTCGATTTCAAAAATATTGTTTTTATATAGATATAAGTAATTAGGCACTAAAGCAGAAACTAATTGATGGAAATACAGTTTTGGATATGGATAAGATAACATTAATCCAACAAAACTCAATCTGTTACTATTTATTAAATAGAAAACAGTGGGTAGTGTTAAAACGCCAGTAATCATAATACCTATAAAATAGAACAGTATTAATAGAAGCGTATCTTTGATAAAAAATCGCATATTGGGCTTTAACAGAAAATAACGATAAGTAAAATATAAAGGAGTGAAGAAAGAAACAGTATAAAAGAAATAAAAATTAGTAAACAAGAGTAACGCACATGAAAATGTAAAGAGTAGTTTTTTTTGGTGTCTAAGGTATAACTCAATCCCTACAAAATAAAGAGGCAAAAAACTGTAAAAGGAAAGAAACGATAATTGTCCTGAATAGAATATAGCCCAACCGCTAAATGCATAACTCAAGGAGCCAATTATTCTAACATAGGGTTTATAATTAAAAACAGTCAGCAAATAGTAAAAAGTAAAACCTGACACATAGAACTTCAGGATTGTTTGAATCATATATGCAGTGAAGAAATTTGTTCTAAAAAGGAGTGATATATAAGCATAGATATCTCCTACTAGATAGTAACTTCTTGAAGCATAAAAGTTAGATCCTAAGAAAGTGGACCATGAATAAAAAGGTAATTCCTTATTTACAAGAAAATTCCTTATAAGATGTTTAAATTCTGTAAAGTATTGATACCATTGAGTTTTTACGTCTGTGCCATATGTAAATGGAACATTATTAATCCAATAAGGTGCAAACATAAGAACAAGAATAAGTGTAATTAGCAAGAATAGGATAATAATGGATTGATGGTTTTTATATAATTTATTCATTAATGATACCTTTCGCTATTAGAATGATATTTCATATAGCATCAGTATAACATTATGCACTCTATTCATCGATAAAATAATAGAGATTTATTGTCACAAGTTGTTAGTAACTTAATCAGCTGTCAAAATTGAATTGATACTATTAATTGGTATATATCATAATAGAAGATCACGTATTAAATAATTATTAGTGACGTTAATGTGAATTGTTATGATAAAATATTAATTAGTAAAGAGGGCTATAATGAAACATCAACAGTTTATAAAAAAGGATTTTGTTAAGTTGTTTTTAATCATAAGTATAATTGTATTAGTTGTATTTGCCCCATACATATTTTTTAAACGTCCATTTATACTTGTTAATGATCAGATATTTCAGTTTAACTTATATTATAGGGAATGGACCAACTTAATAAAAGATTTAATTAGTGACGGAACAATGCCTTTTTACTCATGGTATAAATTTCTTGGATCGGATTTTTACTCCTCAAATGCGCTTTACACAATCGGTGATGTATTCTATCCCATTTTACTGATATTGTTTAGAAATCTTGAAAAGGCTCTATTATTCGAGACTATTATCATGATTTACATTTCGGCGTATACGATGTTTTGTTATATAAAACAAAGATCTAGTAAATCAGAATTAATAGCGATAACTTTTGCTGTATTATATTCTATTAGTGGAACGGCGACACTATATTTTGGTAATTATATGTTTCATCGCTTCTATGCATTTATGCCACTTTTATTTTTAGGTGTCGATAACTGGATAAAAAATAATAAGGGCTTGCTTTTTACTTTTGCGACATTTTTTCTTTTGATACAAAATTACTATCTAATGTTTATTGTTAGTGCATTTTTACCTATTTACTTTACAATTATTTACAGAGAAAATCTTAAGGAGCCTTTTAATCTTATTTTATATTTTAAATCCGCATTGAAATTAATTCTCTTTTATCTTTTAGGGTTTATGATCAGTGCAATTTTGTTGGTACCTTCGATTCTGAATTTATTAAACAATCAACGCTTGGGGAATGATAGCTATGGTCTTTTTTGGGAACTACGAGTAATTTTAGGCTATGTATTCAGCTTTCTTGCCGGTCCCTTTCCAACATACACTTATTTTCCAAATATGTTTTACTCAGGCTATAATGGACACGCGTATTGGTACTCTATGTATATTTCCTCAAGTCTATTATTTGTATTAATCGGGGGGTTGTTTAGTAAAAGTAGTTTAGTCAGAAAAAAATCCATCCAGTTCTGGCTGTTGTCTTTGGTAATATTGTTTGTTTTACCTATAAGTTCATTATTTCATGGATTTAGTGAGCCATCCATGCGAGTATCTTTGCCATTAATATTCTTCTCAATCACATGTGGTAATGATATATTGAATCTTGAAAATCTCAAAAGTATAAAAAAAGGATTTTACGCTTATTTAGTAATTTTTATAATCGCTGCTATAGTTGCTTTGTTATCAGGAATTTACGAAGATAAACATTATATTCAAGCAATTTATCTTTTAATTAGTTTGATTTTTTCATACTTTCTTGTCTTGTTAATTAATGTCAGCAACAAGAAAATTTTAGTTATTCTGATAATAGTTGAAAGCGTAATGCATTCTTTTTTAGCTATGCAAATTTTGAACAGAGGATTTTATTGGCATAATCCGAATTTCACTCAAAGTTATCTTGATTATTATCAAGATATCGACGAAGAACGGATGTATCGTATCTATGTAAATCCTAAAAACTTAATGCCTTCAAGTGTTTTGAACTTAAATCAAAGTTTGCAATATCGTTTCATGACAACAACAACATATGATTCAATGTATGAACCTGAATTAAGTGATTTTTTAAACTGGATCGGTTTCGATTGGCACATAATTGACATAAAAAACCCAATAATACAAACGCTTTTAGGAGTTAAGTATTATTTAGGATTTGATAATGGCGATATCCCTTATCCTTATTCAGAATACATATATAGTATTGATCATTATAATGTGTATAAAAACCCGTATTATTTGGGAATGGGGTTTACATACTCATCGTTTATAAATAACTCTATGTTAGGTGATGATATTGACTGGTTAAATGAACTGATACTTGATGACACTGATTATGAATATTTCAAAGATATGCAATCAAGTGAACGTAAAACGCTTGATATATATTATAAGTCGGGAAATGGTTTTGTTGCCGGCATTGAAAATCAAGTAGAGACCATACTATTTATATCGATACCATATAATAAAGGTTGGAAAGCTTACGACAATGGAGAACTAATGCAAATTATGAAGGTTCAAGGAGGTTTTATAGGAGTTTACTTGGCGCCAGGATATCATGAGTTGAATTTTAGTTTTGTACCATATGGATTTAAGACTGGAGCTCTGATTACTTTAATCGGTAGTATAATTTATGGATATTTATTTATAATTAAAAAGCAAAAAGATAAAGATAATTCGGCAACCAACTCACAAATAAGTTGTAATCAATAATCTTGTAAACATATGATATATTCTCAAGTTATGCCATTAACTGTCTTGATATATCATTTGTTAGTTTCGTTTTTTGTAGCTAAAGTAGAATTTTACCAACAACCATAAGCAATGGCGTTTTTTAGAGTAAGAAAACCAATACTTTATTCGTTAATTAATAGAATATGAACTAATTATTTAAGTTATCATTAAACGATTGTAAAGAAGATGTGGAGGTGTTTCCATCATGGTCAACAGTTTACCTTGCTTTATACTTAGAAGACAATCAACTCTAAAAGTAATTGAAAAAACTTCTGGATGTTTATTATTACTTCCATGTTGCCAGTAAACATCAAGCATGGTGTTTTTATAGTAATAGTGATTCTTAAATATTTTAAACCTATAATTAGCGGTTTTATGAGTGTTTTTGATATTATCTGATTAATAATTTCAATTAATCTCATATAAAGACTCGCATATATCGTGTATATTTTGTATACCTTTTTGCAGCAATGGAAAGCATATTTATTACGAATTTTATCAAGATGTTGTTTCCGCCTTTCTTTTGTAGTACCGAAGTCATTTTTTGCTATACATTTAACCTTGTCTGATAGATTCATCGAGGTTGATATTAACAAATGTTCTATTAACAAGATGGTGAAAATGTGTATTATAAATGTTTTATCTATTAAAATCATGATTCTAATCAGCTTCTACTGGCTAATAATGATAATTCATTTTTGTTTCTTAAAAATCATAAAATAAAGTATACTGATTATGTATGATTTGATACAATTACATCATCTCGAAAGTCAAATTTCTTGATGTTGTATATAGCAAAAATCTCTTTATATAGATTTATTAGGATGATTTAGGTGAAACTATGAAAAGTAAATTAAACATTGTACGGAATATATTGTTTGTTTCATTTTTTTTACTATCTATAATTATCTTGACTGTTTTCTTGGTGTTTTTCAAAGAACCATTACTTGTCTCTACTCAAGAAAAACGTAATTTGGCTAGTTTCAAGCAACTTGAAGACACAGCTTTTCTCGATGGCTCTTTTCAGAAAACACTTGACAATGCATTGGCGGATCAATTTCTTTTTCGTTATGAAATAGTACGTATAAAGAGTGTTATTGATATGAAAATGTCACAACTTTTTATACCAATATCAAACAACGAATATAAACTTGCAAGCATAGCTGAGTCAGTCGTTAAGCGTGTTGGTAGTTCTAACTATTTGATAAATGGCTTAATGGAATATAGTGAAGATTACAAGAATCGCTTTTTAAATAGAGTTGATCAGATAAATAAACTTGCGGAAGATTATCCAGAAATTGATATATATGTGTATAAACCAACACAAGTTCATGAAACAGATATTTTTGATATGGCAAATGACACGAAATCATTTGGAACGTTCTATCGTGATATTTTGGCAAGCTATCTTAAAGTTCCATACGCAGAGCTACAAATAAGATCATTAAGTGATTACAAGAATAATTTCTATCAGTCTGATCACCATTGGAATTATCAAGGAAGCTATCAAGGCTATGTTGATATAGTCAAATTGATTTTCAATGATGATGAAGAACTTCTACAACCGACATATCTATATACTTATGATAATGCTCTAACATTCTCAGGAACTTTTTCGTCACGAACGGGATATATACTTCCAGGTGAACCCTTTTACATATATACATTTGATTTACCAAAATATAAAGTTTATGGTGATGGTAAAGAAATGAAGATTTTTGATATGAATACTTTCGATGATAACTTAAAAGATCGTGATTCTGATTATTTCTACGCAATAGCATATAAAACATATGGGACAGAGGTAGTGTATGAATCTGAGTTTGAAGATAAAGATACATTATTGCTGATAGGCGATTCATATTCTGCCGCAATTGAACCTTTGTTGATGCAACATTTTTCAAAGATATATTATATTCAACCACATGACTACTATCTAAAATACAATAAACGTTTTAGTTATGATGACTTTATCGCAAATCACAAGGTTGACAAGATTTTGTTTATGTATACAGTTGAGAATTATTTCTATTCCGATGAATATGGTGACCGAGGAGGTCTATTTGATATTTATCGCACAAAAGGAGATTAGTTATGCTGTTTAGCAGTTTAGTATTTCTTTTCGTATTTTTACCGCTGGTTATCGTAACTTATTACTTAGTTCCTATAAGAAGCTATCGTAATTTTGTTCTCTTAGCTTTTTCTTTAGTGTTCTATGCTTGGGGAGAACCAATTTACGTTGTGTTGATGATTCTTGAGATACTGATTAATTTTGTTTTAGCTCAGCTTATAGCACGAAACAATGATATAAAGATAAAGCGCCTTTACTTAGTAATTACGATAATTATCGACTTAGGCTTATTAGGTTTTTACAAGTATTCCAATTTCCTGATTGATATAATAAATAATTTATTTGCGATGAACTTGTCATTTATTGAAATATCATTGCCAATAGGCATAAGTTTTTACACTTTTCAGGTTTTGTCATATGTTATTGATGTTTATCGAGGTAAAGTCAAGGTACAGAATAATATTCTTAACTTAGCGACATATATAACAATGTTCCCACAGTTGATAGCAGGACCAATTGTAAGATATGAGACGATTGAGGATGAACTTACAAATCGTAAAGAAAGTTTGTCGATGGTGGCTGATGGTATTAGAAGATTTATAATTGGTCTTGGTAAAAAGATAATTATTGCCAATAACCTAGCTTTATTAGCTGAGAGCGTATTTTTAAAGACTGAATTAATTAACTATAACTTTATGATTGCTTGGCTTGGAGCGATTAGTTATGCATTACAGATATACTTTGATTTTAGTGGTTATAGCGATATGGCAATTGGTTTAGGTAAAATCTTTGGCTTTAATTTCCTTGAAAACTTTAATTATCCCTACATTGCTAAGTCAATCACAGATTTTTGGCGTCGCTGGCACATATCATTGTCTTCATGGTTTAGAGACTATGTCTATATACCACTGGGTGGTAATCGCGTAAGTAAAACGCGTTGGTATTTGAACATTATGATTGTTTGGATGTTAACGGGTCTATGGCATGGAGCAAGTTATAATTTTGTAGCATGGGGCTTATATTATGGTTTTTTCTTGATCGTTGAAAAAGTATTTTTATTGCGGTATTTAGAGAAAGTTAAAATACTCAATCATGTATTTACATTAGTGATTGTGATATTTGGCTTTGTCATTTTTAATAGTAGTGATTTAGGACAAATACAAGCATTCTTTAATAATATGTTTACGCAAATGCCAATGTTTGATAAAGCATTTCTTGAATCAAACAACTTATTTTATCTTTTACCTTACCTTTTCATGGGTGTTGTAGCAGCTACGCCTTTGTTTAATAAGATATTTAAATGGCTTGATAAATCATATTTTGGTATTGTATTTGATGCTTATTTAATCCTTGTTTTAGTGATTTGTATTGTATTCTTGGTCAATAGTAGTTATAATCCATTTATTTATTTCCGTTTTTAGGCTAAAATAGTAGTCGTGAAAAGATTATCGACTTCACTAAATGGACACTATTTGGCAGTTGTGTTAGAATATTATGCACTAGATAGGATATCAACATGAAGAAAAATAAGAATACGATTAAAATATTGTTCGCTTCGATCGCTGCTGTATTGATTATGGCAATCGTTGTTTCCGGTATTTTTATAAAAAGATACATTGACACGTATGGTACTATAGGAACTGTTAAAACAAAACATTCAACAGACTTATATGAAGTACCATTTAACGCCAATGATTTTCAAATCAGTATATATGAGGATTTAGCGAAATTATGTAATAGTATTGATGATATGACAGTTGATGGTGAATTGAGTTCATTAGCTGCTCTTGTTGTTAAATCGTTTGTGGCTGATTATTTCACTTGGAATAATAAACGTGGAAGTTATGATGTAGGTGGATTGGATTATGTGTATGGACCACATTACTTGCGAATACAAGCCCAATCAAGAGAATATTACTATGCAGACCTAGATTTGTTGATCAAGCAATATGGTAAAGAAAATCTACCTGAAGTAATTGAAATCACAATTGTTACAAATAGACATATCGAAGAGAAATATGAGCATGAGTATAGCGAATATGATTATGATCTTGATGAAACTATAAACAAAATCGCATATTATGATTATTATTTGATTAATGCAACATGGAAGTATGCAGAAAGTGAAAATTACGATACATCAAAGCTACCAAGCTATGGTAATTTTATGGTTGTTAATCGTGAGGGAAGACTAGAAGTAGCTTTCTATCATGAAGATTATTAATAGGTGATGCAAATGAAAACAAAACAGATAAACAAATTAGTTGATATATTTTCTTTAATACTTCCTGTTACTTTTACATTGTTAGGTTTGTATTTTGTGGTTCTTTTGACAAGATACACTGAAGTAAGTTCAACACTGATAATAATGATAGCAATTATCTTAATATCAGTTATCTTATTGATTAACTTAACTACTATTTATGGCTTCTTTACAAAGAAAAATGTATTTAAGATAATAGCGATCTCACTTGCGTTGGTATTGTCTTTTGCGGCTGCTTATGGAATTTATTATATAAAAAGCGTTAACGATAGTATTGATGAGATAATTGTTGATGGTACTGAAAAAGAAATAGCTACTGTGGCATTTGTTACTTATGACAACTTGATCATAAAGAAGATTGATGATCTAAAACAAAGTAATAAATTTGGATATATTGATAATGAAGCGTTTCAGGTTGGAAATGTATTGGCTTTAGAAGAAATTGAGAATCAAAATATTAAAATTGAACTTGTTCCTTTTGATACATATAATGATCTTTTGCTTGGTTTGTTTAATAAAGAAGTTGATGTTGCGGCTCTTCCGGACAACTATTATGAAATGTTTGTGGTTAATGATGGCTATCAGGATTATCTTGATAAGACAAGAATTATCCATACATATTCAAAAGAAGTAGATACTAATGGTTTGGCGGCTGTTGATAAAGATCTTACTAAAGAACCATTCACGATGTTACTTATTGGTGTTGATGAAGAACGTTCCGATTCATTGATCTTAGCTTCATTTAATCCGCAAAGAATGACTGTTACAATGACCAATATTGCTAGAGATAGTTTCGTTCCTATTGCATGCTATAAAAACAATCAATATGACAAGATTAATCACGCGCGAGTAGTAAGTAGAGGTTGTACTATTAAGACGGTTGAACAACTACTTGATGTTGAGATTGATTTCTTTGTTGAAGTTAACTTCAAAGGGGTAGTGGAAATTGTTGATGCTATTGGTGGATTATGGTTGACATCGCCTGTTCGTTTTATTGGACAAACTGCTTCTTATGATCGTGGCACTTATACTGTTTGGGTTGATAAAGGTTATCAACTTATGAATGGCGAACAAGTACTAGCTTTTGCTCGTGAACGTCATCATATGCCACAAGGTGATTTTACAAGACAGGAAAATCAAAAGGCGATCATAATAAATTTATTCTCAACACTTCTGGAAATGAAGGACTTAAATAAAGCATTGTCTGTTGTCAAAGCTGCTGGATCTAATGTTAGTACTAATATGTCTTTAAGCCAAATGACACAATTGCTTAATTTTGGATTTGATTCATTAAACAACACCTATGTTGGAAGAGTAAATAGCACAAGTATCTTCCAAATCATATCAACAAGAATTGTCGGTTACGAATCATGGACTTATAATGAAGGACTACAGTTACCACTATGGATTTATAAGCTTTATAATGGCTCAATCAAAGACAATGTTGCATATATTAATCGCAATTTACAGATAGATCAAAAATTAAATGAATTTTACAACGCTAATTTTGATATATTATATCCTTATTACTGGCCAGTAAGTTTTACGCCTGATGAATATAACGAGCCTAAAGTTCATGAGAAACTACCAGACTTTATGATGGCGATGGTTAAGAATGCTTGGACTTTAGAAGATGTACAAGAATGGCATAAAACAAGACAATGGATAACCTTGAAACTAACACCGGTTATTTATGGTGATAAGTTATATGATGAAGCTTATGCTCATCATCGGGTAGTTTATCAAAGTGTTAATTATGGTGTTAAGACAAGTAATATTAAACAACTCGAGATTTCATACATTCAAAAAGATTTGGATTGTTCGATTTCTGATAATCAAAAATACATCGAATGTTCTGATTCTTATGTTGTACCGAAGTTTATTGGTTTTTCACAAGCTAATATCGACAAGTGGAAGACTGATCATCCAGGTATAACAGTTGATGTTGTATATGTTGATAATACATCAACCATTGAAGGTGTAACCTATGATGCTAATATGGCGAATAAGATTGGTGCTCAAAGTGTCAGCCAATATGCAAAATGGGGAGCAGTAAATAATAAAATAACTGTTTACTTCTTTAATTATCCCAAAGCTAACTTAAGAGTCTCGGAATTGTTAACATTAAGTGGTGAAAACACAGTCAAAGATTGGTTTGTTAATAGTGGATGGATAACTGAACCTGAAATATCGCGCGTCTATGATACAGCAAGTGCTAATAGAGTCATTACTGTTAGAGTGAGAAAAGATGATGGCAGTTTTGAAACGTTGACATCTGACACTAGTAATTATCGCATTAATCGCAAAGTGTTTGTGACATTATCAAGAGGGATTGAAGTACCAACGCCGTTACCAAACTTTGTTGGTTTGTATTTGAGTGATTTCCAAGCATACATGAATGATATTAATCTTGATATGTCAAGTGTCACTTATGTTCGAATAGATCGACCTGAAGGTAGTGATAGCACGTGGATTGATAAGATCACTATACAGTCTGTTAGCGCCGGTGAAAAAGATTATAGAATCATCAGAGCAATTACAATTACCTTATATCAATAAGCATCCGCAAGGATGCTTTTTTTATCATTGGATTGATATCTTATATGATATACTAGATAAGATAGTGTAAGTAAATTATATAAAGCACATGGAGAGAAAAATGCCGGAAATTAGTATTATTTTACCCATCTATAACGTTGAGAATTATCTGGAAAGATGCTTAAACTCAATCAAAGATCAAACCTTCAAAGATTTTGAAGTTCTTTGTATTAATGATGGTAGCCCAGATAATTCACAAGCAATTGTTGAGCGCTTTGTTGCAATGGATAGTCGCTTTAAAACTTTCATCAAACCAAATGGTGGCTTGTCGGATGCCCGTAATTATGGTTTAGCAAGAGCCACATCTAAGTATGTTATGTTCATTGATAGTGATGATTTTGTTGAGTTGGATGTTTTAAGTGAGGTTTATCATAAGGCTGAATCATTAGCGCTAGATATTGTGATCTTTGATTTTTATCAATTATATGTTGTTGATAACACGCGTAAGATCATAGCCAATGATTTTGATCAAGAACTTATTTATACACTAGAAGAAAAGCCAGAGCTACTATGTTATGTTAACAACGCTGCTTGGAACAAACTTTATCGTCGAACACTTTTTTCTGATAACAAAATACAATATCCGGTTGGTTATCATCAAGAAGATCTAGGTACAACTCCAAAACTCTTATACTTAGCCAAGCGTATCGGTTTTGTGAATAAACCACTATATAATTACTTAGTTGATCGACCCAACAATATAACGCAACAGTATGATAAAAAGATTTATCATATAATAGATATGAACATTGAATATCTTGAGTTTTATAAGCAAAATGATGTTTTTGTTAAGTATTATGAACCACTAAAATATCTATGTGTAGTCAACATGCTTAATTCAATGAAAAAGATAGATAAGTTTACTGATTATCAATTTGTGAAGAAGTTTATTAATGATAGTTATAAATTCATTAAGTATTACTTTCCTGATTTTCCAGCCGCTATATATGAACTTAAAAAAGAAAAGCAAGATTTCATATATCTAAATAGGGTCTTGTTAACTTTATATATCGAGTTTAGACGATTAAGAGGGAAGTTGAAATAAAGCTCATGTTAATAGTAATTTAAAGGAGAAAATATTGTGAGTAAAGTAACGATTGTTGTTCCAACCTATAATGTAGAGGCTTATATTGAAAAGTGTCTTGATAGTTTAGTAGATCAAACGTGTAATGATTATGAAATCTTAGTTATTAATGATGGTTCAAAAGCTAATGAACAACCAATAATCGATCGATTTGTGGCTAAATACCCGATCGTTAAATCTATAGTAAAAGAAAATGGTGGTTATGGTTCAGTTTTAAATAAAGCATTGGAAGTGATCAGTACACCATACATGATGATCTGTGATCCTGATGATTATCTTTATCCGCATACTGTCGAAACACTACTTAAACTAATGGAAAGAAATGATGTAGATATGGTAATTGGTGCCAAAACATTAGTTTACTCAGATAATGATGAACAGGTTTATGACGCTTCTTACAACACTAAGAAATTTAATATTGATGATGAGCGTGTTTATAACCAAACGCATGAAGGGTTTAGCAATTTTTTCTTTATCGATCCTAGTCCGCATGCCAAACTATATAAAACTGACACTATTGCTAATATTAAATTTCCAACAAAAGTATCTTTTACAGATAATGTCCTATATTTTTTAGCTCTTGCTAAGTGTCGAAAGGTACTATTTACCAGACAACCCTTGGCGTATTATTTGATCGATCGGGTTGGAAACACAGTCACTGATGTAAAGTTAGGCGTGATCAAAGCTCATACTATTGTTTTTACGGCGATTTTAGATCAAGTAGCGACATATAATAATGTACCAGAAGTATTTTATTATCGAATCTTTGAAGGTTATAAGTTCATCATAAATGATAAACTTGCTAAGGTAAAAGCTGATAAAGCTGATCTTAAAACGGCGCTTGATGAACTGTATACTGTTATTGAAAAGTTAATGCCAAATAAAAAGTATGTATTGAAGTATTATCGTAAATATAATGATTATCTATTGTTTGATCAAATAAAAGATCATATGTTATTCACAAAGACTTTTTCAAAACTTGTTTATGCTTATATAATTAAAAAGAAGATATAAACTTGTAATTAATTATGTGGTTGGAGGAAAAGGTGTGACAAAGATTAGTATTATTGTTCCGGTATATAATGTCGAACAACATCTTGAACAGTGTTTAACTTCGTTGGTTGAACAAACTTTTCGTGATATTCGCATCATTATTGTTAATGATGGTTCAACTGATGGTTCAAAAGAAATAATCAAGCGTTTCGCTATTAATTATCCCGATCTGATATTGGCAGTTGAAAAAGAGAATGGTGGTTTATCGTCAGCTCGTAATTATGGCTTAAATTATGTTGAAACTGAATATGTTGGTTTTATTGATAGCGATGATTATGTTGAAAAAGATATGTATAAGTTGATGTATGAACTAGCTGTTTCACAAGACGCTGATCTAGTGGTAAGCGATTTAAGATACTTCTTTGAAGATGATTCTGTTCAACCATATGTTTCCAAAGGGTTGAACATAGCGTGGAATGAAGATCATAAAAAAGCGGCTTTACTATCACCGATGTTTGCTTGGAATAAATTATATCGTTTCAAATTATTCACTGAGCTCAAACTGAGATATCCATTGGGTTTATGGTATGAAGATGTCCCGGTGAGTATTAAGGCAATCATTAACGCTAATAGAATTGCTTGGGTACAACAAGTAGGGGTTAATTATCGACAACGTGCTAACTCAATTATGCAAACAAAATATAATCCAAAAATGCATGATATTTTCAAGATACTTCAGATTATGCTTGATGATCTTAAACAGAATGATAAACTCGAATATTACTATGATGAAATAGAGTATTTATTTATTGAATATCTAATGTATTTTGGAGCATTTAGATTTTTAAGAAGTGGTAAACATAAAGAGATGCTTTCTAAGGCTTTTAAAATGATAAATGAAGAGTTCCCCAAATGGCGTAAGAATCGCTATCTTGAAAAGATAGATATTAAAAATCGTTTTTTCATAAAAACATTATCGCCGCTAACTGCTCCTTTTTACTGCTTTTATTTGGAGAAAAGACAATGATAAGCATTAGTGTGATTGTGCCTGTTTACAATGTGGCTGAATACTTAAATCGCTGTTTAGATTCTTTAGTAAGTCAAACATTTAGTGACTTTGAGGTAATTTTGGTAAATGATGGTTCAACTGATAATTCGCTTGTAATATGTGAAAGTTATGTTAGAACTTACGATCACATTTTTAAAGTATACTCAAAAGTCAATGGGGGTTTATCTGACGCTCGCAATTTTGGCATAAAAAAAGCTATGGGAACTTACATTGCTTTTATAGATAGTGATGATTGGATTGATTCAGAAATGTTGAAAAGCATGTATTTTAAAGCAATTGATACCAATGCCGATATTGTAGCGTGTGACCTTGAGTATCATCATCAAGATGGTAAGGTAGCTTTTTCCTCCGGTGGTGATTTTGATTCAGTTGTGATAAAAAATACTCCTGAGATCATAAAGATCAATAATAGTGCATGTAACAAACTCTATAAAAAAACGCTATTCACTGATATCGAATTTCCAATAGGCTTGTGGTATGAAGATTTAGCGACCATACCAAGAATCATTTTAAAAGCCGAGATAATTGCGAAGGTTAATCAACCTTTCTACAAGTATTTTCAAAGAAGTGGATCAATAATGCATAGTGGTACTGAAAAAATATTTGATATTTATAAGTGTATTGATATAACATATGCTTATATCAATGAGAAATGTGAACCACAGATGCAGAAACAACTAAAGTCATATATTGATGAACTTTATTTGATTCATGGTTTACAGCTTACAACTTTAAGAATTAGAGAGTTCAAACAAGACAGAGTAAGTTATATTGAAAAGAATGTTGAAGAAATAAGTTTGAGATTGCCTAATTGGTATAAAGAAGTATTAAAGTATGATCATAATTTTAAAAATCGTATTGTTTACATGTTACTCTATTATCGGCGATTTAAGATGTTGTTATGGTTTTATGACCTAGTTAAGTAGAGGTGTTGGCGTTGCTTAAGAAAATAAAAAAGAGTTATGATGTATTAGGTAGTAAGCTTTATGATATGTTTAAAAATAGAAAGATCAATAGCTTCGCATTGATTGTTTTTGGTATATTTGTCTTTGGTTTGTTTTACTACATAACTAAAGCTACACCTTTGGCTGGTGATGATTGGGGTTATGCGATAAATGGTACTAAAGGTAATCCCTTTATGACGGCGATATCATTTTATCAAACATGGTCAGGTAGATTTTTTAGTGAGTTGTGGGGCTTTTTAGTAGCTCCTAACAAAGGATTATGGAATGTATTGAATCCGTTATTCTTCTTAGCTATTTTTCTTTGTACTACTTTCTTATCGTCTTCTCAACGTACATATATCAGTAGTGGCTTGTTGATTCTAGTTTTAATGTTACGAGTAAGTAACAATCTAAGAATGGAAACCTATACATGGATCATGGGGACTACTTATGTAATCCCATTGATGCTTTCATTGATCTACTTTTTGATCATTGAAAAGAAAGTGATCTTTAAGAAAGAGAATAAACTAGGATGGTATACATATCTTAGTTCAGCTATTGTTTTTTATATCGGATTAACGATGGAAAATATCGCTGCTGCTATAATTGGTGCTTTAATCATCATGCTTATTTATTACTTCTATTATCATCACTCTTTTAATAAGAATTTACTTGTAAACTTGTTCTTTAGTAGTATCAGCTTATTGATCATGCGTTTATCACCTGGTTCACAAGCTCGTTTATTACGTGATCACGCCATATGGAATCAACAAGGGATATTTACCAAGATCGTTGATAATATGCCAGCATTCATCAGATATACTTTTATTGATAATCGTTATGTTGTTTTCGCTCTTACTTTGGTATTGATCGCTTTGTTATATAAAAGAGTATTAAAGAATCGGAATGTTAAAACCATTGGTGGTTCTATCATGATGCTTGGTTATTTATTGACTGTTATTGCCGTTATTGGTGCTAATAAGTTAGCGACAACATTCAATCTTTCATTTATGAATGTTTTTTTAGAACTTAATAATCCATTGGTTTGGTTATTCTGGCTAGTTTATGTTGTAGTAGTTTTATTCTTGGTTTACAAGTTGATTGACAATATTAAATCTAGACAAAAAATATTTTTCTATATAATTGTTGGCGGGGCTGCGAATGTTGTTATGTTATTATCACCAATCTTTGGTTCAAGATCTTCACTTTATTTTGTATACTTTCTGATTATTACCATTGTATTACTGTTTAATGAGTTAAAACTAAGTGATGGCAATGTCATATTAGTTTTATCTTTAATTTTATTCATTTTTATATGTCAGAGTGCTAATGATTATCGTTTAAGATATGATAAGGTAAGACAGATTCAAAAAGAAAGACTAGCTATCATTCAATATTACAAAGATAACCCAGATATTGATGAAATCCATATCCCTCGTATGCCTGTTGACTCAATCCATAGTGCTGATGTCGAAGTTGGTGACGATTATCATTTCGATACCTTTAAGATGTATTATGGACTCAACCCTAATGCGGTTGTGATCTTTGAGTGGAAGGATTCATACAACTAACCTTTTTAAGATAACTATTAATAGTAAAGGTTAAACTATGCGCACCAAGAACTCATTTTATAATTTTCTGGTTAGTATTATCTCGGGGTTCATTATACCAATCTTAGGCTTTGCTAAGGTTAGGCTTTTTATCGACCTTTATGGTTCTGATATAAATGGTCTTTATCTTGTGTTTATCCATATAATCAATTATATCAATATTAGTGAACATGCCTTCTCTTTGGCTTTTAGGCAACTGTTATATAAACCTTTAGCGGATAACGATCGCTCATTGATCATTAAGATCTTTTCAGGTGTAAGAAGTATTTACCAGAAAATTGGGGCTTTGATGCTTGTTGTTGGGTTTGTTGTTGCTTTGATCATGCCAATATTCATAGAATCATCATTACCTACAGGGGTAATAATTGGTTTATTTTTAGTATTAGCATTACCGTTTGGGTTATCATACTTCATTTTACCACCAAGTTTATTGATCATCGCGGATCAAAAAGAATATCGGATAAGTATATGGATTCAATTGGTAGCTATTATAAGAATGGTATTAATGATCATTGTGATCATGTTAAAATTACCTTATGTGATCATTTTTGTGATTGAAGGGTTAAATGTGATTGTTGGTAACTTTGTAGCATATAAGATTGCTATTAAAAACTATCCTTGGCTTAAGGTTGATAAGAGCATTAAAACAAATGCTGATTTTATGAAAAACGCTAAACATACCCTTATCCAAAGACTTGCCTTTCTAGCAATAAATAATACAGATAGTATCATTATTTCGCGCTTTATAAACTTAACGGCAGTAAGCGTATATGGTGCTTATAACTATTTAATTGAAGCAACTTTGAGGATAGTGCATAGTGCTATCACATCACCCATCAATAGTTTTGGTAATCTATTCAATAGTGATAATGAAAAATCATATCGAGTCTTTAAAGAGTATTATGAGTTTACTTTGTTTTTTGCGTCAGTATTGAGCATTTGTATTTTTGTTGTTTTAGATCAATTTGTTTATATTTGGATGCAGCAACAATCATATATACTACCACTTAGCATCTCAGTGATCTTTGCTTTGAATGTTTTTTATCTAACCCAACGTGAAGCTATCATCATTATAAGAGATGCCAACCGACTGTTTATTGACGCTAAAAAGAATGCCTATCTAATGACACTTGTTAAGATTTTAGGATCACTTTTACTAGTAAAAGCATTGGGAATCACTGGTATCTTGTTGGCTACTTTAATTACGTATTATTTTATTGATCTAGCTTACAATCCAAAGTTGGTATTTGAAAAAGTATTTAAAGTTAAGCCAATAGAGTACTATCGTGTATTCTTTGTAAAATTGGTTTTAGCTATTTTTCTATCTTATACTTTCTACATTTTATATCGCTCACAAGCAGTTTTTGTTACATCTTCACTTTTACATTTTGTAATTTCTTTGGTAATATTGGGGGGAAGTGTTGTATTAATACTATTTATCGTCTACTATGTCATGTTTTCTTCATTTCGTGATTTAGTGAAAAGAGGACTTAAGTTGTTACGATTAAGATAAGGAGTGTATTTATGTTAAAAAAAATATTCGATAGGATCAGTAAGCAATTTGATGTCGATTTTAGGCTTAAGCTAATTGTCGTGATACTGATCTTTTTATATGCTTTATTGTTGAATATATATTTTGGATTACCAGAGTATGGTATTTATCATCAATTAATGATCGTGCTTAGTTTGCTTGGTATATGGATGATATTACCAAAACTCATCGATCGAATATTTCTTTTTATCACCATGTTAATATATGGTCTTTATGTATTAGGTCAAATTGTCTTTTATCGGGGTTTTCAGACTTATTTCTATATTGAATATGCATTTTCAATGCGTAATGAAGTTGTAGGGGTTATGAGTAGCGTTTTTGAACTAATAAAGTTAAATGACTACTTAGTATTAGCACTATACTTTGTAATTTGGGGAATGATCACCTTTATCTTTTATAAGATCAAATTAAAACATCGCTTTAGTTTCTATATCAATATATTAGTTGGTGTAACATTGTTTGCACTAACTACATTCTTTAACATGTCGTTTCAGAAACAATTAAGCGCAACGGATGTTGATTCATTTACTTACAATGAATCAGATCGTTATCTATACGATGTAATTCCATCACCAGAAGCTTACGTGATCAAATTTGGGGTTAATGCGTTTTTAATGAATGATTTGTATAATGTGGTAATAAAACCAGTTTTACAGGATCATAGTGAAAAACAGGCTGCGATTGAAGCGTATCTATTAAGTAGAGAATACGACCAAACTATCAATAACGCTTATACTGGTGTTTTAGCTGATAGAAATCTGATCATTATTCAAGGTGAATCATTAACAAACATGGGAATTGATCCTACTTTGACTCCTACTTTATATAAGATATATCAAGAAGGGGTATCTTTTGAGAACTTTGATGCACCACTTTTACCTGGTTCAACAAGTGATACTGAGATCATGATACAAAACAGTCTGTATCCTGTTACTGGCGGATTTGCGACGATGCATGCTTATGCTTATAATAACTATCCAGTCACATTAGCCAAACTATTTAAAACTAATGATTATCAAACTGATATCTATCATAATAATTATGGCACTTACTATAATCGAGATGTGTTTTATGGTAATGATGCTTATGATATGTTTTTTGAACCAGTTGAGATGGGGCTTGAAAACATGTGTTCGGATTATGAGATGTTAAATCATGCTTCATGGATCATTGCTGAAAAAGATAGATTCTATAGCTACATAATCGCATATAGTGGCCATCAGCCATATAATTTTATATCGGTTGAAGATCCAACAATGTCAAGAAATGCTTATGATGAATATATGGGTTATGTAAAAGAAATCGAACTGGTATATCCTGATTTGAATGAGTTTGCGAAATCATACTTAGCTAAGTGTATGAGTCTTGATCGTGGGGTTGAAAAACTACTTTATGCATTAGAAGCCTATGGCAGACTTGATAATACAACAATCGTGTTATTTGGTGATCATATGATCAAGGGTTATGACGAAGCTGAAAATGTAGATACACTAGCAACATTGAATATTGAAAAGGTTACGATACCACTTATCATTTGGGATAAAAACTTAGAGCCAACAGTAGTTGAAAAGTATGCTAACAGTCTTGATGTCTTACCAACATTAATGAACATGTTTAATATCGATTATGATAGAACAAAAGTGTTTGGTTACGATATCTTTGATGAAGACTATATTGGTTTTTACTTTACAGTTAATGGCACAGTAATATCAAAGGATTTTGTATATAGCTATATTGATGGATTAACTATCAAAAATGATATGACAAGTGAAGAAGCAATGTATTGGGTAAATGATTTCCGTAAAACAATGGAGATTTCATCATATATAATTGAGACTGATCACTTCGCTAAGCGTTAGTCAACTGTATTGAATAAAGTAATGAATAATCTTATAATCTAAGAGAAAGAGGACAGATATGAAAGAGAAAGTATTAGTAGAAATTTCCGCAAGACATATGCATCTAAGTAATGAGCACTTGGCGATATTGTTTGGTGAAGGACACCAATTAACACCTAAAAAGGATTTATCACAACCAGGACAATTTGCCTGTGAAGAGAAAGTAATGGTTGTTGGTAGTAGGGGTGAGATGGCAATGAGTATTCTTGGGCCAACTCGTAAAGAATCACAAGTTGAAATATCACTTACTGATGCCCGTAGTTTAGGTATTGATGCATTAGTAAGAGAGTCAGGTAATATTGAAGGAACTAATGGCTGTAAACTGGTTGGCCCAAAAGGCGAAGTTATTTTAAGTAAAGGGGTAATCGCTGCTAAAAGACACATTCATCTTACAGCGGAAGATGCTGTTAGATTAGATGTTAAAGACAGTGAAATTGTTAGTGTTAAGATTGAAACGGCTGATCGTACAACAACTTATGGCGATGTTGTAGTAAGAGTACGTAATGATTTTGCGGCTGCTATGCATATAGATACTGATGAAGGAAACGCGGCTGGAATCAAAGGCGTAGCTTATGGAGAGATAGTTAAGTAAGTCATTTAATATAGAATTAGTCATCGGTATTAAAATACTGACATAATCTAATCATAAAACAAAACAAGCAATAAGAAAGAATAAAATATGTTATTAGCATTGAACTATTATTTTTTATCATGTTAATTGTTAGACTGGGTTTAAATCTAGTAGTTATAATTACACGTGAGGTCATTTCAACTAATTATAGAAAAGATAAAAAATATTAGATTAACGCGGAAAGAACTTGATAATATCAAGAATTACTATGGTGAATAAATGGCTTTTTTACCAATCAATAAAAATGAAATGTTGGCAAGAGGATGGAATGAAGTCGATTTTGTCTTGATCAGTGGGGATGCTTATGTCGATCATCCGTCTTTTGGTGTTGCTATTATCTCAAGAGTGCTTGAAGCACATAATTTTAAGGTTGGTATCATTGCCCAACCTAATTGGAAAAATGATGATGATTTTATGGTTTTTGATCAACCGCGCTTAGGGTTTTTAGTTACTTCTGGTAACATTGATTCGATGGTCAATCATTACACTGTAAATAAGAAAAGACGTAAAGAAGATAAATATAGTGATGAAGCTAAGGCTGATAAAAGACCTGATCGAGCGGTCATTGTATATACCCAGATCATCAAACGATTATTTCCTGATATACCAGTGATCATTGGCGGAATCGAAGCTTCTCTAAGAAGATTAGCACACTATGATTATTGGGATGATAAGGTTAGAAATAGTATCATGATTGATTCACAAGCTGATCTATTAGTTTATGGTATGGCTGAAAGAGTGATTGTTGAAATAGCTGAGGCGCTTGATAGTGGGCTTGAAGTTGAACACATAACTTATATAAAAGGAACAGCGTATAAAACAAAGACGCTTGATACTGATGCGTTATTATTACCTGATATCAATGCGATAAAAGAAGATAAGAAGAAATATTGCGAGAGTTTCAAGATGCAATATGATAATCGCGATGCGTTAAACGCGAAGCGATTAATTGAGTCATATCCAGGTTGGTACATTGTTGTTAATCAACCAGCTTTGCCATTAAGTCAACAAGAAATGGATGATATTTATGATCGCGATTATGAATATCGTCCCCATCCAATGTATAAACATGTTCCAGCTTTTGATGAGGTTCAATTTAGTATCATAAGTAATCGGGGTTGTTTTGGCTCATGTAGTTTTTGTGCTTTAACAGCTCATCAAGGTAGGATCATTTCATCACGTAGCGCCAACTCAATCATCAATGAAGCCAAAAAGATGATTCAGCAACCAGACTTTAAAGGGTATATTCATGATGTAGGGGGTCCTACCGCTAATTTTTATACACCAAGTTGTGATAAACAACTAACACATGGTACATGTGTTGATAAAGAGTGCTTGTATCCTGAGCCATGTAATAACTTAAAAGTTGATCATAGCGAGTACTTGGCGATATTAAGGTCATTACGTTCGCTTCCCAATGTAAAAAAGGTATTTGTTAGATCAGGACTGCGATATGATTACTTGATTTATGATAAAAACGAAGCCTTCTTTGATGAGTTAGTTCAACATCACATATCAGGACAACTTAAGGTAGCACCAGAACATATAAGTCCTAATGTACTGCGTTATATGCATAAGCCAAGTCGAAAAGTCTATGACCTTTTTGTGGCAATGTATGAAGAAAAGAATCAAAAGTTTAAAAAAGATCAATACTTAATTCCCTATCTTATTAGTTCACATCCTGGTAGTACCCTTGATGATGCTATTGCATTAGCGTTATATCTTAAAAAACAACGTTATCTACCTGAACAGGTACAAGATTTTTATCCAACACCAGCAACAGCAGCTACGTGTATGTATTATACAGAGATTGATCCTTTTACCATGAAAAAGGTTTATGTAGCTAAAGATTTACAAGAAAAACAGCTTCAAAGAGCCTTGTTACATTTTAATAATCCGCACAATCATGAACTAGTGATTAAGGCATTACAACAAGCTAAACGTGAGGATTTGATTGGTAATGATGAACATTGTCTTGTTAAGGCAAAACCGTATTTTAAAAAGGAAAGTAATAAGATCAAGGCAAAAAGAAGAAGTAGTTAGTAGAAACTAATATTAGTGTATATTGATTCATAATATATATATAAATATGCTATAATTTATTCAATAGGAGGAATAGATATGCTTATTCAAAGTAAAAGGGTTTGGTTGGCTGATCAGTTTGTACCAGCACAAATCGAAATAGAAGGTTCAATAATTAAAGCAATATATCCATATCAGACCAAAGTGGTTGATAAGGATTATGGCAACTCACGCATCATTCCTGGCATGATCGATGTTCACTGTCACGGAGCCTATGGTTTTGATACTAATGATGGTGAAGGTGGAGGCTTAGAAATGTGGGCTAAACATCTTCCCGAAGAAGGTATTACTGGGTTTTTGCCAACTACCGTAACGCAAGGGGTTGATGTTTTGACCAATGCTTTAGTTGGAGTTGCTAAATATATGAGAAAAGAACAAAAAGGAGCTCAAGTATTGGGTGTGAACTTTGAGGGTCCATATTTAAATACTAAATTTAAAGGCGCTCAACCAGAACAATTTATCGTTGTACCAACAATTGAGCAATTTAAAGCATACCAAGATGCGGCTGAAGGTAATATCAAGATCATTACCCTAGCTACGGAGAAAGATCCAGATTACGCTTTGACAAGGTATGCATCATCAAATGGTACGGTTGTATCGATCGGACATTCAGGTGCAACATATGAAGAAGCTCTAATGGGTGTTGCTAACGGTGCTATGAGTATGACACATGTCTTTAATGGCATGACGGGTTTCCATCATCGCGAACCAGGACTTGTTGGGGCAGCGATGAGAATCAAAGAAGTATATGGTGAGATAATTACTGATGGAAATCATGTTCATTGGGCAGCTATCAATAACTTTGTTATGGATAAAGGACCAAATCACGCGGTAATGATCACTGATTCATTAAGATGTAAAGGATCACCTGAAGGTATTTATGATCTTGGTGGTCAAAGTGTTGAAGTTAGAGCTAATGGCAGTGCCTACTTAGTCGGTACAAACACCTTAGCTGGTAGTTCATTGAAATTTAATGAAGGATTAAGAAATTTGATTGAATATGTACAAGTACCAGTGAACTATGCGATCAATATGGTATCACTTAACGCTGCTAAGATGTTAAGAATTGATGATCATAAAGGTAAACTAGTTGCTGGTTATGACGCAGACATTGTAGTATTAGATAATGAATATAACGTTGAGCAGACATATAGCTTAGGAAAAGCTCAATTATAAAGGAGAAAAATATGATAATTCAAAGTAAGAGAGTTTGGTTTGATGAAGCATTCAGACCGTTACAACTAGAAATAACCAAAGACAAGATCACAAAAGTAATGCCTTATAATCACGTTTCAGTAGATAAAGATTATGGAGATCTTAGAATCACTCCAGGGTTGATCGATATCCACAATCATGGATTTAACGGCAATGACACCAATCATGCGACTGAAGAATGGCTTAAGGACTGGATGGCCTATCTTCCTACAGAAGGTGTTACCAGTACTCTACCGACAACATCAAGTGCTAGTGAAGAAAACATTCTTAAGGGTCTTGAAGCCGTTGCTAATGTGATGGAACAAAAGTATCGTGGTACAAACATACTTGGCGTTTATTCAGAAGGACCATTCATCAGTGAAAAATTTAGAGGTGCTCAAGATTTCGCATTTAGAGTAATACCGACACTTGAAACTTATGAGAAATATCAAAAAGCAGCTAGAGGTAATTTAATCTATGTCATGGTTGCTCCAGAAGAACTTGATGAAGACATGACTTTCATTCGTCATTGTGTTTCTCAGGGCTTGGTAGTTGCTTTAGGACATACTGGTGCTAGTTTTGATATTATCACAAAGGCAAGAGCAGCTGGTGCTAAAATCTTCACGCATACTTTTAATGGTATGTTAGGACTACATCATCGCGAGCCAGGAGTTGTTGGTGCAGCAATGTATTATGATGATATGTATGCTGAAATCGTTGGAGATGGTGTTCATGTTAATAAGGATGTTGCCAATGTATTAGCGCGAATCAAAGGAAAAGACAAGCTGATCACTGTTACTGATTCCGTACAAATTAAAGGTTTGCCACCAGGAGAAAGACAAATGAAAGATCGTTTTGTCATAATTGGTGAAGATGGAGTTGGTCGCTTACCAAATGGTACACTTGCTGGATCAAGTGCCAAATTAAATATGTTACTAAAGCATCAAATTGAAAAAGCTAAGATCGATGAAGTTACGGCTATTAACTCTGTAACTTGTAATCCGGCTAAATTACTAAATTTCGGTCATCGTAAGGGTTACTTAAATGTTAACTACGACGCTGATATTGCCGTATTTAATGATGATTACACCTTAAAACAGACATATGTCTTGGGTGAGGAAATGCTTTAAGCCTATAAATTTCGTTTAAGCCTCAATTAAAACGATTGAGGCTTTTTCTTGAGATGATATAATGGTAGAATACAAGTTGTCGAGGAACAATTATGAAACATGTTTTTATTATTAATCCGGTCGCTGGTAAAAAAGACTCAGAACGTTTAGTACCAATGATCAAAAATTACTTCAAAAACACCGACGATTATCAAATCATAATCACTGAAGAAAAAGGACATGCGCAAAAGATTGCGTCATCATTCACAAATGATGATGATGTTTGCGTTTATGGCATTGGTGGTGATGGCACTGCCTTTGAAATTTTAAATGGTATCAATGAGGGTGTAGCGATGGCTGTCATTCCAAATGGTACAGGCAATGATTACTTTAAGATGATCAAATACACAGCGCAAAGTGTTGAAGAAACATTACTTGCGACTATTGAAGGAAGAAGTGTAAAAGTTGATTATGGTATGGCAAATGATGTAAGATATTTAAACTCATCAAGTATGGGATTAGATGCGGATGTAAACTTATTAGCTAATAAGATTGGTAGTAAGTATCCGATTCCACGCTCACTTGTTTATATTGTAGCTGCTTTGATCACTGTAATTAAACCGCATCCCATTGTTATAAAGATGACATTAGATGATCAAGTTTTAACATCAAAAGCATTATTGATAGCTGTAATGAATGGCAAGTTCTATGGTGGTGGCTTTTTACCAACACCAGATGCGGATATTCAAGATGGAATGTTAGATGTATGTGTTGTTAAGGATATGCGTCTAAGAAGGATTTTGAAGCTCTTACCGCAATATTTTAAAGGAAAGCATGTTGGTTTACCTGAAGTTGACTTTTATCGCTCAACTAGTGTTACATTGATCACGGATAATCCAGTAATGTATGGCTGTGATGGTGAAACTAATACTGCATCTATGATAGAATATAAGTTGATCAAAGATGGATTGACGCTAAGAGTACCAAAGAAGAGTAGTCTTAAGTAAAACAATGTAGATTAATTCAAACGATTGTTTACAAAAAAGGAGAAAAAATGTTTAAGATAATTATTTGTGAAAACTATGAAGAGATAAGTAGAAAAGCATTCACGATCATTCGTGACTTGGTAACAGAAAAACCAAACGCTGTTTTGGGTTTGGCAACAGGCAGTAGTCCTGTTGGTATGTATAAATTAATGGTTGAAGATCATCATAAAAATGGTACATCTTATAAAGATGTAGTGACTTTTAACTTAGATGAGTATATTGGTATTCCTAAGAATCATTCTCAATCATATTATACCTTTATGCATGAAAACTTGTTTAAGGGGCTTGATATAAAAGAAGAGAATATCCACATTCCAAGCAGTGATGGGGATATTGATAAGCAAGCAGCATTATATGAAACGCAAATGGCACCGTTTATGTTTGATATTCAAGTGTTGGGAATTGGAAGAAATGGTCATATTGGCTTTAATGAACCTGGCACATCATTTACTTCAAAAACCCATATTGTTGAACTTGACGATAAAACAAGAGAAGATAACGCTCGTTTCTTTGATTCTTTAGATGAAGTTCCCAAACATGCGATAACAATGGGAAGTGGCACGATCATGCAGAAAGCAAAGAAAGTACTAATGATCGCAAGTGGTGAATCAAAACAAGATGCTATTTATGGTATGATCAAAGGACCACAAACTGAAGAGCTACCAGCAAGCATTTTACAACAACATAATGATGTTGTTGTCATCATTGATAAAGCAGCAGCTGCGAAGTTATAAAATATCGGCCGATTGATTAATCGGCTTTTTAGTGCATCAAAAAACTAATAACTAAAGATTATGTTATAATAAGATAAATGGAGGTAAGTATGAAAATTGTAACTGCAAATGAGTATGATCAAGAAATAAAAGATGGCGTTGTATTAGTTGACTTCTTCGCAGATTGGTGTGGACCGTGTAAAATGATCGCACCTGTGCTTGAAGAGCTTGCCAATAGCTATCAAGACAAAGCAAAGATCGTTAAGGTGAATGTTGATAATGAACCAGCACTTGCCCAACGCTATGGCATTATGTCAATTCCGACATTGATCTTGTTTAAAGATGCTGAAGTCGTAAAGACGGTTGTGGGGTTTCAAAGCAAAGCCATGCTTGAACAATTAATAGATTCAGCTTTATAAAATATAGCTAAAAAGAGGCTCTAAGTCAAATGTTGGGGTAAACCAATAAGAATGGAGTAAACAAGAGTATTTTGGGAAACCGGAATACTTTTTAAGTTAAGCAAAGTTGATCAAGATACGAGTACGAAAACGATCGAAGTTTCTAAAGCCA
>JAYFOM010000017.1:0-4954 GCA_034932685.1 Erysipelotrichaceae bacterium
AATAATCTTATGATAGTATTGTTTTGGGACATAGGTTGATTATCCTTTCATGGTCTTAACTAACTCCATTTTATCGGATATTCATTCTTATGTCCTTTTATATTTTAGACATCACCCCAACAATTATTCTAGAACCTAAAAAGAAAGTCATAGAACTTTCTTTTTTGTTTATCTTTATTAAACAAAATGTTTATAAATACTTGCAATCTAAAATAATTTATGTATAATATATTTGTTTGCTAAACAAAATATTTAGTTTACCAATACTAAACAGGGGGCTATCATGGAAATCGGAAAGCGCATTAAGCAATTACGCACCAGAAATAATCTTACTTTAGAAGAGTTAGCTAGTAGATGTGAGTTAACTAAGGGATTTCTATCACAATTAGAAAGAGATCTAACCTCGCCATCGATCACGACACTTGCTGATATTGTTGAGGCATTAGGATTAACAATGACCGAATTCTTTAAGGATGAAAAGAATGAGAAAATCGTTTTTGGTAAAGAAGATTTCTTTGTTGATCATCGCGAAGGGTTAGTTATCAATTGGATTGTTCCAAACGCCCAAAAAAACGAGATGGAACCAATATTGATCGAACTTTCACCACATCAAACATCACAGATCATAAGTCCACATGAAGGTGAAGAGTTTGGTTATGTATTAGCTGGTAAAGTGGTTTTATACAATGGTGATAAAAAACATGTCATCAAAAAAGGAAACACTTTTTATATCAAAGGTAATGATAGTCATTATCTAAAGAATGAAACAAATCAGATCGCATCAGTATTATGGATCTGTACTCCACCAATCTTTTAGAAGGGAAATAGACCTATGCGCACATTGATTAGATTTGAAAACATCGTAAAAGAGTATGACGGACAGTTGGTTTTAAAGGGAATTAATCTTGAAATCAATGAAAATGAATTTGTAACTTTGCTTGGCCCATCTGGTTGTGGCAAGACAACATTACTTAGAATACTAGGTGGTTTTGTTGATCAAACTGAAGGCAAGATCTTTTTTGATGATATCGAGATTAGTAATGTACCACCATACAAAAGAGAGATTAATACGGTTTTTCAAAAGTATGCACTTTTTCCCCATATGAATGTATTTGACAATGTCGCATTTGGTTTGCATATCAAGAAACAAAGTAAAGATATTATCAAGCAAAAGGTTACTAAGATGTTGCGATTAGTTGGACTTGACGGTTATGAAGAAAAATCAGTTACTTTAATGTCAGGTGGTCAACAACAAAGAGTAGCTATAGCAAGAGCCCTAGTAAATGAACCGATGGTATTACTTCTTGATGAACCTTTAGGAGCACTTGATCTAAAACTTCGAAAAGAAATGCAACATGAATTAAAGAAGATACAAAAAGAAGTAGGTATTACTTTTATCTATGTAACACATGATCAAGAAGAAGCCTTGACAATGAGCGATAAGATTGTTGTTATCAATAATGGTGAGATTCAACAAATCGGATCACCTACTGATATTTATAATGAGCCAGAAAATCGCTTTGTCGCTAACTTCATTGGCGAATCAAACATAATCGAAGCTAAGATGCTTGATGATTATAGAGTTAAGTTTGATGATATTGAATTTGAATGTGTTGATTATGGTTTTGAAGAGAATGAAGATGTTGATGTTGTCATTCGTCCTGAAGATATCGATATTGTTGTTCCTGAGATGGGAAAGATCAATGGTATCATTCGCTCAATCATATTTAAAGGTGTGCATTATGAAATTTCTGTTGAAACAATGTATCGTGATTTCATCATTCATACAACAGATTTTACTGAGATTGGTAAGGAAGTAGGCCTCCACTTCTTTCCTGAAGATATTCATGTTATGTACAAGATAGGATCATATTGATGAAGACGTTTGCGAATCTAGTTAAGCCTTATATGGTATGGATGGGGGCATTTATCGTCATACCAATGTTATTGATCTTATTCTATGCTTTTACTATTAGAGGTAATAATGTAATAACTGTTCAATTTACGTTTGATAACTTTTTAAAGTTTTTTGATAGTGTTTATATCAAAGTTCTGATCAAATCTTTACAAGTAGCGTTTATAACCACAATAATAAGCATTATTGTGGGATATCCAATTGCTTATAGCATTGCTAGTGCTAAACCTAAGATGCAAACACTTCTAATGTTATTGATAACTATTCCTATGTGGATAAATACGCTTGTCAAAACATATGCTTGGATATCGGTATTATCGGATAATGGTATCATAAATTCTTTCTTAGTAAAGATTGGCTTGGCTCCTGTTACCTTGATGTACACAGATTTTGCGGTCATTCTTGGTATGGTTTATAACTTCTTACCGTTTATGATTTTAGAGATTTATACCGCACTTGCAAAGCTGGATCGAGCATTAATTGATGCCAGTAGTGATCTTGGGGCTAATAAACTTCAAACATTTCAAAGAGTAGTCTTTCCGCTTTCCTTGTCTGGTGTCATTTCTGGTATAACCTTAGTGTTTTTACCGTCAGTATCTACCTTCGTTATTCCCAAACTTTTAGGTGGGGGTCAATATATGTTAATTGGTAATTTGATTGAAAATCAGTTTATAACCGTGGGTGAATGGAATTTTGGTAGTGCTATTTCATTGATCATGGCAAGTATTATCTTGATCAGCATGTATTTCACACGAAAAGTCGATCAAGATGATAATGGTAAACAAAAGGAGGTAAAACATGCGTAAATCAAAATTGCAAAAGATATCACCTGTTTTGATGATTGCTATTGCGCTAATCTTCTTTTATCTACCAATTGTTTTAACGATCATTTTCTCTTTTAACAGTTCACGCTCTCTTACCAGCTGGAGTGGGTTTTCATTACAATGGTATCAAAACTTGTTTCATGATCGCTCCATTATCAGTGCGGTAACAACAACAGTATCTATCGCTTTGATTTCAACAGTTATCGCTACGATTGTTGGAACGATATCAGCTATCGGAATTAGTAATAGTAAGCCGATTATCAAAGAAATCGTCTTAAACATCAATAACTTACCTATCTTAAATCCAGATATTGTTACGGCTATTAGTTTGATGTTATTGTTTACTACTTTATCAATCACCAAAGGGTTTATGACAATGTTACTTGCTCACATCGCCTTTTGTATCCCATATGTTATCTTAAGTGTATTACCTAAACTTAGAAGACTTGATCCTAATATTGCTGAGGCAGCAATGGATTTAGGAGCAACGCCTTGGCAAGCACTCATCAAGGTTATCGTACCTCAGATTATGCCAGGTATCATCTCAGGCGCATTGATCGCATTTACAATGTCATTTGATGACTTTGTGATATCTTACTTTGTTACGGGCAACGGTGTTAGAAATATCTCCATATTGGTCTATACGATGAGTAAACGGATCAATCCCACTATTAATGCGTTATCATCGATCATGATCTTGCTGGTTACAGTGATCTTGATCGCGATAAATATTATTCCGTTATTTAAGAAGAAAGAGAGGACAGTATTGGAATGAAAAAAATACTAATGTTATTGGTCGCTGTATTATTGGCGGCAACAATGTTTGGTTGTTCAAATACACCAAAAGAACAATTGAAAGTCTACAGCTGGGGTGTTTACATTGACCCAGATGTCATTACCGAGTTTGAAAGAGAATTCAACTGCAAGGTGATCTATGATACCTTTGAAAGCAATGAACAAATGTACACCAAGTTAATGGGTGGCGAAAATTATGATGTTTTAGTACCAAGTGATTACATGATTGAAAGATTGATAGCGGAAGATCAACTACTTGAGCTTGACTTAAGCAAGATTGAGAATTTCGACACGTTAATTCCTGGTGTCACCAATAGAAGCTATGACCCGGGCAATAAGTTTTCAGTACCTTATTTTTGGGGAACAGTAGGTCTTTTATACAATACGACTAAAGTTGATGAAGCAGTTCTAATGGAGCAAGGTTGGAGCATCTTAGCCAATACAGATTATAAAGGTAGAATCTTTATTTATGATTCTGAAAGAGACGCATTTATGATCGCACTAAAAGCACTAGGCTATTCAGCTAATACAACAGTACAAGCTGAGATTGATGAAGCAGCTTTATGGTTGACTAATATTGCTAAAACAATGGATCCTGTATATGTGACTGATGATAGTATTGATGCTATGATTGCTGGAAACAAGGATATTGCTGTTATGTATAGTGGTGATGCTGCTTATATCTTGACTGAGAATGAAGAAATGAGCTTCTTTATGCCAAATGAAGGAACAAACTTATGGGTTGATGGTATGGTAATTTACAAGAATAGCCAAAACGTTGATTTAGCTCACGCTTGGATTAATTTCATGTTGAATGAAGATGTTGCCGCTGCTAACTCATCTTATGTAGGTTATACTTCACCTGTACAAGCAGTATATGATGAAATGATTGGTGTTGATGGTGAGTATGAAGGAAATATCGCATATGAACCAAGACTTGGCTATGAGTTTGATGAAAGCTTTAAAAACAATGAAGCTATGCGCAAAGTAATCGCTGATCTTTGGACCAGAATTAAATCTAACTAAGACAAAAAGACGGATAAACCATCCGTTTTTTTGTTGCTTTTTTTTATGTCATTGTTTATAATGAATAAGCGCAGCACAGGGTTCCTTAGCCAAGTGGTAAGGCAATTGACTGCAACTCAGTGAGCACCGGTTCAAATCCGGTAGGAACCTCCAATCATCGGGGATATGGCGGAATAGGCAGACGCAACGGACTTAAAATCCGTTGATGGCAACATCGTGAGGGTTCAAGTCCCTCTATCCCCACCATCGACACATGAAATGGCTTCCATTTATTGGAGAAAAGGTATAATTAATATACCCACTCTAATTGAAGGGAGCATTTTTAAATGAGAATAACAATAGAAGAAAAACTTAAGATGTGCGAAGAACATGTTTTGAATGGTAAATCCTTATC
>JAYFOM010000018.1:0-93414 GCA_034932685.1 Erysipelotrichaceae bacterium
AGATAGAATTGTCAATGCATGTGGTGGCTGTGGCGAAGTTGGTTAACGCACCGGATTGTGGCTCCGGCACTCGTGGGTTCAAGTCCCATCAGTCACCCCATTATGTTAATTGTTCCATTAGGAACTTTTTTTATGCTCTAATTGTAGCAGTTTCTTTTTCTCATACATAAAGTATAAAATAAAAGCTAACGAAGCCGTGATCCAACTTAAAGGATATGCCTTTAGTATTGTTTCTATACTACTGTGGATATCAGTAAAGACCAAAATATATGATACCCTTACCAATGTTACACATACTAATGTAATTATAGTTGAAGCAATCGTTTTACGCATTCCCTTTAAAATACCACTTATAACCTCAATTAATGTAAAGGTAATATAGGTAGGTGCCATAAAACGCATTATCTTAGCTGCATACTGTATTAAAACAGTATCTTTACTAAAAGCTGATGCCAAAGGTATACGTAAAAAATATACTAAAGCGCTAATACTCAATGTTATAACTACTCCTATAATCAAGCTTTTCTTTATTGATTCATTGATACGTTTAAAGTAACCAGCACCATAATTTTGACCAACAAAAGTTGTTATCGCCGCTCCAATACAAGTCATGAAAATCCAAAACAGGTTTTCGACTTTAGCATTGATCGCATAACCCGCAATAGCTGTACTACCAAGAAGATTCACTTTTGATTGAATCAATATGTTAGTAAACGCATAAAGAATTGAGGTAATACTAGCAGGTATTCCAATAACTAAAATACTCTTTAATATATCTATGTTTAATGTATATGTACTAATCTTGATATTAGGCTGAGCATCTAGACTTCTTAACACTAGCATAGCACCAATTATCTGAGTTAAAATAAACGCTAACGCAACACCAGTTTCATTAAACTTTAGGAAGTAAATTAAGAATATATCAAGAATGATGTTTATCACAAATGAAGCAATTAAAAACATCGTCGGCCTTTTAGTTTCACCCATAGCTCTAAAAATATTAATAGCCATTTGAAACAAAAAATAAAACGGAAATCCAACCGCATATATTGCCAAATAAGTAATTGATCGATTTATAATTAAATCAGGAACATTTAAAAAGATAAGAATTCTTCTTCCAAGCACAATATATGAAACTGATAATACAACCCCCAGTATCACGGCTAAGATTAATGATGTATTAATACTCTTTGTGATAGCTGCTTCGTCTTTTTCTCCAAACTTGTTAGCGACTAAGATCATACTCCCAGAGATAATACCAACCGCAAAACCATTGAACAAGTTGATTAACATATTAGGTGATCCACCAATGATGGCTATTCCATCACTACCAACAAAACGTCCAATTATCATTGTATCAACAATATTGTATAACTGTTGGAAGAAACCACACACCAATATTGGATAAGACAATAATACTAGCGTCTTTAATATGTCACCATGTAAAACATCAATCCTTTTATTCATCATATTTACCCACCAAAGTAATTTATCATATAAGACATTTAAAAGATATAATAATTAATACTTATTAGATGAAATTATCAACTTTGCTTAGCCTTACATAATACGAACAAATTTGGTATAATGAAAACAGACAAGGTAACTGATATTATGTTTGAAATTGATGATATCGTTTTTTATGAAGGTTTTGGTCTTTGTCGTATCCTAGAGATCGAAAATCGTATTTTCAATGACGTTATACAGAAATACTATGTTCTAAAGCCAATCTCTGATTGTGCTTCTTTGAGCACTAATATTTCAGTAAGTGTTGATACCAATCGTATTCTTCGCAAAGTAAATGATAAAGCAACTGCTCTTTCAATAATTGATAAATTATCATCTATAAACCAAGAATGGGAAACATCATATCGTAAACGCGAACAGTTCTATAAAGAAAGCCTCGAAAGTGGCGAATTGTGGAATTTCGCTTTAGTAGTATTATATGTATATAAAGAACGCTTGAAATATCAAATTGATAAAAAACCCTTTCCCAGCAAAGATACTCAATACTACACAAAAGCCGAAATGTACTTCAACCAAGAAATGGGATACATCCTCGGCATCCCTCAGAAAGATGTACCAGATTTTATCTCAAAAAGAATTGAACAACAAAAATAAAACTGTCCCAATCAGGACAGTTTTTACTTGCACTTGAATATAAATTTTGGTGACGCGTACGGGATTCGAACCCGTGAATGCATGCGTGAAAGGCATGTGAGTTAAGCCGCTTCTCCAACGCGCCGCATGGCGCCTAAAACAGGACTCGAACCTGTGACCAACCGGTTAACAGCCGGTTGCTCTACCTACTGAGCTATTTAGGCAAGTGCTTATAAAATATAACATGAGAATACATTTTTATCAAGTACTTTAAGCCTATTTTTTAGACAAAGCCTAATAATACATCAAGAACTTATTTGCTCTTTTCTAAAAGACGTGGATGTTTTTTGTGATCGTATATGTAAGTTGACAATGCGATCAACAAGTTAGTGATATAAATAAGTGATAACGCTAACTTTAATCCAAACAAGTCAGGATTTATAGTTATGATCACAAGAAGAAACGATAATCCAACCACTCTTCCAGAAGCCGTCATTATTTCACGGGTTGTTGTTCTTCCTATAATATTCTCATTTGGCATATAATCACTAATTATGTTCATTACAATGATACTATAAGGAATAGACATAAAAGCAAAGAAAAGATTAGCTAAGGTACCATGAGCTACTGCCCCTAAAAAACCAGGCAATACTACCAGTGACATACCACTTGTAAATATACCTAAAGTCCCAATAATATGAAAAGTTAATCGCGTTTTCTTCTCAACTACTTTACCAACTATATAATTCGATAAGGTCGCAATCAAAGCGAAAAGAGCCAATAAGCGTCCATATGCCGCTCCATTTGTGACCGATTGATAAATTAAGATACCAGTAAGTGACATTACAGCCGCATCTCTAAATCCCCATAAAAATTGTGTTCTTACAACATAATTCCATTGTATATCAAACTTAATGGTTTTTAGATTATCTAGCACACTAAACTTAAGCTTCTGAACTGGCGACTTAACCAGCGTTGATAAAAACGATATAATGACAAACATAGCGATCACAACCTTAAACATTGTATAGTATCCCTCTATTTCAATATCATGAACCGCCAAAATCTGCGCTGATAATAAAGGAGCGAAAATAGTCGCAATGTTTGTCATTGCACCATTTAACCCCAAGTAATTACCACGCGTTTTTGGTGTAGTTATCAATTGATTTAGTGTATTTAATGATATCCAAAAAAAGCCTTCCCCACTTCCCCAAACTAAGGCAATCAGATATACATAAAGCATGTTATCAGCGACGCGCTCTTGTAGAAACAACAAGATCATAACCGAAAAAGTGATACATATTAACCCTAGCGTCAAAGTTGTGGACATCCGTAATCGATATGATAGTTTAGCCGAAATAAAAGCAACTACTCCAAGAATTCCTAAACGAATTAATTGATACACATTTAATACAATATATGAATTTGTATAATCAAATAAGTAAACGTTGATAAAGGTGGTTGCCATTGTTGCAGCTAATGTATAGACACCAGTAATCGTAATCACGATCATTTCATCTTTGGTAAATTTCATATTAATTTTCTATCCTCAGTTACGCTATCTGACGTAGTTATAAGATTTCATCATGAACTACATTTGTAAGATTAACAACCCATTTTTCCTTTTTAACCAAATGGTAAGAAAAAACTAGCTTAAACAAATCTGTTGCTTGACCAATTAAATACAAACCAAAGATCGGGATTACCGTAAAATAACAGAAGTATCCTACTATCGGTAAATTAACAAACCACATATAAAGTGAATCCATCGCCATGGTTGATTTAGTGTCACCACCTGCTCTAAGAATGAAGTAACATTCAGCGTTGAGCATATAAACCCAAAACAAACCACTCATGATTCGTAAAGCAGTTGTTGCTATCCTAAATGTTTCAGGGGTAATATTATACAAACTTGGAATGATGAATGATGATAGAAACATAACAAATCCTAAAATAACAGCTAATACAAAACTAAAACCTAGAAGTCCATAAGCGTTTTCTCTTGCTTCATCAAGCTTATTAGCACCTAACGGTTGCGATATTAAAACCGTTGATGCAACCGCCATACCACCAAATAAAACGAAAAACAAATCAGCAATAGTATTAGCTATTGAATATCCTGATAAAACTTCTGGTCCTCTGGTTGCATAGAATTTGAACAATGTTGCCATACCACCAGACCATAAGATTTCATTAACAGCCAAAGGTGTAGCTTTTGCGATTATTGTTTTAACTAGTTTTTTTGACATCACAAAGATATCTTTAATTTTCGTGACAAACGGAAAGTGTCTAACAATAACAATATAAAGAAACATTACCGATTCAATAAAACGCGCTATTACAGTCGCATAAGCTGCTCCTTTAACTCCCATTGCAGGCAATCCAAAGTGACCAAAGATAAATATATAGTTCAATATGCCATTGATAATAACCGCCGTTACACTAATCCGTAGTGGAATATGTGACTCACCAATAGCACGCATTGAATTTGATACTGCTAATGATAAAGCAAGAAATAAAAATGTAAATGATGCGATTCTTAGATAATCAGCTCCAAGATTTATGATTGTAATATCATCAGTAAAAAATGAAACGATAGTAGTGGGGAACAAAATGGCTAAAGCAAAAGATACTATAGCAAATAAATAGGAAGCAATTAGTGCAAACCTAAAAGATTGTTTCATATGTTCTTGATCCTTAGCACCAAAAAACTGTGCTATATAGATCGAAGAAGCAGCTAAAACACCATTTGTAGCAAAAATAGAAATCATATAAAAACGATTGACCGCCGCTACTGCACCCAAAGCGGCGTCACCCAACTGTCCAATCATTAAATTATCAATCAAGTTTACAGAGCTAGTAGCAAGTTGCTGCATCATTAAAGGTAAAGCAACAACTATAACCATTTTATAGAAATCTTTATTTCTTAAAAATCTTTTTAATCCCAAGTGCATCATAAATCCCCCATGCATTCTCATTATTCTAACACATCAAGCTAACAACATAAAGGGATTATTACTGCTATTTATATTGATGATATATTGCAAGTAAACCATCATTTAATAATGTCTCATCATAAATGAATTCTGGCAGTTTATGATTGATGAAACGACTATAGCCACCAGTTAAGATTTTGGTCGCTTTAAAGCCCATTTCTTCTTCAACTGCCAAAACTAAACTTCTAACCTGATGAATTGTCCCATATAACAAGCCGGCTTGCATTGATTTAATCGTATCACGGTTGATTAAACGATCAGGAAGTATCGGTTCAATAACTGGTAAATGTGGAATCATCAACTCCATTGCTTTTTTAGCAATACTAACACCAGGCACAATTATTCCCCCTTGAAAAACTTTATCTTTGCTAATAATACTTATCTTGGTTGCTGTTCCAAGATCAGCAACGATTGCTGGTAACTCATATTTTGCCATAACACCATAAGTAGTAGCGATCAAATCTGCACCTAATTCATCTCTATTGTCTAACTCTATCTTTAAATCACTAACCAAAACGCTGTTTACCACTAAACCATCCATTTTAAAAACACTACGTAAAGTATCAACTAAATGATCAGTAATTAACGGCACAACTGAAGAGATAATATAACCATCAATTCTAAATCCACACAAACTAATTTTATGTACTAAAGAATAATAGTAATCACTTAAATCATCACGTTTAGTCATTAAACGATCTTGATATACAATTTTCTTATCATCATATACAAAGAAATTAACATCGGTATTACCAGCATCTACGATCAGTATCATATCTGCCCTCCCATTTAACACATCTATCGTTACTTATTATAATACATATTTATTGTAAATATTGTAAGAGTAATGATGAATGATTAAATTCTGTTTGTTTAAGATGATTATTTGCAATGATCAATTCAATCTCACCACTTTTTTGTGCTTTGATCAAGTAAGGTAATAGTTCCTCATTAATCGCTAAATTAATAAGATAAAGATTTGTATTATCATTCTTACTTAATTCTTTACCGTTTTTATCCTTTAAACCAATTATCTTAACATTTTTAAACAACCAATCGACAACTACAGGTTGATTTCTATTATTTATTGTTACATAGATATCAAGATACTGATCAAGGATTAACAATCCTTTTAAGTTTCGCAGTTTATCACTTGTAACAGTAAATACTACCTCATCAACATCAAGTCGATACTTTGTGCTATTTTTAAGTTCATCTTCATTCATTAACATACTTTTAGTTACCATCATGTTTGGATAAAGTGTTGTATTATAACGCACATACATATTACTTACTTGATCAAGTTCAGATATCATATCATCTTGATAGAACCATAAAGGTATCATCTTTCTCTCAATTTTATCCATACTAATCTTTTCGGTTGCTATGATCATTTCGGTACAAAAATATACATACTTAACTTGATTTAAAAAAGATGCCATCATTATTGCAATCAATATAATTATAAATACTATGCTTGATACGATTATTATTGTCCTTTTATTATTCATGACTACCCCTTTTTAGTATTATCAAAGTGATAGCTTAATCCTAAAAAAAGAATACCCAAGGGTATTCTAGATTTCAACTTCAATTGTTTTTCCGTGTGTATCTGGTGTTGATTTAAGATATTCTGCAATTGCCTTTCTGGCATCCGGTTTTGAAGGGCGACAAAGTTTAACATTGGTGACTTCACCTGAACATATCGCTTCCGCAAATGCATTACAACCAGCATAGCCACAACCACCACAATCAAGACCTGGTAACATTTTTCTAACATCATCAATTCTATTATCAACTTCAACATAGAATACTTTAGCCGCTATAGCTAATAATAATCCCATTGAAAGACCCAATATCATCATCATTAAAACAGCTTTTAACATCTCAATATCCTCCTATACGTGTGTTGGATGTTTATGGCAATGCGTCATTTGACACCCTTCACAAGCAGCTTGCAAGCTTTCACAACCTTCAGGTACTGGTGTCATCATATTCATGTAATATGATAATGCTAGTACCCCACCTAAAGTGATACCAACACCTATGGCAATCATCATACTAGACCTGCCAATCCACTAAAGGCAATAGCCATTAACGCTGCTACGATCAAAGCAATTGGATTGCCTTTAAATGCGTTAGGAATTGGAGCAGCATCTAGTTTTTCTCTGATGTAAGAGAAAATGATCAAGACTAACATAAACCCAAGTGGTACTGAAAATGAATATGTTAGCATTTCAATAAAACTATAACCTGAAGTTATATTTGCTAATGCCACAAATAATACCGCACAGTTAGTTGTGATTAAAGGTAGATAGATACCCAATGATTTATATAAACTAGGTGAGAACTTCTTAACAAACATTTCAGTAAACTGCACAAAAGATGCAATAACCAAGATGAATGAAACAAGGTTCATATATTCAATATTCAAAGGTTTAAGTACATAATAATAAAGCAAGTATGAAAGAGTAGAAGCCCCAATCATGACAAACATGACCGCCAACCCCATACCAATCGCCGATTCTTTCTTGCGTGATACTCCTAAAAAGGGACATATGCCTAAGAATTGTGACAAGACGATATTGTTTATCAAAACCGCCGATATACACATCGTAATTAGATTAGTCATTATTTAACCTCCTTAGCTGGCTTACGATTATTAAAAGCCGCTACCGCTGCTGCAATCAATGCGAATGTTAAAAACGCACCAACAGCTTGAGTAAACACACTGATAACATAATCAGCAGGAATGATCCTAAGTTCAAAAAGCATTGCACCAGTAAATGGGTTTGAGAAATTAATGATACCTGTTCCTAAAATCTGTCTTATAAGCGACATCACAACTAAACCAAACATGAATCCTAGACCTTTACCTAAACCATCAACCGCACTAGCTAGTACACCATTCTTACTAGCATAAGCTTCAGCTCTACCCAAAATAATACAGTTAACAACAATAAGCGGAATAAATACCCCTAAAGCTGTATCCAATGTTGGAGCATACGCTTTAATCAAAAGTTCTGAACTCTTGACCAAAGTTGATATGATAACGATATAAACTGGAATTCTAATTTCATTTGGTGTGATCTTTCTTAATAAAGAAACGATCGTATTGGCCAAAATCAGTACGATCGTGACCGTTACACCCATACCAATCGCATTATTTAAATTAATTGTGATCGCTAAAACAGAACATAACCCTAAATAAAGTGCAAATACTGGATTTTCTTTGATGAAACCTGACTTAAAATTCTCCCAAATTTCTTTAGTCATTTTACTTACCTCCCAAACTATTATTAAGTTCAAAGGCAGCGTCAATACCGTTTGCGACACTTCTTGTCGTAATAGTGACACCACTCATAATATGATCATTTGAACCAGTAGAAGTACCAACTAAAGCACTCTTATACTCATCATCTGCAATTTTCATACCATAACCAGGCGTATCATTAACTGATATTACCGCAAAACCATCAATCTTATCGCTCTTAATAGCAACTAAATAACTGACATAATCCTTATATCCATAAACTTTTACTTTATAAATATAAGCACCATTATCAGCTTTAAATACTTTTTCAATATAATCACTTTCATCTTTAAAACTAACTTCTTCAAAATTCGCATTTGGATATATCTTGACTAAATTCTCTTTTTCCGAGGCAATAGCCATTTCATTGATTCTTTCATAAGTCATTTCATTGACAAAAGCTAAAATGCCACCAGCAATAGCTCCAATAATAGCCAAGAAACAAGCAAGATAAATAATTCTTTTCATGGCCTACCTCCTAATTTCCAAGATCTGCCATAACCAAGGCAACAGCAGCAGCCACTGACATGCTAGTATATGTAGCTCCAGTCAATAAGTCTACTTCTTGTTGTTGATCAAGCATATCTATTCCAACATATGTTGCTAAGTAGTCAGGATCTTTGGCTTTATCACCAAGATTTGGTGTATCACCAAACTTAACAAAACTTACACTGACTAAAGAATTATCAGTGGTATTAACAACAACTTCAAATTCATTATTAGAATATGTGAAGTATTCATCATCCGCATACAACTCACCATAACCAGGCATTATGACTATATAAGTGATCAAATCACCAGCAGTATCCTTCGACACAATTTCACCAACAAAGCGATCAAACTGCGAATCAGATAAAATGATTTGTTTTAACATCAGTGGTGGTTTTTCAGGAATGATAACTGCATTTGGATCTTTAGGAGTTAACAACTGACCAACAACAACTGTTAACAAAACTCCCACTAAACTAACTATAGTCAAACTGCGAATGTTTTTCTTCTGTAGTTTAATCTGTTGACCATCAGTTAATCCTTCAATAAGCGGGGTAAACATGTTCATTAATAATATTGAAAACAGTACACCTTCAGGTAAGTTAGCTTTAAGTCTAATAACCATTGTTATAATAGCAGCACCCATGGCAAATATTATCTTACCTGTACGACTTGTTGGGCTAGTAACAGGATCAGTTAACATAAAGACTGCACCATAAACAGCACCACCAGTTAAAATATGGAATAATGGATACCAACCAACTGCACCTCGACTAATACCAACAATTACCGCTAAAACAAACAAAGTTCCTAGATAGGCAACCGGAATACGCCAGTCAATAGCCTTACGCCATGCTAAGTAAACACCAACCAACAACAACATCAATGTGCTAGTTTCACCAAGTGCACCAGCATAATTACCAATAAAGAGTCCTGATAATCCACCAAAGCCTGATAAGAATGTTTCGCCAACAGCCGCATCAGTAATTAACCAACCATAAGAACTCATCGTTCCAGTTGGTGTAGCACCAGTAACAAAATCAACCGCAACTGCTGAAGCAAAACCACTTAAAATGACCGCTCTTCCAACACCTGCTGGATTAAAGATGTTATAACCAAAGCCACCAAATAGTAACTTACCAAAAATAATCGCAAAAACAGATCCAATCGCTAAAGCATATAATCCTACATTGACTTGACACATCAAAGCCAAAATCAATCCGGTTACCCACGGAAAGGATACTGATAATCCTTTAATTACATCTTGCTTACTAACTAAATACCAAACTACTTCTGTTAAAACACTAACACCCACAGCTGTTAATAAGATTAACACAATTCTTATCGCGTAATCTAAACCATAAGCGGTGTAGTTATATACGATCGCAAACAATGCAACGACCACAAGCGCGATCGTAACATCCATCATAATACCTTGCGTACCACGCTTATCACGATAATTGGGAGCAGGTTTACTGATAAATTTCATTTCTATAGCCCTCCTATCTCTTCTTCGCCATGATCAAGCGTTTAGCACGACGTACACCCTCAGTAACTTCTAAACGCGAAGGACATACATAGGTACACATACCACACTCGATACAATCCAAAGCACTTAATCTATTTAAAGCATCTACATCTTTCGCTCTTTCAAACTCATTGATCCTGACTGGTTGAATAGCAGCTGGACAATGATCAGTACAACTACCACAACGTAAACAAGCCATATCAGGAAATTTCTCTGGTTTAAGTACAGTGATCGCATTAGTAGCCGCCGTAACAACAAATGTATCATTAGGCATAGCTTTACCCATCATTGGTCCACCTGATAAAACTGTGACCTCATCTTCACTATAACCACCTAATTGTGCTACGATCTCTGATATCGGTGTACCAATCTTAACTTCAACATTAGCAGTTGTTTTTAATGCATTACCACTAAAGGTAACAATCTTGTCAACTCCTGCTTCGCCAGTTAATAGGGCATGAGCAAAAGTTATGGCAGTTGTTGAATTGTTTACCACAATACCAACCTCACCAGGTAAACGATCATAACGCTTTTTAAATATCTGATAAATAACCGTTCTTTCCCATCCCATAGGATAAACATCAGGTACTTCAACGATTCTTATTTCTTTATGATCACTGATCTTTTCAGCTATCTTACTGATCAAATCCTTTTTAGTTTTCTTAATAGCGATAACTACTTCTTTGGCATTCGCCATTTTTTGCATCGCTAAGCAACCAACGATCAATTTATCAAGATTATCACTCATAACACGATAATCAGCTGTGATATAAGGTTCACATTCAACACCGTTAATCAATAACGTATTTATATCTTTAGCGAACTTATATTTGATGTATGCTGGAAAACCAGCTCCACCACAGCCCACAATGCCGGCATTCATCATGAAAGTGATCAACTCTTCTTTAGAAGCTTCATTATAATCTAATGGTTCAAATGATTTTATCTTTTCATATCTAAAATCATTTTCAATCACTAGATGATCGATTGGTCTTAACATATCATGCATGTTTTTGACCTTCTTTATTACCGTTCCCGAAACCGAAGAGAAAATAGGAATGAACATTTTACCGTCATCTCTAACAGCTATTTTCGTGCCTACTTTTACTTGATCATTTTCATTTACTAAGACTTCTACTTCCGTTGAACCATAAGCAACCAACGGTATTAACACTTGCTTATCAGGACTTACTTTAATAACATCCTTATGATCTGTTAAATCCTTATGACCATTAAGATGTTTTTGCATTGGTCCGATTAAAAGCGACATTAAATCCACCTCTTTCTTTGCTCATAAATAATACACATAAGTATGGTTTATTTCAAATTTAATTTACAAAATCATGAATAAATCACAAAGTAATTATAACACAAATCTTATTTACTGAACTCAATTATCATAAAACTCATGATAAAGAAGACATATGTGTAAAGCACTACTGTGCTATAATGGCGGTGGTGATAAATATGAGAAAGATTTTATTAATAGTTTTACTTACGATAGGTTTATTTGGTTGTAAAAAAGAGGAAACCTATAACCAATATAGAAAAGTTACTTACAATGCTGGTTTTGATACTGTGTTTGCACTGGTTGGCTATACAAAAAGCGAAGTTGAGTTTGATCGTTATTTCAAAATGATGGAACAACAAGCTTATGAATACCATACTCTATACGATAAGTATAATGACTATCAAGGCATCAATAATATCAAAACCATTAATGATAACGCAGGTATTAAAGCCATAGAAGTTGATTCAAGAATAATCGATTTACTTACTATGGCCAAAGAATACTATGATCTAACCGATGGCTATTTTGACATCACCATCGGTGCTGTACTTGAAAAATGGCATTATTGTCGTGAACAAGCAACTAATAATGGCTTTGGTTGTGTTCCTACTGAAAGCGAGTTACAAGAAGCTTATCAACATACTGGTTGGAGTTTAGTCGAGATTGATACCGATGCCAATACTGTCTACCTTACGGATGCGCAAGCTTCACTTGATGTTGGTGGCATTGCTAAAGGTTATGTCGTTGAAAAAATAGCTTTATCACTTGAAGCATCAGGTTTAAAATTCGGTGCTGTTGATGGTGGTGGTAACATTAGAACGATCAATCAAAAACCAAACGATGATCCCTTTACGATTGGTATAACCAATCCTGATAACCGTGGAAATATTAGTGTTGATATCTTAAGCTTACACGATTCATCTTCGTTTGTTACTAGTGGTGATTATGAAAGATATTACCATGATGAGTATGGTAATAGATATCATCACATCATCGATCCATTCACCCTTTACCCATCTATTTCAGCTCGCTCAATAACGATTATCACACCAAACAGTGCTATTGCTGATATTTTATCTACCGCTTTATATGTAATGGATTATCAAACAGCTATTTCTTTCTTAAATGATCAAAATAATGATGATATTAGTGTCATATGGTTGTATGATAAAGATAATCATCCAGATGTCGAAGGTATCTACGTTGATGAGTATTTTGAGATTATTTACGGCAACGTCATAACTAATAACCGCAAGTAAAAGAAAGCCGGTGCTACTATGGTAAGATCGCCAAAGCCAATTAATAATTTTTGGTTGTTATCGGCGGTTACTTTCATGTCATTAATCTACATGGAAGTATGTTTTCGCTTGTTTGGTAGTTTCGAATTAATATCATTTGAGTTTGTTCGCATCATCTTCTTTACATTAACAACGTCATTATTGATTGGTTTTTGTTTACAGTTTATGACGATAAAACTAGCGAAAACATTATTAACAATGATCATTCTAGTTTTCGCGTTTTATGCTTTCTTTCAAACATCTTTTTCAAATTATCTCTCACGATATTTTACCCTACAAGATGCTAGTTATGGTGTTGATAAGGTTATGGTTTTCGCTTTTGATTTCATCTTTTCAATCAAACCCATCTTTTTTATCATCTTTATACCAATACCACTTATTCTAGTTATTAAAAATGTTTATAATAATAAACTTGGGAAAACAACTCTGATACACTTAGTAAAACTTGTATCATTAATTGCGATCATACACTTCTTTTCAATCGGATTATTGTTTATTAATAATAACCCCCATCAGCTAAACAAACCTTATGATATCTACTTACATGTAGAACATAGTAGTGAAGCCATTAATCAACTAGGAATATTCCGGTTTGCGATCCGTGATGCCTATAACTATATCAATCCTTCTGATGATATTATCATCATTGACGATAACCCCATAAATGAAGATCCGATAATCGTTGATGATCCAATAATTATTGATGAAAAAAGATATATCGATGATACATTATGGCAAGAACTTATTGCTAGTGAAACAAATGAAAGAATATTGACTATTGATAATTATTTCATCAAGCAGCCAGTGGCTGCTAAAAATGAAATGACTGGGATCTTTAAAGATAAAAACTTAGTCTTGATCATGATAGAAGCTTTTGACTACATGGCCATCGATAAAACATTGACACCTACCTTATATAAGATGGTTAATGAAGGATTGTTTTTTGACAATTTCTACTCACCACAATTTTCTTGCGCAACTGGTCAATCAGAATTCGCTGCACTAACTTCCCTTGTTCCTGAGTCCGCAAGTTGTACGATCAACACATACTCTGAGAATGATTTTTATCATTCTATATTTAATCTCTTTAATCAACATTCATACTATTCTTCTTCTTATCATAATTGGATCGATCAATATTATTATCGTGCCGTTGTACATGAAAGTATGTACTCATCTCGCTTTTATGGTTACGATGATTTACCTTTTAAAAGAATTCAAGGATGGCAAAGTGATAAAGATTTATTTTTGCTAGCTCTTCCTAATTTCGTTGAACATGATCGTTTCTTTTCTTTCATCATTACCTCAAGCACGCATTTTCCATTTGATGTAGCTAGTACTCTTGGTGATCGCTACTTAGACACTATTGATAATGTTCATCCTGATTATCCTATAGAGGTCAAACGATATTTATCAAAGGCTATTGAGTTGGATAAAGGACTAGCTGCCTTGATTGCTCATTTTGAAGAAACAGCTAGTTTAGAGAACACCGTCTTTGTATTATTTGGTGATCATCATCCATTAAAGATGGATACTAGTTTGTTTGATTTATACAGTTATAATAATACCGATCGTAGCACTTCATACGCAAAATCAAAAACACCTTTCATTATCTATAATAGTGAAGTTACACCAAACACTTATCATTTACCATTATCACCTATCGATATATTGCCAACTCTCGCTAATCTATTTGACTTAAATTATGACCCTCGCTTTTATCTCGGTAATGATTATTTCAGCTCAAGTGATAAACTAGTATACTTTAGTTCTGGTAGTTGGTTAAATGAAACCGGATATTATAATGCTTCTCGTTCACAGTTTATTACCTTTAAAGATCAAGATGAACTTACGATTGAAAAACTAAATGAGATAAACAACAAAGTTAAGAATATCTTCAATATTGCTAAACTCATATATCGTAGTGACTATTATCATTATCGTCACGATGTTATCTTCCCTCAATAAAAGAGTTGGTCTTGCGACCAACTCTTTTAACTATTTTTTCCCAAGTAAGCTAAACATATTGCGTTTATATACTTCAACTCCTGGTTGATCAAAAGGATTAATATCCAATAGATACGCACTCATTGCACAACTTAAGAAGAAGAAATATGTGAGATAGCCATAACTAAACGCTGTACTTTCAGTAAGTTTGATAATAATGTTTCTAACATCTCCTACCTGTGTATGAGCGTTATAGGTGCCTTCAGCCGCTTTTTTGTTTACATAATCCAATGTTTTACCAGCAAGATAATTCATCTTATCTAAGTCATTTTCAGATGCTGGAAAAACCAGATCGCTTTGTGGTTTATCAACCAGTAATAAGGTTTCAAACAAACACTTCGTACCCTCTTGAATAAACTGTCCCATCGAATGTAAATCAGTTGAGAAACAACAACTAGTAGGTAATAAACCCTTGCCTTCTTTACCTTCTGATTCACCAAATAATTGTTTCCACCACTCAGCAAGCATGATCATATTAGGCTCATATGTCACTAGCATTTCGACATTTTTACCAGTACTTTCAATAATCCTACGAGCTACAGCGTATTGATAAGCTACGTTGTCTTGAATCGTTGCTGAATCAAGGTTTTCCATAGCTGTTTTCGCACCAAGCATGATTTGATCAATATCAATTCCAGCAACAGCGATAGGTAACAATCCTACCGATGTTAAAACAGAGTAGCGACCACCAATATCATCAGGTATTGTAAATGTACGATAATTCTTAGCTGTTGCTAGTTCTTTCAATGTGCCACGATTAGCATCAGTTGTCGCAATTATTCTTTTTTCACATTCTTCTAATCCATATCTTTCTTCAAGTTTTTGCTGTAAAACTCTAAAAGCTAGTGCTGTTTCCGTTGTAGTTCCCGATTTTGAAATAACATTTAGATAAACACTTTTATCAACGATGTAATCAAGAACTTGATTTAAGTAATTTGATGAAAAAGTATTACCTACATAGATAATCTCTGGCTTATCTTGATGATAAAGACCTTTTAGCCATTCAATAGCACTACGACTACCTAAATAAGATCCTCCAATACCACAAACCAATAATACATCAGCTTTTTCTCTTATTTCCTGAGCAACGATCTTAAGTCGTGAAAATTCTTCTTTGTCATAATTAATAGGACAACTCAACCAACCTAAGAAGTCACTTCCCCGACTTGTTCTCTTTTTTAGAGCATGATGAATGCTGTTAACCTTTTCTTGATAAGATAACAACTCTTTTTCTTTAACTGCGTTACTTAGATCAATACTAATCATTTCTTCATCTCCTTTGTAGTGTCTTCAATCCATTGAGGCAACATTTCTTCAATCGTCTTAAAACCTATCTTCATGACTAAAGGATGGCGACGACGTACCATCTTTTCTTTTCGTATATTACTGTTGATGGCTTTTAGTGATAGTCGTAATTGTGATGTTTGCTTGTCAATATCAATGATCTTGACTTTGATCTTGTCATTTACCTTAACATAATCACTGATATCGCTGATAAAACCATGCGATATCTCAGATATATGAATCAAGCCAGTTTTATTACCATCAATCAGCACAAACGCACCATAAGGCTGAATACCACTAACTATCCCTTCAACAATCATTCCAATAGTTAAATCTTTCATATCCGTTTTCTTTCCGTGATTATTATAGCACACACATTAATTTATCTGTGCTATAATGTCACGGTAGGTGAGAAATATGGAAAAAGAAATTATTAAAGTATTAGAAAAAATCCGTCCTTACATCCAAAGAGATGGTGGCGACGTGGAATTTGTCAGAGTAGATGAGAATGGCGTAGTGACAGTGCGAATGTTTGGCGCCTGTGTCGATTGTATGGCTCTTGATACTACATTAAAAGAAGGTATTGAAGTCACCCTGATTGAGGAAGTACCTGGCGTAACTCAAGTTGTGCTTGACATATTCTAAAGCTAAAAGTGATACGAATTGAGTATCACTTTTTTATTGTACGTATAAAGCTGTATAAATCTAATAGTGACCTTCTTTACATGAAATTGAACGAAAATGTAAAGAACTCAGCGAAAACTGATCCAACAATCATAGGAATTTTCTTAGCTTGCTCAGAAAAAACTAAATAAACTGGATCTCCTAAATAATCGACATTCTTTGTCGGTCCATTAAATGGCATTCCAATTCCTTTATGATCAATATGGACATTAAGATATGCATCAGCTATTCCCTGTTGTTTAAATGTATGAATCTTCTCAATTTCATTATTATTAATGCCTAACACCTCAAGCATTCTTTCCACATTTTTCGACATATCTCTACCAGCATCAGTAAGTTGATGACCCATTGTACCACTCATGATCATTACTTTCGAGTATAGTCCTGTTGATGCTGGCATATTCATTTCTGAAACAGCTTTTGCTCCACCACCATAAAACCAAACTATTGCTGGTATTTTTACATTGTTATCAATGTTATCTGTCCAAACATTTATATTGCGACAATCTTCTGATTACGGCCAAAAACGATGTGAGTTCTTCAGGTTATTACCAATCCTATCTGATAAAAAAGGATATGATATAACCATAGCTAACAGTTTCCTTTACCCCTTCCCGTTTTTTAATCGCAACAGGTGGCATAAATCTACTAGCTTGTGCGTAATCGATACCATAAAAATGATAAACACCACTATCTTTGAACCCTCTAATCAATCCTTTTGATGTTTTACTGTTGTACTTCTTCGGCGTTTGAAATCCATCTTAATTTCTACTTATCGTAGAGTAATTTATTTAAATAATTTCTTAAAGTTCGACTTTTGCGATAATTTTGGATTTCTTATGATCAAAATAGTAATAGACTACTAATCCTACTATTAGCATTGCTGAGTATAATAAAAACATTGATTCATAATCGGTTTTCATGACCACATAGCTTGCAAAGATCGGACCAAGTGCATTACCTATATCTTGACCAATCAAACAAGTTGATATTGCAACACCATTACGTTTTATACCTAATTTTTTAATCGATTCAGCTTGAATTGCCGGTGTACCATTGCCTTGTCCAACAGCTTTAAATACAGCTGCGATCAAAACTGGAAAAAGCGTATATGATTTCGCAAGCAATGCCATACCCAAAGCATAGAAAAGAAAAGCGGGATATAAAATAACCCTAATTCCTTTAAGATCTTGAATACGACCAGCAAACGGTTTCATTACCAACATCGCTACTGAGTAAACCGTGAAAAACAATGCAATATTTGCTATGCCTCTTACAACTCCAAAATTTACTAGATAGTAAGATATGATGCCATTGCCAAAAGAGAACAATGCGATCATTACAACATACAGTAACAATTCTTTCGCAAAGAAATTATTGAAACTGATGCTCACTTTACCATTCTCATCTTTTTCACTTACATATTTGTAAGGAACTATTTGAATTATCACCAAACAAACAATACATAAAATTGCTGAACATAGAAAAATTGGTTCAAATCCATACACTGAAGATATCATTGTTCCAAGTTGAGGACCAATCATCGTTCCTAAAAGCATGGCAATACCCATATAACTGATACCTTCAGCTATTCTGTTCTTTGGTATGAATGAAGTCGCAAATGCCATACTAATAGTTCCACTTATAGCAAATGCAATACCATGAATCACTCTTACAAAAATAACCATAACAAAGTTTACTGAAAATGAGTACCCAATCATGCAGAGTGCTGTGGCAAGATACGAATAAAACATAAGTTTTTTTCTATTTAGTTTGTCACTCATAGCCCCAGAAAATGGACGAATTACAAGCGCCACCCACGAAAGAATACTTGATATAATTCCTGTTACTTCAAATGCTACACCTTTTGATTCTAAAAAAATAGGCATAGAAGGATTTACCATAAAAGATGAGATACCATTTAAAGCATTAACGATTAATAATAGAATAAATGACATCGTCCAAAGTTTAATATGTTTGCTTTGCATTAAACCTAACCTCCTTATCATAAGGGTTTGCTACCATATCTAACCCAATAAACTTACTGCATGTTAAATGAGAAGATAATCTTTCGATTAACTTTCTTTTGGAATGACTGGTAACGTTGTTTTCGGTAAACCCTTAGATTCAGGAACCCAGCTTTTGCCATGTGATCCGTATATTGAAATCATTTCCTTTAACTTTTCCTTGAAGCCTAACTGTGCAGTCTTAAATATGAAATATGCTCTATTGCCTTCTAAATCAGCATTTAAAACAGCACTCACTGCAGCCTTGCATAAATCGTTGTTTATATTTACTTTATTTATACCCAAGCTACACACTTTTCTTAACACTTCATTATCAGTGCCTGATGATCCATGTAAAACAAGTGGAAAGTTGTTCGTTTGTTTTTTGATTTCGATTAATCTATCGATGTCAATTACTGGCGTTGAACCTTTCGGATATGATCCGTGTGCTGTACCAATTGCAACAGCCAAGCAATCAACTCCAGTTTGTACAATATATTCTTTAGCGAATTTTGGATCAGTTAATGCCGCATCTCTATCATGACTATAGTTTTCAGCATGTCCAACATGGCCTAACTCTGCTTCAACAGAAACGCCTACAGCGTGAGCAAGCTTAACAACCTCTTTAACATCTCTGATATTATCTTCATTTGAGTATGATGATCTATCGATCATTACTGAAGTAAAACCTGCTCTTATCGCTTTTTGTACTTGTTCAATGCTTGCGCCATGATCTAAATTTATGGCAATTGGAACATTTGATTGTTCTGCAAGTTTTCTTAATTGATGACCAAAAAAGAATATGTCAACAGTTGCTCTAAATGCTACATCCAAAATTAATGGTGCTTGCATTTCTTCAGCTGCCTCTATACAAGCCCTTGCTGTTAATTCACTATCAACATTTGGTGCAGCAACAGCATAATTATCTACATTTGCTCTATCTAATATCTCTTTCATAGTTACTAACATTATAATTTACCTCCAAATTCTAGTTCATTCAATTTTTTATCAAGCATTTCTTTTTCTTCATCTGTTAGTTCCCAATTAAATGATTCACAATTTTCTATTGCATGTGCGGTAGTTGACGCACCTACAAGACACGTTGCCACATAGTTTTGTTTAATAGACCAATTTAATGCAATCTGTGATAATGGAACTCCTCTTTTCTCAGCAATTTTATCCATTTCACTCAACAATAATTGTATTTTTGAAAAGAATGGTTCGTTATAATAATCATAAAACCGCCAACGTAAATCATTTGACGGAAAATTTGGTTTTGTCCTATATTTTCCGGTTAAAACTCCAGCTCCCATTGAGCCATAAGTAAATGAATCTATTCCTTGTTTATTACACCATTGCATCAATTCAACATTCTTTTGATCTACCATACAAAACAAAGGTTGTATTACATCGATTTTTGCATACTTCATTGCTTCTTCTACCTGTTCTTTATTGAAATTTGATAACCCAATAAATCTTATTGCACCTTTTTCCTTTAGAATGTTTAATGCTCTCATTGTTTCTTCAATAGGAGTATTATTATCGGGCCAATGAACAAAGTAAAAATCAATATGGTCTGTTCCTAAATTTCTTAAAGAAGATAACACTTCGCGCATAACGTTCGCAAAACTTGTATCTCTTCTATATGGGTTTAAATAATTGCCAGCTAAACCAAATTTAGTTGCTATTAATACTTTGTCTCTATACCCATCTTGCAAAGCCTCGCCTACTAATTGTTCAGCATAACCATTTCCATATACTGGTGCAGTATCAATTAGATTAACACCATTATCTATCATGGCTCTTATTGCTTTTATTGATTCTTCACGATTTACATCTCCATAATTCTGTCCACCAATCGCCCATGTTCCACTTGCTAAACATGAAACATCTATGTTTGCATTCTGTAAATGAGTGTATTTCACTGTTTTTCCTCCTCTTGATTACCTACTTTACTAAAATAGTACTCTGACTTTTTTATGTCTTTTTTATTTACATACATTGTTGCAACTAGTGTTAAAAGATTATCTTTATCTTCACCTTTAGCTATTTTCAACATTTCTTCAGCTTCATTTAAATACGCAAAACCTTTTTTTACAAATGTATCGTTTACCATCATTACGTATTCTTTTAATTGACTATCCTTGCATTCAAGAACTTTTTCGTATGTTTGATCTTTTTTGATGTTATTATCAGTCGAAACATAATATGAAAATGCTTTTGAATATAGGTGAGTTTTTTGCTCATCATTCATATTAATCTTTTCTGCTCTGTTTAACATTTCATTTAAAAGTTTCTCATCTTTGATCAAAATAGCTTTATTAATACTTAAAATTATAAAGTTGTAAATTGGAATAAAGAATTTTGTACTTTTCCTGTTCAATAGTTCATCAAATTGTTCTAATTCACCTGCTAAAAACAAATTCATTAATTCATTTTGTCTTTTTTTCTTCATACTAGATAGAATGATTTCAAAAACTACTGAACAAACAAATATTACTGAAACAATGATCAAAGCTTTCTTAACATCCATATATTTCTCCTTATATGCCTAAATATATTAGTAATAATTTAATCTAAAAAGTCATCTCCTTTATCTACATTCATCGTATTAAGATGAACTATACCACTTCTTCCAGTTTCTACTAATGCTTTAAAATCATATGAATCACTTAATCTATTCCCTAATTGTTCAAGCACAATTGATAAGTTCATACCTGCAATAATATCTATATCGTTTGACATAAACTGAACACATCTATTGCACGGAGTACCTCCAAATAAATCAGTGAAAACTATTACTCCCTCACCAGTATCAATATCCTCGATTAAAGAACTAATCTTTTTATCATAATCTTCGATGATATCATCTTGTTCTAAGCATAAATATCCAAATTGTGGAATATCTACTCCCATAAACCATTTTGTAGTTTCAAAAATCCCTTTAGCCATTGGGCCATGGCTTAATAATGCTATACCTTTCATATTATTCCTCACTCGTACAATGTTTAATACTTAATAAGTATTCAATTAACTCTTTATCAAAATTTTCTCTTACTTCGCACTTTTCACTAAAAATCATTGTTTTTATTGAGTAGCTAGAACTTGCTTTCCATTCTATATCATCATCTATTTGCGGCTCTCCTGTTTTAGCAAAACTCAATAAACGATCTGCCATCTCATGTTGAATGTGTTCAGCAACTCCTTCACCCATATAGGTAGATGGAACCATTTGAATGTTTTTAAACATAAATGCAATATCAGAAGAATGAAGTGCTGTAGACCCATCATTGATTCTAAAAATAGGATTAAAGAAATAATTATAAGTTGGTGCACAACCATTATCACATCTGCACTTAATCATGTCACAAGTTGTTTTTCTCATCATTTCAACATCGTATGCTAAAACATCAATTAATTTATTATTTGGAAATGTTTTCTCAAATAATTCAACAATTTTTACTGTATGATCTTTGCCAAACTTTTCTTCTATAGCTAGCACCATTTCTTCTTTAGTCATTGTATTTCTATCATAACATTGCGGAAGATTACTAAATTCGGAGAAATTTGTTCCGATAATTAATGGAGCTTGTTTTGCATGTTCAGTAAATCCATTGTGAAATGGTTCTCCAATATAATCTTCTGATTTGCTTGGCCCGAAATATTCAACTCCCAACATTCCTAATTCTTTATAAGCTTGAGCATAATTTTTTGCTAATACTCTTGGATCAATAGTTTCAATGTCTGTAAAGTTATCATTACTGATTCCTGATTTCATTAGTGTCAATGAAACACATTCTCTCATATCTCTACCAAAATCCCACATTGAAGGACCTGAAACACCACTCATAATAAGTCCGCGTTTAAATAAGCCTTTACTTGCTGGCATATTCATAATAGAAGCAACTTTTGCTCCACCACCTGATTGACCAAATAAAGTGACATTATCTTTATCACCACCAAAATGTTCAATGTTTTTATTTATCCATTTTAATGCAGCCAATAAATCCAAGTTTCCTACATTTTTACTTTTTGCGTATTTTTCATCATACTCAGATAAGTCTAAGTAACCTAGGGCATTTAATCTATGATTTAACGTTACAACTATAACATCTCCTGTATCACATAAATTATAGCCATCGTATGATTTATGTTCCAAACTTGACCCATAATGGAACCCTCCACCATGAAACCAAACCAAAACAGGTCTTCTTACGTCATTATTTATGTTTTTAGTCCATACATTTAAATATTGACAATGTTCACTTGTTGGCCAAAAACGATGAGGGTTTTTTAAGTTATTTCCAATTGTTTGTTCGCGTAAACTAGGGCATATATATCCATAGCTTGTAGCCTCTTTTAAACCTTCCCATGGTTCAACCTCTTCAGGAGGCATAAATCTTTTAGCATCTGCATATTTAATGCCGTAAAAATGATATACATCGTTAAATTTAAAACCTCTTAGTAATCCTTTTTCAGTTCTGGCTATTGTATTTTTCCCATGTTCAAAACTCATAAGATCATTCTCCTATCCTACTATCAATTTAAAAGTCTTGATTTTCCCTAATTCTTCCATTAGTTCTTTATCAAAATCAGTTTTTTCTTCTGTACTTCTATCAAATATCATTGTTGGTAAACTATGATCATTTACTGGATGCCAGATTGATCTACCTTCTAATTGAGGAGCATCATTTCTTGCAAAGTTTAATAATCTTCCTACCATCTCATATTGTAAATCTTGTTCTTTTCCATCTAAGTAAGTTGATGGAACCATATGAATATTATTGAAAATAAAAGCTATATCTGTAGAATGTGAAGCAGTAAAACCATCATTTAACTTAAATACTGGGGTAAATAAATAGGAGTATGTTTCAGCGCATCCACTTTCAACTCTAGCTTTACAAAACTGATATATATCTGGTCTTATACAACAACAATCATAAGTTAAAATGTCAATGATTTTATGACTTGGAAATGCATTAGTGAATAAAGGTATCAATCTACTTGCATTTTCTTTACCTAATTCGACTTCAACAGCATGCTCCATCTCCTCATCGTTCATTAAGCTTCTTTCATATTTTGTTGGTAAAGACAAAAACTCAGAAAAATTTGTTCCAACAACCAAAGGTGCTTTTTTTGCATGTTCAGTAAATCCGTATTCGATTGGATTACCTATATAGTCTTCATTTTTTGTTGGAGCAAAGAAAGGAATGCCTCTTCCTTTTAATTCTTTATAAGTAGAAATATATGTATCTAAAATTAATCTACCATCCATACTTATTAATTCATCAATGTTATCTTTACTTATATTTAATTTATCCAATGTGGCTTTAACTAAATATCGTGAATCAGATTTATGATCTGAAAAAGACTTTGTTCCCTCCAATCCACTCATTACAAATCCACGTTTAAACAGTCCTTTGCTTTCAGGCATATTCATAACTGAAATAACTTTGATTCCACCACCTGATTGTCCAAATAAAGTAACATTTTCTTTATCGCCACCAAAATGTTCAATGTTTTTATTTATCCATTTTAATGCCGCCAATAAATCTAAATTACCAACATTCTTACTTCTTTTAAATTTATCACCATAATCACTTAAATCCAAATATCCCCAAATGCTGAGTCTATGATTTAGTGTTACAACAACGACATTCCCAGTGTTACATAAACTATATCCATCATAAGTCTCATGTTCTAAAGAAGAACCATCAAAAAAGCCTCCACCATGAAACCAAACTAGAACTGGCTTTTTTTCATTATTATTAATATTTTTTGTCCATATATTTAGGTATTGACATTGTTCACTTTCAGGCCAAAAACGATGTGGATTTTTAACATTTGTTCCTATCCGATTGAATTGTACATTTGGGCAAATATAACCATAATTAGTCGCATCTTTAACACCATCCCATTGTTCAACTTCTTCAGGTGGCATGAATCTATTTGCATTTGCGTACTTAACTCCATGATAGTGATATATATCGTTGTACTTAAATCCTCTTAATAGTCCTTTATCGGTTTGGACTATTGTGTGTTTTCCATGTTCAAAACTCATTTCATTTAACCTTAAAAATTTTCTTTACGAAATCCTTTGCACAATAGCGCCAAACATTCCATTCATGTTGTCCTTTATATCCAATAAACTCAATATTAAACCCTTTTTCTATATAATTAGATACTTGCTCTTTTGTAAGATCATGTCTTGGATCAGCATCTCCACATGCAACGGTAACCACATCCATATATTCATTAAATTTTCGGGCATCCGAAAATAAATCTGATAAATCCATATCTTCTGTTTTTATAGGGAAACATTCACCTGAAGAAAACATACCACAATTTGCAAATACATCAGCGTGCAATAGACCTAGTCTTCTTGCATGTCCTCCTCCCATTGATAAACCAGCAGCAGCTCTAAATCTTCTATCTTTTTTAACGCGATATCTTGATTCAATATGCGGAATGCATTCTTTAGCGATGACTTCATCTAATCTTCCCTCTATAGCCGTCGTTTCTTTATTTGGGATGAAAACATAACCATTGTTTGCTACAACAATCATTTCTTCTGCTTCTTTTCTAGCAATTAAGTTATCTAAAATCATGTCTATTTTCCCTGATGCAAACCAGCTAGTTTCATTTTGAGAACCGCCATGTTGAATATACAACACAGGATATGTTTTATCACTTGTTGCATATGATGCGGGAGTATAAACCCAACAACATCTAAATCTATTAGTCGTATTAGAAAAATATATTTCTCTTGTAAGTGAACCATGAGGCACATTATGCAATTGTGTATCTGCATCATCTGGTATATCAACTATATTTCTAATACCATCATCATCATGAACATATGGGCTTTGTAAATTTATAGATGTTTGCCCATCGACAACATAAAAAATAGAATGATAACCAGGTCCTGGATTTATTGTTTTTCTCCAATATCCATCCTCGTTTAAACTCATATCATCTATTACATAATCCTTACTATAAAATTTTGGATCTTTTCTATATTCTGGTGAAGAGTTTAAATAATTGTGTAAGCGATATTTCACTTGAACAAGTTTTGCATTTGGTGCGAAGTATTCTAAAGTCACAGTTTTATCTTCATTATAATTAACACCATCCACCAAATTAAATGGAATATTATCTCCTCCATAATGAATCATTCTCATATATTTAGTAGGTTTCAGTTTTTGAAACATACCTGTACCCTTATTTAATTCTTCATTGTATTTTGTTACTGATTCATTTTTTGGATAAACTGGATCAAAACTTAATAGATGCATATTTTGTGCTTGATTTGCTTTCATAGATTATATTACCTTTCTTGTTTTATATTGATTATGAGTAAAACGTAAGACTAAACTCACTATTAGTATCATTGCATAAATCAAGAACATTGACTCATATCCAATAACACCAACCATTGAACTAGCAAATATTTGACCTACCGCAATCAACACTGAAAATAGTGAATAAAATTTTGCTAAAATTACTACTTTCACGGTATATAGAAGAAAAGCAGGATATATAATTAGCGTAATTCCCTTTGTATCTTGAATTTTCCCTATAAATGGTTTCATAATCATCAATGTGAGTGAATATATTGTAAAACTACTAAATATTTACTATTTTTCTTGCCTCTGCAAAATCCAAAAGATAATAAGATATACTACTATTATCTAGTGTGGATATTGCATTCAATACTACATACATAATTAAACTAATTAATATAAAGCAACAAAAACATATAAATTCTGATATGAATAACACGTATTGAAATCCTATATTTTCATAAATTAATCCAACTTAATAAACTTACGATAATGCATGTATATTCAAATTCTACTCCTCAAACAACTAGAAATTTTGCCATTATTGGGGTAGAAATATAAAGAGCTAATCCATTTATTACATTAATACATATTATTGCAACAACTCTCTTTGTCCAAAGTTTATTTACTTTTTTATAAATACCCCTATTTTTTCTATAAACCAATAAATATGATTGAAACAGCTATAAAAGCTATTTCAATCATATATTTAAAAAATTAATTATAAAATACCAAGGAAGCCTAAAACAAATGCTAATCCCATAATTAAGAAGATTAAATTATTAACTTTCATTCCTTTTTTCAATAAACTGTAGCAGAAGAATGTAATACCAATAGGCAAAATACCTTGCATAATTTGATCAAAATATGATTGAACTAAGATCGGTTCTCCACCTGGTATAGTTAAGGTAATTGCTAAAGATGACCTAACTGTAGTTACGATCATAAATCCAACCATAGTCATACCTACAATTCCTGCTGCTTTTGTTAGAATTGAAACAAATCCTGACTCATAAGCCTCTTTTAAGAATGTTTCACCCAATGTATATCCCCAATATGTCATTAGATAACGGCATACTACATTTGGCACGTTATATAAAACAAAGAATAAGATAGGTCCCATAATTGAACCATTAGCTGCTAAAGAAATACCAACAGATGCAGAAATAGTTCTTACAATACCCCAGAATAATGCATCACCGATACCTGACAATGGACCCATTAATGAAGTTTTAATTGCAGGAATTGCACTTGAATCATAGTTTCCATAATTTGCAGCATTTTCTTTTTCCATAGATGCTGCTAAACCCATAGCAAATGTACCAACAGCTTGGGTAATATTATATGGAGTCATATGACGTTGCATAGCTTCTGTTCTTTTTTCTTTTTCTGGATAATAACGTTCTAAAGCAGGACAAACTGAAAAAGTAAATCCAGGAGCTTGTCTATATGCTGGCATAGGACAAGCAAATACCATAAATGATCTCCAGAAAATGCTATTTAGCATTTTTTTATCTTCTTTGGATACGTTCTTGAACATACTACTCATTTAAGAAATCCTCCTCTTCAGAAATATTAAGCGATCCACCCTTTTTAACAAGAGTCTTTAAATCTAAAATTTGTTTTTCACTGAATGCAATTGTTACAGCAATAACTACAGCAATTATAGCAACAACGATTGCTGGTAAACTGAAGTATTTAGATAAAATAAATCCAATAAATAGGAATCCTACATTATCTTTATTAACTAACATCTTCATTAGTACAGCCATACCGACTGCGCCTAACATATTAGCTATAGTACCTAAGCCTTTCATAACACCTGCAGGAAGGTTTGTCATAAATGTTTGAACTACATTTGCTCCTAAATATACTAAAGCAAAGATAATTAATGTTCTGACAAAATATTGGAAGAACCATCCTACAAGAATTAATGGTGTCATACCTTTAGTATCTGCATTTTCGCATACTTTAATGTACCAAGGTTGGAAGAAACTTCCTAATACTAAGAAGAATGGGAATAATGAGTTAAACACTAAACCTACTGGAATTGCTAGCGCAATAGCTTCTGCTTGTTGTAACCCCGAAGTAATTGCAAATGTAACAGCCATAACTGTAGCTGATACTGGTTCTGCTGCGGTAGCTCCACCAATATTTACAACCCCCATATACACAGCTTCTAATATACCACCTAAAATAATACCAGTGGTAATGTCACCAAATAATGCACCTGTAATTGTAGCAACGATAATTGGTCTTTCTAACATACATTGACCAAATAACCAGTTAAACGAATAACTGATAAAATATGCCAATGAAGCTAGAAGTGCAACAGTTAAACTAGACATAAATTATTTTCCTCCTTTTTATCTATTTTTTTCTACTGCATTAATTAAGTCTGATACTTTACTTTTTGTACTTGACGGAATCAATAAACTGAAGAATTTGTCTTTAAGAATCACAGTCAACTCTTTTGCCGCAATCATTTCTGGTTCAGACAATGTAACACGTCCACCAGGCAATTTAACTTTTGGACCTGTATCTCCCGTAAAGCTTCCTGTATTTGCAAGATTCACTTCACAAATATTATCTTTACAAGCTTTGACTAGATATAGAGCATCTCTCACTGTTTTTGTTAAACCAAAGATCCTCATATCTTTTGATTTAGGATTGTTGATTAATTCAACTGCGCCATCCAAATCTTTTATAATTGTTTTAATTCCTGCTGGAGTTGCCATTTTTAAAGTCATCTGAACTGTTTCATTTGTAGCTGCATCATTATTTGCAACAATGATACGTGATGTATTTAACTCTTTTGACCACACCATTGCAACTTGACCATGAATTAACCTGTCATCGATTCTAATTTGGACAATCATATTTTCTCCTTTCTATTGACTATTTACTCTCTAGTTATACTAGAGTACTGTCCTTTGATTCTAATCTTTGTAAACTATCTTTAAATCCTTTTGTAAATCCAAAATATTTTAGAATGTTTTGAATCTCGATTTCCCAAAATCGCCATTCATGAGCATAACCTTCCATCTGATGGAATACAGCATCTAACCCAACTGATTCTGCATATTCTTTAAAATGCAACCAATTTGAATATACACCATCAGCAGTTCCGCAACAGAAATAGAATTTTGGTGGATTTTTCATATTAGCTACCTTTGGTACTAAGTCCCATGTGTTCTCATAACTATTGAAAAATAAATCTGGTCCTCCTGCCATTTCTACTGTCATCATCTCTCTAGCATAAAATGTGTTATCAGGACCGTCATTCATTATTTTTCTTATGTCTGATGGGACTCCACTCATACATGCGACTCCAGCAAATTTTTCTGGCCAGTAAAATCCATATTTGCTTGTTCCTCTTGCTCCCATAGATAGACCACATATGAAGTTGTCTTCTCTTTTTTCACTTGCTGGAAACCATCCATAAATCAAGGGCATTAGTTCTTCAGTTAAATAATCGAACATTCTGAACTCAGGATTAACTTTCGTCCAATTTGAATAATTAGAATTCAATGCGGATGGCATAACGACAATCAAATCATTTTCAGTTGCGTATAATTCAATATTTGTTCTACGCAAATAATCGTTATAACAACCAAGTGTACCATGAAGTAACCATAGAACAGGATATTTTCTCTTTGATCCATAATATTCTTTAGCATCATCTTTTTGCTTAATTGAGGGCAGAATCACCGCAATATCTGTATTGGTATTCAAACACCAACTCCTAAAATTTAAATGTAATAAGGCCATATTTTTCTCCTTTACTTTATTTTGTTTACTAAAACTTTTTCATACATTTTTTTAACATCAATCATATTCGGAAATCCTATTGTTTGTGCTTTTGCTCTTCCAGCGGCTTCACCATATTTTAGAAATTCAACTGTTTCAAAATTCTGTGACATTGCGGCTATCGTATAAGCCAACATTGAATCACCACATCCTACTGTGTTTACAACCTCAACGATGGGTCCATTAACTTTTCTTTTTTCATATTTATTAGCGAAATAAGATCCTTCCTTACCCATCGAAACTAAGACATTTTCAACTCCAACTTCGATTAATCGATCAACATATTCCGCGTAATTTGCAGCATCTATGTTTACATCAAATATGCTTGCAAGTTCATCTAAGTTAGGTTTGATCAGAAATGGTTTTGTTGATTGATAATTCTTTAAAGTTAAATTTGGTATATCAGTTATGAGCTTTGCACCTACAGATGATACATAATTTCCGATGCTTTCAATCAAATCAGCTGTCATTCCTTTACAAAAACTACCTGATATTACAACATAATCGTCTTTGTTTAGCTTATCCAACTTATTTAGTAAATCATCTTGTTGCTTATCTGTAACCTCTGGTCCAATAGCATTAATTGCTGTTTCTTGATCATTACTGATTTTGATATTGATCCGGTTTTCTTGATCAATCTGAACTTTTAGTAGTTCTATTTCCTTAATCTTTGCGATCTCATTTTCAATATACTGGCCGATTACACCACCAAGGAACATTATTGCTTTAGTTTTAATACCAATACTTGCAAGAACCATCGAGATATTAATCCCTTTGCCACCCGCCCGAATTTCTGTTGTGTTTGCTCTAACTATTGTACCCTCAATTACCTTTTGTTCTAAAAAAACGAAATAGTCGATTGAAGGATTAAGTGTTATTGTGTATATCATATTGAGGAGATTAATATCCTTTCTGGTCTTTTTATAACATACTGAAATCGCTACCACAATAAGCTAAAGCAACATACCTTAACCACTCGAATTTAATGCTTGATAATGTATTATCAAATGAGTGAACGCGCATTTTTAGTGCGCGTTCTTATCAAATGAACATGTTTAAATTTGAAATGAGTGATTTTTCTATTTTATTCAAATATAAACATAATAAAAGTGAATTTTTGATTATCAACGATCATTATTCAATTTACAATCTTTTTTTGTTATACTATCAATAACTGAGGTTAGATAATGAAAAAAGATAGAATAGCTTCAATATACTCATTGTGCCAGCAATCGTCTCAAGTTCTTGTTGAAGATTTAGTAAATGTACTAAAGGTATCTCCTGCAACAATAAGACGATATTTGCAAGAAATGGAAGATATGAAATTAATCAATCGTTTCTATGGTGGTGCAGTAATTAATAATGATCAAGTTAATGAACCAACTATGCATGCAAAACATCTTGTTAACATGGGTAAAAAGAACATCATCGCAAAGTATGCGGCATCATTGATAAAGGACAATAATATCGTTTATATTGATGCTGGAACAACAACTGAAGAAATGATCGATTACATTTATGCTAAAAACATCCTTGTTGTAACACAGGCCTTGTCAATTATGGATAAGTTGTATGAAAGACAGATCCGATGTTATACACTTGGTGGATATATAAAATTCTCTACTAATATTATCATCGATAATGATACGATCGAAAAAATGGCAAAGATGAACTTTGATATATCATTCATTGGCTGTAATGGCATAAACCCAATTTTTGGATTCTCTACTACTAATGAAATAGAAGCAATGTTGAAAAAGCTCATAATATCAAAATCAAAACAATCCTACATACTTGCTGATAGTAAGAAATTCAATCAAATTAGTAACATTAAGTTTGCTGATCCAAAAGATGCAATTATCGTAACTGATGAAATTATAGATAATTTAGATTATACCCCTTATAACGAAGTTATTTTTGTCAATCGACCAAATTCAAAACAACCTTAAAGATATAAAAAATCATCCAACGATGATTTCTTTTTTTATGTTTTCTATAACTTATTCTACTGATATTTCTTTTTTTGCCAAACGTTTTTCAGTTGACTTTTTAATATAGAAATAGATAACCGCAAATACTGGCACGCCAAAAAACATACCTAATACCCCATAAAAGCCACCACCAACAATGATCGCAAACATGATCCATAATGTTGGTAGTCCAAGGCTATCCCCAAGGATAGCTGGTCCTATGATGTTACCATCTATTTGTTGAATCAATAACACAAACAAAACGAACCACACTACAAGGATTGGATCAACAATAAACAAAATGAACACACCCGGTACAGCACCAATAAATGGTCCAAAAACCGGAATCATATTAGTAACACCAATGATCACACTTAAAAGCAAAGCAAACGGCATTCTTAAGATCATTAAACCGATGTAAGTTAATAGTCCAATAATTAGCGAATCAAGAGCTTTACCGATAATGAAACGATTGAAAACATTAGCACTAACCCTAGAAAAATCAATTAACTTCTCGGCATTATCTTTTGAGAAAAAAGCATAGCTAATCTTAGTAAACTGACGCGCGAATCTTTCTTTATCAATCATGATATAAAGTGCAATAGCCAAACCAATTATTACCTTTAAGATAGTAGAACCAAATCTTATTGAGAAATTTAGTATCTCAGGTAAATATTGTGAAGCGATATTAATAACACGTGAGAATAACTCATCGCTGTATCCAGCAAGTAAATCTGCCAAAGTTTGATCAATATTCAACTGCATTAATAATTGTTCAGATATTTTCTCAGCTGTATTTAAGTAATTCGGTAAAAGATTCATTAGCTTGATGACACTTTCTGTAAGCTGCGGTAATGAAATTACCACAAAGGCTGTTAATACAAAAATAGCTAATGTCATTGCGATAAGTGAAGAAATCACCCGACTTGTACGCTTTTTCAATTTAAGCTTAATCAGAATCTTGTTTTCAATAAAGGTACAAATTGGACTTAAAACAAATGCGATGAAAAACCCAAAGATAAATGAAACTGTTATCGATGTTGCTTTTGAAAACCAAACACCTAAAACATGCATGTTATCGACAATAAGGAAAAAACTAATCAGTATGATTCCTGACAGGGTCAAGGCAATAATATTTTGTTTGGTACCTTCCTCTATCTTAATCTTGCGCATACTACCTCATTTCTCTTTTTATTATAACAGAAATCCCTTGTTTTGACTTATATTAATAAAATCTTAACATATAGTAGTAACTAATGATTATCTGTTATAATGTTACTTGTTTTGGAGATTAAATATGATAGAAACCCTCAAGCATAAATACCTTGCCCCTAAAAATTTTTATAAATCCACCTTAAAAGTGACATTACCTATTGCTTTACAAAACATGTTATCTGGTACCATGCAAATCATCGACAGTATGATGGTATCATGGATCAACATGATGACAGCAGTTGGTACCGCATCTCAAATCGACATTTTATGTGGTATGATCAACTATGGCGCAATTGGTGGAACAGCAATGTTTTCAGCGCAATTTTTCGGTGCGAAGAATTTTGTCAATCTAAAGAAATCGTTTGGCTTAAGTGTCATGTTTAGTTTTTTTAATGGTGTTATTTGGCTTTTTATCGCCTTACTTTTTGGTCAATCAATCTTAAGTTTTTATATGAAGGATACAACTACGGTAAGCATCGCATTAAGCTATCTTGCTATCGCAATGTTTTCTATGCCTCTTAACGGTGTTAACTTTTCATTTGCGACAATATATCGCTGTATCCAACGACAAGACATATCATTAAAAATAGCTGTTACTGCCGGCTTAACAAACATTATTACTAACTATCTTTTAATATTCGGTGCTTTTGGCTTTCCTAAACTTGGTGTCATTGGCGCAGCAGTTGGTACATTATTAGCCCAATTGATTGCCCTAACTTTATATCTATTTCATGCGATATCAACTAAACAACCCTTCATAGGTACATTTAGTGAGATGTTTATTATAAAGAAAGATTTTGTCATGACTGTTTTAAAAAAGACATTACCACTTATTATAAACGAAGCTCTATTTGGCTTTGGTATGACCTTATTTGTGAAAGCTTTCGGACAATTAGGTACCTCATCTATGAATGCATATTATGTTGGTAATCAAATTAATAATATGTTTCAGTTTGTCATTTATGGTTATGGTGCAGCGGTTTCCATTTTGCTTGGCGCAACACTAGGCCAGGGAAAGATCTTAGAAGCAAAAAAAGAATGTGATTACTTCATTGGGTTATCTTTTATCTTAGCTATCATTATGGTAAGCATCATGCTTGTCTTTACCAAACCAATGCTTATGTTATTTGATCTTAAAGATCCGTTTATCTATCAAACTGCTTTTTGGATAGTTCGTGTTTTTGCGCTTAGAATATCAATGCGCTTATTTAACTTTATGATCTTTTCAATATTAAGATCTGGTGGTGACTCAAAGATTATTTCTTTACTTGATTGTGGTATCATGTGGTTAGTAGGTATTCCCATTGCTTTTTTAGGAGTTAATGTTTTTAAACTAGATAGTATTGCATTAGTATTATTAGCCGTTCAAGTTGAACAATTAATCAGAATGATCGTCGGCTTAAAAAGAGTCAGAAGTGGCAAGTGGGCAAATGACCTTAATGCGCTTGTTTAGGAGGTTATCAATATGATTATCGTATTCAGTTATGTTGTTAGTATCATTATCATCGGATCACAATTATATCGACTTAAACGGTTCACACAAGTTATAAAAAGTGAAAGTGAAAATGGGAACCATTTAGAATACAAAGAAAGCTCATGGCTTTGGTATGTTTCACAGGGTCTTTTAGCATTGATAACAATGATATTAAATCTTACCAGTACCCAAAGCACTGATAAAGCTATCTTTATCGTTTTAACCGCAATGTTTTTAGCAAACCTTATACTAGGCATAACCTTTAAACGAATTTATTATAATGACAAAGGCTTTCTTTACCAACAGAGATTTATCCCATTTACCACAATTGATAGTATTGAGAAAGCTAATCAATCTGGTCGTACTTACGCTCTTATCTCAGGTGAAGAAGTATTATATATGGATAAAAAAAGAGCTGTCTTTATTCAACAGCTCTATGAGTTAACTAAACGTAATTAACCATTATCTTGGATCTTGATAAGTGGAATAATAGACCTTACCTACTTCAGGTAGGATCTTTTTATATTCAAATAACTCACTTAAAGTTACTAGTTGATAACCCTTAGAGATTAGCTCTGGGATAATACGTTCACTTGCTTCAACAGTACTTTGGTATAAATCATGCATTAAGATAATATCACCATCTTTAACATTTCTAATAACAATATCGTATATTTTCCGACTATCACGCGACTGCCAATCCAATGTATCAATAGACCAATTTACCATGGCATATCCTGCGTTATCCTTAACATACTGATTGTAATTCCCATAGGTAGGTCGCATAAAACGAATCGTGTAATCACCAACATACTCATTTAAATCGTCTTGTGTTTTCTTTAAATCTTTTCTTAGTTCTTCTTTACTCAACTTTGTCATTGAGTATTTATGAGTATATGAATGATTACCTATCTCATTACCTTGTTTTAACATTCTTTTTAAAGTGTCAGCGTACGGATAGATACGATTACCTACTAAAAAGAAGGTGGCAGCGCTATTATTTTCAAGTAAATAATCCAATATCTTTTCAGTTGTTGGCGCATATGGACCATCATCATAAGTTAAAGCTACCATTGGTAAATCAGGATCAATGTACCTTAAATACATTTCATCACGATCACAAGGAGTTACTATTGGATCACTGTTTATTGGTGCACTTAATAAAAACGCTAATTGGTTAAGATTAAAACTAATTGTGATCAGTCCTTTATCTTCATCTAAAACCAAACTTGATTCATAATATATATCTAGTCGATCATTATCAATAGTAAAGGTTTTAAAATTTTCTTTTATTGCCTTAGTGTTATGATAAAAGTCACTACTTAGATTTTCATTATTATCCTTGATGTTTCTTCTTAGATGCGCAGCTAATTTCTTCTCATAGCCACTGACAAAGATATCATCAAGAGTTATTTTTTTGCCACTATTAAGATCATAGTTCAAAAAAGCGATTGGACTTAAAACAAGATCATCAACATCACTACCAACAGCTAACAAGATAACAATGCTCGCAAACTGATCTTTAACTTGAAAAAGATTATAGTCTAAATAGAATATTTTATCCTCTTCATCACTATTATTAGCAGTGAACGCGTCAACATACTCATTTACTAGTGTTGCTAAATCATCATTTATCGTTTCATTAGAAAAACGAGGATAATGTGCCGCAATTGTAATATTATCAGCTTTCTTTATGATCGAAGCGTATGGCATTTGATTCTTACTGTGACTTATTGAACTATCAATCATTAAGTTTTGATAAACAAAATAAACCACACCAATAAAAACGCTTGTAATCACAAACATAATCAACAAAGTTAAGATTTGCGGATTTTTACGCCGATCGTCTATCTCATTTTCTTCTTTCTTACTCATTATTTATCACCTTTAGTAAATGCGCGGCTGCTTGATTTAAGGCATCATTATCTTTATCCTTAATCCCCAACTGCGTATATACTTCCCCCATAGTTATTTGATTCTCTTGCATAGCTGCAAACATTTCTTTGATTAAAACCATACACTCTGCTTCAAGCTGAACTGGCCCAAACGGATTAGCGAAAAATGTGGTTGATAGACCAGTCTCTGATGTTGTTCCTAATGCAAATCGTTTACCCTCACAAAAAGTAGTCATTGCTTCTTGTAATGTATCAAACTTTCGCATTCCTATTTCTTTGGTATAGTTATTCGCATATAAGAACATATCTACCTTATGATTACTAATTATTTCATCATAACTCACTACTGGAATTACAACTCTGGCATTACTTGTTTCTGGATTAAAGAAGATGCTACGATCCATTTCACGATAAGCACTACCTTTCTCTAAATCATCAAGTCTTACAAAAGCGCCAATCTCAGTTCCTTGAGCACATATCTTACCATTTTCTAAATGTAGTGATCCCATATCATCGAAGATGACCCGAGTGGCAATTATATCTTTATAACCTAAATTTTGGATAGCTTCAATGGTTTCAGATTTGCCAGCACCAGAATCGCCAATAAATACGATACCTTTTGTTAATCCACTAGCAAAGGTGATATTGATCATTGATCCATGCAGTGGTAGCCACCCCTTTTTGATCATCGCAAGATTATGTAGGGTTAATGCCATCTTCTTCAAATATCCAAAATATTCAATTTCCATACTATGAGAAACATTACCAATCCATATCTGATTTTCTTTATCATGATAGAAGGTACCATCGTTTCTACCATCTTTATTGCCAAATAGTAGGATCGCATCTGGTTTCCTGTTATAACACTCTTTATCAAGTGCCAGTTCAAAGAGATTTGCCAAAGCTAAACCAGAAAAGATGTAATCACAATGAAAGAAGATATAAGTTAAAAGACTACCAATTTTAGCTGGATAACAAAACCATTCTTCTTTATCACAGTTAAAGCTTTCAACAGGATTATCACTGCGACTACTAAATGTGCCTGAACGTTTATTACTTGCAGGGTGCAGTAATAACGGTGTTCTTAACATCACTGAATCGATAAAAGAAATCCCTTTTATGCTTTCATAGCCTTTTGGGATGGCCCAACGATAATCACGCACAACCATACTAGCATTACTACCTGCATTTAATTGACGATAAACGTTGTTTTTTCTTCCCTGTACATTTTCTTCAATCCGACGATACAATGTTAAAATAAGCTGATTAAACTTGTTATCAGCGTCAATAAAGTTAGCTAGTTGTAAACCTTGCTTTGCTCCAGTGCGAATCATGGTACAACGTTGTAACTTGCGCCAATAATTATAGAAATTCTCGACAAACAATGTCATTAATTTGCGATTTTCAAGATACTTATGATCAATTTCATTAGCATCGATGACGCATAACATTTTAAACAGTTTAATCACATCATCAAGCGCTTCTTCTTCATTATGACCATTTAAAAACCAACGAAAGACTTTGATATCATTCTGTTTAATATGTTCAAGATAACAAGCTAAGATAAATCTAAAATTCTCACCAGCAAGAACCTCTTCAACTGTTTGACAATAGGATGTCGTGAAGTTAATCAATACCGTGTTATTTTTTAAGTAAAGTGATTTCATGTGCTCCTCATTTCTGTAATTGCCGCATGATTTCAAATGCGATCACACTGACTGCGCTACTAGCATTAAGTGCATTTCTAAACTCATTAGCGTATGGGATATAAATATTTGTATCAGCAAGGCTTAATACTGCTTTGGATAATCCTCTTTTTTCGCCACCAATAGCTAAAACCAGTGGTTGATCATAATTTATTTGGTAAATACTGGTTGCATCTTTGCGATCAGCGCACAATATTGAATGGGTCTTTTTCAACACTAACAAGTCTTGGGCGATATCTTTGCTGGTATATATTGCTAGATACTCACTGGCGCCAGCACTACTTTTAGTTACAACATCCGCACTACTTAACCAGTTTCGCTCACCAACTATTACTCCTTCAAAGCCAGCAGCTAATAGACTTCTTAAACAGTAACCAAAATTAAACGGATCCTCTATACCTTCAAGCAAGCAGATCAATCGTGCTTTTGCGATTGTATCAAATAAGTCGCTTTCACGCTTATCAACAAAAGCAATTATACCACCATGGTTTGTACTCATACATAGTTCATCAATTGCGTTTCGCTCTGCATATTCAACCGGTATATTACTAGCTAAAGCTTGGTTAATGATATAACTGATATTACGATCGCGCTTATTTTTATCTACTATAACCTTTTCAACGATTCGCTTTTTAGCTATGATCGCTGCTTTGACACTAATAGCTCCCTCAAAGATCATAGTTTGTATCCCCTTCTGATCATGTCATTGATCTTAAGCTTAATAGGTGGTTTAAGCCATACCAATTGCATCGGACGATTACAAACAGTAAGCTCTTGATCATCCATGTCCCTTAAATAATCTACCACAAAAGTTCTGTTTTCACTATCTTGACTTAATACTTCTAATAAATCATTATATTCAAACCGGTTTCTTACTTCAAGAAGCGCTAAATCCTCTTTAATATCAACAATCGTTCCAATGTACTCTTGCGAGGCAGGAGTTTTGATCAAAGCGCTTACCATATCTTCCCGTGGAAGACCGCTTAAATAACCGTCAGTTGCCGGTCGATTTTCAGCTTTTGCCAGTTCACTTTGATACCAAGCAAGTCGTTCATCACTAATTTCACCTTTTTTATAATATTCATCTATCAACATTCGATATGTTTTAACTACCGCCGCAATATAATAAGCCGATTTCATGCGACCCTCAATCTTTAAACTAACAATATTAAGATCTATCAAGTTAGTTATATGTTTGAGCGCTAACAAATCACAAGCAGCCATCGTAAACAAGGAATCCTTCGTTGTTATTTCATTTTGATCATGATATAGCTGATAAAACCAGCGACAAGAATGGGCACATCCTCCTCTATTAGCATCTCTTAAGGTCATAAAATTACTCAACGTACATCTACCTGAGTAATTAGCACACATGCCACCATGAATAAAAACTTCAAGTGGTAAAGATGATCGCTCAGATGTCATGGCTATTTCATGCATTGATAATTCTCTTGCTAAAACGATACGATCAACTTGTTGATTCTTAAAGAAAGCGATAGCCTCTGAGTTGGTTACTGATTGTTGGGTGCTTAAATGAACTTCCATATTAGGCGCTACTGCTTTTGCTGTCTTGACTACTTGCATGCTACTACAGATTATCGCACTTACCCCTATATCAGCAAGTTCACGTAGATATGCGCTTAATCCTTCAAGGTCTTCTTTATGAGGTATTATATTGACTGTAACAAAAATCTTAGCTTGATGCTCTTTTGCAAATAGAACCGCTTCTGCGATATCATCAATTGTAAAGTTGCTGGCGCGAGAGCGCAGCGAGAATTTCTTCCCGCCAACATAAACAGCGTCAGCGCCATATAAGATCGCTATTTTTGCCCGATACAGATCACCCGCTGGTGCTAATAGTTCTATTTTACTCATAGGGTTGTCGCCTCATACAAAAAACCAGTGCTAAATTCATAATTACTATATTTAGATTTTATCATCTTATCAATCTCAGCTATATTGGCGCTGTTTAAAACCGCTAAGTATGCTTTTACGATATCAAAATACATTTCATCCTCGATAAAACAACGCTCAAAACGGATTACTTTGATTACTTCTGTTAATTTTAAAAGCTCAGTCATACAATAAAATATGTATGGACTATAGGTATAGGTTCCATGTTGATCTTCATAAATATAAAACTTTTCTTTTCTTGATTCTTCTTTGGCTCTTATCTTTTCATTTTGATGAAGATTGATCGTCTTAAAGTCATCTTGATAACCACTTAACATTTTACGACGACTCAAACTCATTCTTAGATAACCAAAGACAATCATTTCACTCTGTTTACCATTATCCTTTGTGACAGCCAACGTTTTATCAAATGTTAATTCTTTCGCAACAACACAACGTTTAATACCAAGATCAAGATAATTAACTAGATCTTGATCATTGGTTATCAGTGTCTGTGGATCATATATAAGTAAATCTTTTCTATTATATTTATCAGTTAGTTGATATACTGCCATATCGGCAAAGTAAATACCATCAACATCACAATCGATGAGATACTTAATATGTTTTTCTAACTGTATTAAATCCTCTTCATAAAAAATTGCGTCAACCCGCACATAAAGTCGCATGTTATTTTCATGAGTGATCTTTACCGCCTTTGTAATAGTTTCTATCGTCATATTACCCGGGCTATATATCGCAAATCTTTCAGTATGAACGCAAAGACTCTTTACCCCAAGTTCAGCAAAATGACTGATTTCACTAATATCCTTTAAAGTACAAATCGTTTCTATCATTTACATCTCCTATATGCCAATTAATTATAACATAATGTATTTACTATTTTTAATAAAACCAGCATAATAAAGAAGGTGATAAAATGAATTCCATAACAACATTAAAGCAGCTACAAGCACAAATAAGAGCTTTTTGTGATGAACGTGATTGGACACAATATCATAGTCCAAAAGAGCTAGCCATTGGTATTAGTACTGAAGCCAATGAATTATTGGAAATATTTAGGTTTATAAAAGAAGATCAATTAGACGATGTCTTGAATCAGAAAAAAGAAGCCATCGCTAATGAATTAAGTGATGTCTTCTTTTATTTATTAAGATTCGCAGATCTTTATGATATTGATCTAGTGAGCGCTTTTAATAATAAAATGCTGATCAATAGCCAACATTACCCAGTTGCGAAAGCATTTGGTAGTAATAAGAAATATAACGAACTTTAAAGCTTTAATAGTACTCCTAAAACACCAGCGATCGTTAGATAGAATATTGGGTGTTTTGGATATTTATTACTAAAAAATAATACTCCAACAAAGATGATTATGGGAATCACATTGAATAGATCGACAAGATTATTACTAACATGAAATAATTCAAAGTTAAATAAAGCTTCTTTTATAATGCCTACACCCGCATAGGCGATCAAGGCCGCTACTGCAGGTCTAATAGCATAGAAAGCATCGGTGATAATTTTACTATCACGGAACTTTTCAAAACCCTTAGCCACAAAAATACTTATTACCAAGCTAGGCAAAGCTACCGCTACACTGGCGATGACACCACCTAATACCCCACCAGCTACACTACCTGCATACGTCGCCATGTTAATACCTATGGGACCAGGCGTTGATTCACTAATAGCGATCATATTCACTAGTTCTTTGATATCAAACCATGGATATTTATCTGCGATTTGATAAAGAAAAGGCAATGTGGCTAAACCACCACCAATTGAGAATAACCCCGTTTTAAAGAACTCATAGAGTAATTGTAAATAAACCATTATTTAATTCTCCCTAAGATCATACTTAAGATAAATGCACCAACAATAACCCATATCGTTGAGATTTTAACTAATAACAATATAACTAAAGTACCAACAAAAATAATAAACGTTATTTTATCAATGATACCACTTTTAACCATTTTGATAACCGCATTGATGATAATAACTCCAACTGCGATTTGGATACCATTAAAAGCATGATTCAGTATTGGTAGTGTACTAAATCTTTGGATCAAACCTGCGATGATTAAAATAATAATTATTGAAGGTGTCAAGATACCAGCCACTGCCGCTACTGCCCCTTTTATCTTATTAGTTTTATACCCGATGTAGGTAGCTGTATTAACCGCAATGATTCCTGGTGTACACTGACTGATCGCATAGTAATCCATCACTTCTACCATGCTTACCCAACCCTTTTTCTCAACAGCTTCTTTTTCCAAGATTGGCAACATCGCATACCCACCACCAAAGGTAGAAATACCAATCTTAAAGAAAGTACTGAATATATCCCAAAACATGTTCATACACCCTCCAATAATCTTTTATCTGCCATATTTGATACTAACGGAAATAGATCATTATTTCAAGTATCACACTAATAGCACTTCATGTATTATAACTTTTTACCCTATTTTGTCCTAACTTTTTTTTGATAAGATTATTCTATTTTTTGTGCAACTAGTTTGTTTGATTTTGTAATTTTGATGTCTTATCATGAAATTAAAGAAGTGTGGATACTTGGTTAATACTTTAATTAACCGAACCATCCCCCTAATGGAGGTATAATATGAAAAATGAGTATATCGCAACGGTAGTTAAACTTCTAACTGAAATTGAAGCCAAAGAAGAAGCAAACATCACCAAAGCTGCCGAATTAGTAGCTGATTCAATCATGAAAGGCGGTATCATGATCGCCTTTGGAAGTGGCCATTCCTTAGTCGGCGCAAAAGAAATCGTAAATCGTGCTGGCGGACTATTCGCAGCAAAAGCAATCAAAGATCCATCAGATGGTATCTTTGAACAGCTTGAAGGTTCTGGCAAAGCTTTGATCAAAAGAGTTGAAATTCTACCAGAAGATGTATTAATACTGATATCAAATTCCGGACGTAATCCCGCAAGTATCGAAATGGCGATTGAAGCCCAAAGAATCGGTGCTAAGATCATCGTTGTGACTGCTTTAAATGCATCAAAGAACCTAACATCCAGACATAGTAGTGGTAAAATGTTATATGAGTTCGCTGATGTCGTATTAGATTTACACTCAGTTGATGGTGACGCTGCCATTGCAGTTGAAGGAGTACAGGGTAAGATTTGTGGTACTTCAACCGTCGCAACCGTCGCATTACTACAAAGTGTAGTGCTATATGCCGTTAAGATCATGGTAGCGAAGGGCTTTAATCCTCCAGTCAGAATTAGCGCTAATGTTGATTATGCTCCAGCCAATCGCAGTGCTGAAATTGAGAAACAATACGCTAGTCGTATCTATCGTATCTAGTGATCTTGGGTGATCTAATGATCACCTTTTTTATTTAGATATGTCATACGTATGAAAATCATATATAATAATAAAAAGAAAGAAGTGTTATCATGAACTATATTGATTTAAGAAGTGATACGGTTACCCAACCAACTAAAGCCATGCGTGATGCGATGTATGTCGCTGAAGTTGGCGATGATGTTTACCATGATGATCCCACAATAATTAAACTTGAAAAGCTCGCTGCTTCAATGCTTGATAAGGAAGCTGCTTTATTTGTGCCAAGTGGTACGATGGGTAATCAGATTTGTATCATGACTCATACCAAACGAGGTGATGAGATCATTACTAATGCGAATAATCATATCATTGTTCATGAGTCTGGCGCTCTCGCTGTTTTATCGCAAGTAAATACTCATCAAATTCATAACGATACTGATATGATATATCCTCAAGATGTTAAAAACGGTTATCGTCCATATGATGTTCATGCTCCTTATACAAGTTTAGTATGTCTTGAAAATGCTTTAAGTAATGGAACCGTTGTACCACTGGCACTAATGCAAGAAACCTATAAAACAGCCCATGATCTGGGGTTAAAGGTTCATCTTGATGGTGCTCGTATCTTTAATGCGGCTGTTAGCTTAAACGTTGATGTAAAAGCGATCGCTGCTTGCGCTGATAGTGTCATGTTTTGCATATCCAAAGGCTTATGTGCACCAGTTGGCTCACTGATTTGTGGTGATAGAGCTTTTATTGAACAAGCAAAACGCAATCGAAAACTACTTGGTGGAGGTATGCGCCAAGCTGGATTCTTAGCCGCAAGTGGCTTAATCGCATTACAAGAGATGACAAAACGACTAGCTGAAGATCATCGTTTAGCACGTTATCTAGCAAGTGAACTAAAGCAGATAGCTAAGATTGATCTTGATATGAGTAAGGTACAAATTAATATGGTATTCTTTAAGATCTATGATGATAAATTTGATCACAGTTTATTCTATCAATATTTATATACCAATGGAATTAAGATAAACCCCATTGATAATGGTTACTATCGCTTTGTCACCCATCATGATGTTGATCAAGTAGCTATCGATAAAACCATCAAGCTAATCAAATCATTTATGAAAAAAGATATCTAGTCAGATATCTTTTTTAATGATCATATCAACTGCCTCAGCGAAGCTTTCAACCGCATAATCAGCTTCTTCAACAACCTCAGGATGACCATTTAACATTGCGAAACTAACATTAGCTTCATTAAACATGGAAATATCATTAGGCGAATCACCAATCGCCGCTACTTGTTCTTTACGATATCCAAAGTGTTCAATGATCTCTTTAACTGTCTTTCCTTTATCAACACCCTTAGCAGTAATATCGATCAATACCTTCCCTGATTGATGAATATCAAAATGATCACTGAAATTAGCTTTAATATCATCTATCAGATGATCAAAGGTTAAAGGATCATTATTAGAAATTAGAATCTTATTAATTGCGATAGTGTTATCTAATAAAGCATCCTTTAAACTGATTCTCATTGAAGTGTCGCTACTATTTTTTTGTGACAAACTATCATAGATATACTCAACACTATCATCACCACCAGCGTTAATAAGTATACGTGAATACTTGTTGACTAAGTATTCATACATTAAAAGCGCTTTATCTTTAGCGATATGATGTGACAGTATGATCTTATCATCAATGTATGCACTTGCGCCATTAGCACCTATTAGGTCAAAACTTAATTGATACTGTGCTAGTAACTTTTGAGTAAAACCAAGTATCCTTCCGCTTGCTATGATCAACTTGATATCTTGTTTTTGTAGCTTTGAGATCGCTCTTAAGTCTTCTTCAGTGATATAACTTTGACCATTAGCATGTGTTAACAAGGTATTATCAAGATCACTTATTACTAACTTAATCATAAAATCACTCCATTTTCTTTTTTTATTATATCATCTTGTTGCTTGAATAAAAGATAAAGGGCATAATTAAAGTATGAAAGAACAATTACTAAACCTACCTGTTATCGTGGTTGCCGTTACTAAAAACCATACTAAAGCCGAGATTTGCCAGCTTTATGATTTGGGCTATCGCATTTTTGCGGAAAGTCGAATCCAAGAACTGTTAACCAAAATCGATGTTTCTAAGCCAATTATTTGGCATATGATAGGCCACTTACAAACCAATAAAGTTAAAACCGCTGTTACTTATTGTAGTATGATTCAATCAATCGATAGCTTGCATTTATTAAAAGCGGTTGATAATGAAGCCAATAAACAAAACAAGATAATGGAAGTATTGATCCAGGTCAACATAGCTAATGAAGATACTAAGTTTGGAGTTAATGAAAATGACGTTTTAGACTTAATAAAACAAGCTAGTTCTTTATCAAACATCATGATCAAAGGCTTAATGGTTATAGGACCACATACTGATGATAAAGAAAAGATCAAGGAAGTCTTCATTAAGGCTAAATCACTTTATGATCACCTTAAGCTCCTTGATCAGATTAATGTTGATTTTAAATACTTATCAATGGGAATGAGCAATGATTATCAGATTGCCCTTGCATGTGGTAGTAATATGTTAAGAATTGGTTCATTACTATTTAGCGATGATATTGATCAATCAAAAAATAACCACCCTAAATAAATATATAGTAAGATAAACGCAACTCGATCAAAAGCCAATAAACTAAATACTTTATTAACAAAGGTAAATTGGAAATAACCCAGTTGATAGAATACTAAGTAACTAAAAATAAAAGCGATGATCAACTTCTTGATCCAGGTCTTATATCTTCTTTTAGTTTGTAAACTAATACCAAAGGCAAACAACAACAAAGCTCTAACTAACAAAATTAGATCATTTTTACCAATTAGATCTTCAATGATGACAATTGTCCAACTGCCAACAATAATGATCAATAAGGCAATTAAATATTTATAGAAAAACTTGTTCATTAGACTGCCTTCACTTTCTCATAACTATATCTGATCATACCACCAATATAAAATGCCAAGGGTGCGCTTATTGTGCTTAAAATCAAGATTAAATTCTGGGCATCTACTCTTAAACTAATGTTATTAAAAGCCAATGCATTTGGATAATTAATCATTACATAGTACATCCATGCATTAGTGATTATTCTAAAGCTTACCAAAATATAACATGTGGCGTAAAATACAACCATGATTAACATGAAAATAACACTTCCCCAAAGTAATCCTTTGTTCATACCAGTGATACTATTCTTTCCCAAGATGAAAAGATATCCAAGAAAACCATAAAGTGGCATCATGATCAATAATGACGATAAGACGAATATTTCAGGTTTTCCTTCCACATAAAGAAATCGTAATGGATGTGTCACACCAAACACCAAACCACTAAAAACTGATATCACAAAGTGTGACAGTATGATATTGATCAATGTATATGTGATGTTTTGCTTATACATTACTAACACTCCTAACCTTAGTATTATATAACAACTTTACGCAATCACCAAATATTTACCATTTTGTGGTTAAACGCTTTTGATATTCTTGGAAAGAGTAGATACAACCACAGTATTGTTGTTGATAAAGCTTTAACTGCTTAGCTAATTGAGTTGCTTTATCACTACCTTTACCCTTTTTAAGATCAGCGAATAGAAACTTTACATTTGGATACACTTTGCTTAATTCTTCACCAATTTGATTAATGACAACACTATCTTTTTGACGACTAATTGTCATGACTGTTGTCACATAATCAAAATTATTACTTTGAGCATACTCAAATGCTTCAGTCATTCTAATACGATAACATAACCAACATCTTTCAGAGCGCTCACCTAATGCGCCATAAGGTGCTAATTTACGATTATAATCATTATTATCATATGCGGTGATAATTACTTTGATAGTTGTATTATTTTTCTGATTAAATGCTTTTGTATAATCTAAGAGTTCATCAAGGCGCAATTGATACTCTTCTTTTGGATATATATTACTATTATTAAAGTATAAAGTAAGATCAAAATATTCACTTAAGTATAACATTGGATAACAGTTACAAGGCGCACAACAAGAGTGCAGCAATAAGGATGGCTTTTTTTCTGCCGCTTTTATCATCGCTAATGTTTGTAAACCTAATTGATAATAGTGATCTTTTTTCATTAATAGATAAACATCGCATCTCCAAATGAGAAGAAACGATACCTTTCTTTGATAGCGTGTTGATAAGCATCTAAGATCAACTCTTTACCAGCTAATGCACTTACCATCAAGATAAGTGTTGATTCTGGCAGATGGAAATTAGTTATCATAGCATCAATTGCCTTAAACTCGTAACCTGGATAAATATAAATATCAGTCATTCCTGAACTAGATTTAAAACTACCATATTTGTTAATGATTGTTTCTAATGTTCTGGTTGATGTTGTTCCAATACCAATAATTCTGCGCTTTTCTGTTTTGGCTTTATTTAATACCGTTGCTACTTCACTATCCATTATATAATATTCTTCATGCATTTTATGATCTAAGATATTTTCTTCTTTTAGTGGTTTAAATGTACCAAGGCCAACATGAAGGGTGATATCAACAACACTTACATTCTTAGCTTGTAGTTTATCAAATATCTCCGGGGTGAAATGTAGTCCTGCTGTTGGAGCCGCTGAGCTACCATTTATCTTGGCATATACTGTTTGATAGCGTTCTTTATCCTCTAGCTTTGTTGTAATATACGGTGGTAAAGGTATCTCTCCTAGATGATTCAATATCTCTAAGAAGACTCCTTCATAAAGCATCTTAAAATCTCTTAATCCCGCTTCTTTTACTTTTATACATTGGGCCTTTAGAATGCCATCACCAAATACTATGATCGTACCCTCTTTTACAACCTTTGCATTACCAACTAAACATTCCCAAACATCATTTTCTTGTCTTAATAATAGTAACTCAACATGGGCATTAGTTTGATGTTTATAACCAATAAGACGAGCTGGTATGACTCTTGAGTTATTACGCACAAGGATATCACCCGGCATTAAGTGATCAATGATATCGATAAACATCTGATCAGTATAAGACTTTGTCTTACGATTGACCACTAACATTCTTGAAGCACTTCGACTAGCTAGTGGTGTTTGAGCAATAAGTTCTTTTGGTAAATCAAAATAAAAATCCTGTTTGTTCATTAAAAACCTCTTGAATCAACACTGTTTAAATTAAAGCGAGCAAAGTAATCATCTTTAAACGCTTTAAATTCATCATTTAAAATAGCTTTACGGATATCTTCCATAAGCTTAATCAAAAACCTTAAATTATGAATCGATAAAAGTCGCATGCCTAAACCTTCATTACAACGTATTAAATGTCTTAGATATGCGCGAGAATAGTTCTTACATGTATAACAATCACATTTGTCGTCAATTGGTCTAAAATCGTTTTCGTATTGTTGGTTACGAATATTGATGCGACCAGTACTACTCATAAGTGTGCCATGACGTGCAATTCTAGTAGGTAGTACACAATCAAACATGTCAACTCCCCTTACTACTCCTTCTAAGATGGCATCAACTGATCCCACACCCATTAAGTAGCGTGGTTTATTAAATGGTAAATAATCGATACAATAATCAATCATTTTATACATTGTCTCTTTGGTTTCACCAACACTGGTACCACCAATGCTGTAACCATCAAAATCCATTTTGACTAATGATTCAGCTGAATATTTTCTCAAATCTTCAAATTCTCCACCCTGAACAATTCCAAACAAAGATTGTGTATCAGCTTTCTGGTGCGCTTCTTGACCACGCTTCGCCCATCTCAATGTTCTTTCAACACTGTCCTTCATATAATCATATGTTGCTGGATAAGGAGGACATTCATCAAAACTCATGATGATATCAGCTTGTAAACTATTCTGTATTTGAATTGATTTTTCAGGAGATAAAAACAACGAGTCACCATTAAGATGGTTCTTAAAAGTTACGCCTTCTTCACTTATCTTACGATTTTCACTTAATGAGAAAACTTGAAAACCCCCGCTATCAGTCAAGATTGGTCTTTTATAGTTCATAAACTGATGTAAGCCACCAGCATTATCAACAATTTTTTCAGTTGGTCTTAACCATAAATGATAGGTATTGGCCAAGATGATACCAGCATTGATATCATATAACTCTTCAGGTGAAATAAACTTGACACTAGCTAAGGTTCCAACCGGCATAAAAATTGGTGTTTCAACATCACCATGTGGTGTATGTAAAATACCATAGCGTGCCTTTGTGTCTTGACATACGTGTTTTATCTCTAATGTAACAGGTGGTTTCTTTTGATTCACTTATTGATTCTCATCCTTTTCTCTTTGCATACTACGATAACTATTCTTTCTTTCGTATGCCTTTAGATATTTTTTACGCATTCTGATCGCGTCTGGTGTTACTTCAACTAACTCATCATCACGAATATACTCAACCGCATTTTCCAATGTTAATAATCTTGGCGGTACTAAACGCATTGCTTCATCATTACCAGCAGATCTTACTGCTGTACCTTTTTTATTTTTTGTAGGATTAACATCCATATCCATGTCTTTATTACATTGACCAACGATCATGCCTTCATAAACCTTTGTTTGTGGTGTGATAAAGAAACTACCATGATCTTGTAAATTGAAGATGGAATATGTCATTGCTACACCATCCGCATTAGAGATCATCACACCACTTGTGCGACTGTTAATCTCACCTTTATACTCTTGATATTCAAACAAGCTACGTACCATAATGCCATCACCACGTGTATCATTGATTAATTCGGTTTTATAACCAATTAAACCACGTGTTGGAACTAACCAATGCATACTAACATAGTTATTTTCTTCAATCATGTCTAAAAGGACGCCTTTTCTAGCATTTAGTTTAGTCATGACTGAACCAATATATTCACTTGGCATATTAATGATGACTTTCTCAATTGGTTCGGTTCTTTTATTGTCTTGATAATGGAAAATAACCTCAGGTTTACTAACCGCAAGTTCATACCCTTCACGACGCATATTTTCAATTAAGATTGTCAAATGTAGTTCACCACGACCCGATACTTTAAATTTATCAGTCGATTCTGTTTCTTCAACCTTTAATCCAACATTAACTTCCATCTCTTTATACAAACGTTCTTTTAAGTTACGTGAAGTGATATACTTACCACTTTGACCAGCAAATGGTGAGGTATTAACTAAAAAGTTCATTGAAAGCGTTGGCTCTTCAATATGGATCATCGGTAACGCTCTTACATTATCAACTTCACAAATAGTTTCACCAATCGATATGTCATCAATTCCCGCAATGATCACGATATCACCACTATACGCTTCTTTAACAGCAGTTCTTTTTAAACCATCATATACATAAAGCTGTGATATGTTTCGCTTATCTGTTTTACCATTTCTACGGTAAATACTGACTTGCTGATTCAGTTTAATAACACCTTCATATACTCTACCAATACCTAATCGTCCAATATAATCATCATAAGCCAATGAAGAAACCTGTAATTGTAATGGTTTTTGATCTAAATCAGGATACGCTTCAACATGCTCGATGATCGTTTCAAATAATGGTTCAAGTGATGTTGGCTCTTCTTGCATATTACGAACAACAGCACCAGCTTTGGCTATACCATATAATATTGGAAAATCTAGCTGTTCATCGTTTGCCTTCAGATCCAAGAATAACTCATATACTAAATCTACAACTTCTTCTGCTCTTTGATCCTTCTTATCTATCTTGTTGATTAAAAGAATAGGTTTTAAACCTAATTCAAGTGCTTTGTGTAGTACAAATCTAGTTTGTGGCATCGGTCCTTCGCTGGAATCAACTAATAAAATAACCGTATCAACAGTTTTGATGATACGTTCAACTTCACCAGAAAAGTCAGCGTGACCTGGAGTATCCACGATGTTAATCTTGTAATCTTTATATTTGATCGAGCAATTTTTAGAATAGATCGTAATTCCTCTTTCTCTTTCAAGATCGTTACTATCCATTACTAACTCTGGTACATATTCATTAGCTCTAAATATCCCACTTTGATTCAAGAATGCATCGACTAAAGTCGATTTCCCAGCATCAACGTGTGCTATTACTGCAATATTGATAATCTTCTGTTTACTCATATAAAAACCCTTCTTTTTTAGCGCAACTAATTATAACACTAATTGAACCATTAAGAAAGGATTTAACTAATCAGTGATAAGTTCATCAACTATTTCATCATCAGGATACTTTTTCTCTTCAACTGTTGTTTGATTAGCGATAATACGCATTAGATCAACCAAAAATAATATCACGGTATTAGTTATACCAACAATAAATAGTGAAGCTATTACATCCGTAAAGTGACTAGCTCCTAAATATATCCGTGACGCACCTATTGCGACAATCAAAAAGCTATAAATAACAATCAAAGTTATCTTAACAACATCATTCTTTATACTACGACCGACATGAAAGAAAACTAATCCATAAAATACAATAGCTAGACTTACATATTCACTTGGAAAACTGAATCCACTCAAAGCCACCATATGAATCCCTGAAGGTATTGGACGCATAACAAAATTCATATAACCATAATTAAATAGATAAGTGATCCCTGTCATAAAAATAACGTATAAACTATCTGATCTATTTCTATTTAATGCTAGTAAGATCATCGCAAAGGCTGTTATGACCAAAGGTGATCCTAACATCGTTATTACCTGAACTATCAAAGTCATCTGCGCTGAGGCAAGGGCATTAATACTTGAATATATGATATTATCAAACGCATTAGCATGCTCATTAACTACTAAAAAAGTCATCACAAATAACCCAATAAATGATATTGCGAATATCAGTGCTCTTTTCTTTGATTCATCTTGCATTTAAATCAACTCCAAAATATATTATAACAGAAACATCGTTTAAATAAAATCACTCACAACCAGTAATGACAACATTATCTAAGCATATATACTTAGGTATCTGAAAGTTATCACAAAGTACTAACTCGCTTGCTAATAGCATTGTTTTCTCACTAGTCTTAATATTACCAGCAATACTACCACCACTAACAGGAACTACTTTCTCACCATCATAGTAATAAGCTAAACGCAATTCACCAGCGAAATCTCCTGTTGCGGTATTACATTGAAAATCAGAGAATTCAACAGCGTGCAAGTAAGGATCTTTCATAAATGCGGTAGCTGATTGACTACCAGCTGAAAATGCAAAGTTACGAAAGACAGCTGGATTACTTCTATTAAGATAGTAACTAAATTGTTGATTACCCCAGAAATCTACACAGATGTTATCTTTGATCAAAACGCGATCAATAAGCGGATTGCCATCATCATCATAACTACCATTCTTACTGGAATTATCTATATTAGCTTTACCAACAAGGCTTATTTTATCACCAACACTTGCTTCAATGATATCTTGATCTATATCATATTGTGATATCTGCATATACTTGCTTGAAGCATTAGTCATATCAACATAATAGTTCAACATCGTTTTAACATTACGCTCACTTAATAATACCTTTATCGTATTTAATGTTGGCGTTTTCTTCGCAATTAAACGATCTTTACCAATCTTGAATGCTTCATTTATTTCGTTTGCCAATGCTTTTATATCACATGTTGAAGAGGTAATATTACGATATATTTCTACTTCTTTATCATCTTTTTTAGCTGTTATGATTATCTCTGCTTGACTGTCCAAGGTATCATAACTTACATCTAGTTTATTACCATTGACGATACGAACTTGTTTCTCATTAACAAATATCTCGAAAGAGTTAATACAGATATCTTTAACATGATCTTGAGCTAAGATAGTTTCTATCATTGCTTTTGCGACAGTTAAAGCATCTGTCTTTTTGTTTTGTTCAATAACGTGCTTCTGTGGTTGTGGTAATTCATAGTAAGGGTTTTTCACAAACTGCGCGCTATATAACATCTGATCTATTATCTTTATCATCTCATCATCACTGATATTTGGATGTATTTCCTGACTTGTTGAACCAAGATATTTTTCATCATCAATCTTCTTAAAAATCGTTAAAAATGTATGATCTACTTCTTTGATCCGATTCATTTCAAGTTTGCGATCAATAAAGAAGAACTCATGTGCCATTGTTTTAACATTTGTTATCTTATAATTATCAGCACTTGTTTGTGCAACTATCTCTTTTATGCGATCGATCATTATCCTAACCTCGCTTTCGCTTTGATATAAGGTCCGCCATCAGCTGCTTTCACATACTCCTTATATCCTTTCCCACAATATCCAGACCCATAAACAGCCACATCTTTACCAATCATAGAAATTGAACATAAAAGTTCTGGAACATAACCAGTCATTATAACCGGATTAACGATCTTACCAGTAAATGCTCCATCCACAATCTCTCTACCCTTGGTTAACATACATTGAATACCCCAATTTTTAGGATCTTCCATACCACTTTGTACACCTTCAAGTAGGTAACCATGTTTGATAGATGCTATCATATCAGCTAGCTCATCATCACCAGACATGAATATTGTATTAGTCATTCGGGTATACGCTTTACGTTCAAACGATTGACGCTTACCATTACCCGTTGGTTGAACATTTAATCGCAATGCACTTAAAGTATCACAAATACCATTTTCAAGAATTCCATTTGCGATGATCTTAGTATCTTGAGCTAATACTCCTTCATCATCAAATAGATATGAGGATGTATTTTCAGCACATAAAGCACCATCATGCATAGAAACATTATCAGCAGCTATTTTATGGTTGAGATGAGATTTAGCTAATGAACGATTCTTAACAAACATATCCATCTCTACACCATGACCAAACGCCTCGTGAGCGATTAATCCAGCTACTTCAGGTGTACAAATAACATCATATAGACCAGGCTCAACTCTTTCGGCCGCAAACAACGCCATCGTTGAACTCGCTGTTTCATCAATTTTTAAGTTAAGCTCATCTATTATTTCCGCTCCTTTTAATCCAGATAAAACTCGATAATCCATTTTTACCTGTTCATTATCACGAGCCAATGCGGCCATTGCGGCTTCTGAAAAGATATAGCTTTGAGCTAATTGCTTACTTGACGATATAAAGAGTTTACTAACATTAACCATACTTAATGATACTTGAAATTCAAAAATGCGCTCATCATACTCATACCCTTTATCACTTATATTGCTTAATGTGTCAACAACAGTTGCGATAGGTATTGCGCTAGGCATGATCGCTACTTCTTTTTCCGTAAACAGTTCTGTCTTTTCTTCTTTGATCATTGGCGTTTGATATATCGTTAACGCTAGCTCTTTGATAAAACGATAATGATCATTAAACTTCTTGGTAACTTTATCAGCCAATATCTCAATGTTTTCAACATCAAGAACATTGAAAGAATATTCACTATACAAGCCTTCTTGATATACCCTAATCACAAAACCACGTTCACTTAACATATAGTCACTAATACTTTTTTGTTTTTGACCAACCCTGACACTAATACCATTAACATCGGTTGCCAATATACTAACATATGTGAATTTCGGTTTTAAAAGTTCTTCTAATTCTATAATTTTAGCCTTTATCTGCGCCAAATACATTGAATATTGTTTATGCATAAAAACCTCCACTTTATCTATCATATTCCTTTTTTATCAATCTTACAAACTAATCATATATAGTTTTAACTGATCTTTATCAGTTCCACATATAAAAAAACGGGATTTACCCGTTTTAGTAATTCTCGCAGTTAATCTCAAAGAATGCTTGTGGATGATTACATACCGGACACTCTTTAGGAGCAACTTTCCCTGTATGAAGATGTCCACAGTTGCGACATATCCAAACTGTTTCTTCAGCTCTTTTAAAGACAATCTCTTCTTCAATGTTTGCTAATAGTTTCAAATAACGTTCTTCATGATGTTTTTCAATCTTAGCAACGCCTTCCATTTTTAAAGCTATTGCGGTAAAACCTTCTGCTCTAGCTTCTTCAGCCATTTTGGCATACATATCGGTCCATTCATAGTGTTCACCATCAGCCGCATCTTTCAAGTTAACGACTGTTGTCGGTATATCATCACCATGTAATGCCTTAAACCATAACTTAGCATGTTCTTTTTCATTCTCAGCAGTTTCCATGAAAATATCAGCGATATGTTCATAACCTTCTTTTTTCGCTTTGCTGGCGTAATAAGTATATTTTGTTCTTGCTTGCGCCTCACCAGAAAAAGCATCTTTTAAATTCTGTTCCGTCTTTGTTCCTTTAAGTTCTTTCATAGTTCCTCCTTATAATCTATTTAAAGATACATACTAATCATAACATCAATAATCGCTTAAATGTAGTCTTAATTGTATTTAATAAGTAAAAAAACAGCATTGCTGCTGTTAAACATCTTAATATGATTATCGCTTTATTGCTTTTATCAAAACAATAGTGATAAACCCCGCTACCACCGCTTCAATAAGGGAGTTAACAGTAAACGCTCCTATGACAAAGGGTAAGTAATTTGCGATTGCTCCTGCGACATCAACCGTTGGGAAAAATAATTCTTTACCATTAAAGTATAAGAAACTAAACACTAACAACGAGTGGGTAATAGTACTTATAAATGCCATTAAACCATATCTTATAAAGGGTGTTTTAACTTTCGCAAAAAGCGATGCATATACCCCAGCAATAATACCAAATAACACTCTTGGAGCAACTGATACTAACGGATTAACAAAAAGTAGATCAATTGGCGTTACTGCCCTTGTACTTGCGACAAACCAACTAGTTAAACCAAAAGCTAAACCAACAATCGTGCCACCTTTTACTTTAAATAAAAGTGCAGCGATGATTACTGGTATATGTAGAATTGTTAATGAAACTGGACCGATTTGAATAATTCCAATATTGGGAACGATACCTAAGATTATCGTAATAGCTATTAACATAGCTAACTGTGTAAGTTCTTTAACTTTCATACTCGTTCTCCTTGTTTTTAGATTAGCATGCAGAGCGGTTGCTTTCAAGCAAATCGACTTGATAAAATACTTCAGCGATATCTTGATTAATTACTAGATCCGCTTGATTATCAAATGTGGTCTTATCCTTATTGATGATAATCAGTGATTCACCATCAAAATAATTCAATAAACCAGCTGCTGGATAAACCGTTAATGATGAACCAACGACAATCAAGTGTTTAGCATTATTGATCTTATTGATTGCTTGCTTTATCACTTCCGTTTTTAATGGTTCTTCATATAAAACAACATCTGGTTTGATAAGTCCACCACAATCACACTTTGGTAGTTTCATTATCATTATATCTTTTAAGTTATATTGCTTATGACAGCTAACACAGTAATTAGTATTAATATCACCATGTAGTTTGATGACATCATAAGGATAGGCTGCTTCATGTAAGTTATCAATGTTTTGGGTTATAACAGCAATTACTTTGTTTTGTTTTTGCATTTTCGCAATAAAATGGTGAGCAATATTGCTTGTAGCGTTTTGATATACCATATAACTACGATAAAAATCATAGAATGCTTGGGTGTCTTGATAGAAGAAAGTATTACTAAGTATAAACTCAATTGGATAAGAAAGTTTGTTTTGATTTAACCCGTTACTTCCACGAAAATCTGGTATACCACTCAAAGTTGAAATGCCAGCACCAGTGAAAAAAACGATATCACTACCATGTGTAAATAATCGATCAAGAATGCTGAGCCAATCCGACATTTTTTTATCCACCTAAATGAACAACCAGAACTCTAAAAGCCATAAAGATAAGTATACAGCCACCAATGATATCAGCTTTATCTTTTAAGAATGTACCACATCTTTGTCCAAAGTTAAGTCCAAAAAGACAAATGACAAAAGTAATGATCGCAATGATCAAAGCGCCATAAACAATGTTAACATCTAAAAAGGCAAAGGTTATCCCTACCGCAAAAGCATCGATACTGGTGGCGATTGCCAAACAGATTATGGTTTTCCAATCAAGCGCACAGTCAATCTGTTCACTTTGATTACGGTCAACTATCATCTTTCCACCAATGATCACTAAAATAAATGCGATAACCCAATGATCATATTGTTGAATGACATCACTAAACATAGCACCAAGTCCATAACCTAAGACTGGCATCAAACCTTGAAAAAGACCAAACAAACTGATCATTTTTAAGCCATTTTGCTTACTCATGTTACAATCACCCATTGCTTTGGCAAAGGTGATTGCTAATGCATCCATTGCTAAGCCAAAACCAATGATTCCAATACTAATAAATGACATTATCAATCACCTTTCTTCAGTGATGATGCCATACAAATGATATTATTGATGATACTCACACTTAACACCATATCTTCAACACAACAAAATTCATTACGTCCATGGAAATTTTGTCCACCAGCACCAATATTAGGACACAATATACCTTTGTAAGTAAGTTCAGCACCATCAGTTCCACCTCTGATAGCTAATCTTTTTGGTGTTAGACCTACAGCACTGATCGCTTTCTCTGCTAACTCAACAATATACATCTTATTATCAAACGCTTTTCTCATGTTTTTGTAACTATCACTAATGTTTAATGTGACCGTATCATCAAGATAACGCTTATTAACAAAGGCTGCGCAATCAATAAACATTTCTTTCTGCTTAGTAAATAATGATTCATCATGATTTCTGATAATATAGTTAAGCTTAGTTAGTTCACAATCACCTTCAATATTCATCAAGTGATTAAAGCCTTCATACCCTTCAGTATGTTCAGGTCTTGCGACACTTGGTAGTAGCTGATGAAATTCCATCGCAACGTTTATCGCATTGATCATTTTATTCTTTGCACTACCAGGGTGGGTTGATATTCCCTTGACAATGACTTGAGCGGATGCCGCATTGAAGTTTTCAAACTCAATTTCTTCTGGTTTACCACCATCAACAGTAAAAGCAAAATCACAATCAAAATAAGCTTTATTAAACTTAATTGTTCCTCTTCCTACTTCTTCATCAGGATTAAAGAGAACACATACCTTACCATGTTTGACTTTTGGATTGCTTGTAAAGTAACTCAAACTTTCCATGATTGCGGCGATGCCGGCTTTATCATCAGCGCCTAATAATGTATTACCATCTGTCACGATCAAGGTCTTATTGATATAGTCGCTTAGTTGTGGAAATCGCGCTACTGTTGTTACAACTTCATCATTTAGCCAAATATCCTTACCATCATAATTTTCAATAACTCTTGGTTTGATATTAGCGCCACTTACGGCATCAGATGTGTCCATATGTGCCATAAGGCCAATTGTTACCGCATTATCAACGTTGGCTTCAAGATACCCATAAACATAACCATACTCATCCATAAAAGCATTATCAATACCAATGTCTTGCAGCTCTTTGACTAAGTAAGCACCAAGTAGTTTCTGTTTTGCAGAACTTGGAATTGTATTGCTGTTTGGATTAGCTGTCGTGTCATAAGCAACATAACTTAAAAAACGTTCTTTTACTCCCATATAAGCTCCTCTTTCTTCATTCAATCATTTTACCACTTATCACTACCAAATAAAAAGCCTTTGATAAAATCAAAGGCATGACTTCTAAAGTTCAATATTTAGTTGTACTGGACAATGATCACTTCCATAGACATCCATGTAGATAATACTATCCTTTATCTTTGGTGCTAAACGACTTGATGTTAAGAAGTAATCAATACGCCAACCAGCGTTATTTTCACGAGCATTAAAACGATAACTCCACCATGAATATACATCCGTTTTATCAGGATAAAGATAGCGGAAACTATCAATGAAGCCTTCTTTCAATAAATCAGTCATCTTAGCTCTTTCTTCTAAAGTAAAACCAGCATTCTTCGTATTTGCTTTAGGATTTTTCAAATCAATCTCTTGATGAGCCACATTGAGATCACCACATATGATAACCGGTTTATGTTGATCAAGTTTTAATAGATACTTCTTAAAATCATCTTCCCAATCCATACGGTAATCTAAACGTAGTAAACCATCCTTACTATTTGGTGTATAAACTGTTACTAGATAGTAAGTAGGAAACTCACACGTGATAACTCTTCCTTCTTGATCATGTTCTATAATATCAATACCATAGGTCACATTAAGTGGTTTTTCTTTTGTGAAGACAGCAGTTCCAGAATAGCCCTTCTTGACTGCTGAGTTGAAGTATTGATGATAACCTGGTAAATCCAAACTAAGCTGATGTTCTTGCATTTTAGTTTCTTGTAAACAAAACGCATCAGCATCAACATGATGAAAGAAATCAAGAAATCCTTTATTAACGCAAGCTCTTAAACCATTAACATTCCACGAAACCAATTTGATCATCGATAATAGATCACTTTCTGACCATCAAAGCGATTTACCTCAAGAGTTGGTTCTTTCAAATAACCAAACTGAACAGCAGCAACTGGTAATAGATTATCCGGAATATTGTAAAACTCACGATAAATTCTAATACGTTCAGGATCAGGGCCAATTGCACACCAACAGCTTCCAATATCCATCGCTATCGCTTGTAATAACATATTTTGAATAGCAGCTCCACAATCAGTATAGATATACTCAGGTGAAGATACATTTAGATCTCCCATAACTACAATAGACAAAGCTGCTTCTGCTGTCATTTTCGCATGGGAGTTAAGATCAGCGATCGCTACTAGTTTTTTACGATCGGTGACAACGATAAAGCGCCATTCTTGTTTATTGCGTGCTGTTGGTGCTAACATGGCTGCTTGTAAGATGGCTGATATCTTTTCCTCTTCTATTGGTTTGGCAAGATATGTTCTAACACTTCTTCTTTTCTTGATAACATCTAGTATCATATTATAACCCCTTTCTATATACTATATTACCATCAACCATCGTTAATAATGGTTTTATGTCTTTTATATTTTTAGCTTCAATTGTAAATATGTCTTGATCAACAACAACAAGATCAGCTAAATAACCTACTGATAAGCGTCCCTTAGTTTTCTCCGCAAACTCTACATAAGCACTGCCAAGTGTGTAAGCATCAATCGCTTTTGTCACATCAACACGCTCTAAAGGATAAAAACCAACCTCCGGATAACCATTATAATCTTGTCTTAATACTGCACAATAAATATTATAGAAAGGATTACAATCTTCAACAGGACTATCGGTGCTATAAGCAATTTTACCATTTAGTTTCGCTAAGGTATTAAAGGCATAAGAAGTTGATGCTAGTTTTTCATCAATCCTTTTATTGACAATATGAAGGTCATATTGCAAAAAGATTGGTTGATAATACACCCCTATTTGCATATCGGCGATCGTTTCTAATTGTGCGCGATCAGTTACTTGCAAGTGAATTAAACTATGACGATTACGATTTGATTTAGTTATGACTTGCTTATAGATATCGATTAGCGAAGCAGTTGCTTTATCACCAATTACATGTGTAACAACTTGAATACGATTAGCCTCAGCTAGTTTACAATAGGCTAAGACTTCTTGACCACTCAATACCTCGATCCCATAATTTTTTGGATCATCTTTATAAGGACTACGCATTAGAGCTGTTCTTGCCCCCAAACTACCATCTTTATATAGCTTTAATGGTCCAAGTTTTAACCATGGATGATCAATGTTTAAATGATACGCTTTAGCTTTTATCGTATCTTCAAAAGAATTAAGATCATTAAAACATACCTGAAAACGATAACGTAGTGGCGCTTCTTCACACCGATAAATATCTTCAATTAATCGTATCAATGTAGCATCTTCACTGAAATCACTAATGTCATTAGACTGTACACTTGTGATGCCAAGGGCAACTGCTTGTTCCATCGTATTTATCAGTAGTTTTCTTACCGTCTTTAGATCAAGAGTTGGTAATAAGGCAAGTGGCTTTTCACAAGCTTTTTCGGTAAAGATACCTGTTGGATAACCATATTCATCAACTTCAAAAGTACCACCTTCATATTGTTCACTACTATGATCTAAACCAAGCATGGTTATCGCTTTGGTGTTAGTTACTAAAGAATGACCACAAACGCGACGCAGTACAATTGGAATCGTTGTTGATATCTTATCAAGATCATGACGATCAGGCATTCTTTGATCATTGAAATAATCTTGATTCCATCCTCTTCCCCCTAATCCGTCTTTTGTAAGTTCAGGGTTTTCTTTAATAAAAAGACGACAGCTATCAATTAGATCATTTATGGAACGGCAGTGATTAAGTTGTACTTGTGCTGCGCCTAAAGCCATATTTAAAAGATGTATATGAGCATCATTTAAGCCAGGTATTACCGTTTTACCCTCACAATCAATCAAGATGGCATTTTCAGCACTCATTAATACATCTTCATTACTACCAATCATTGTTATCATATTGTCATCTATTAATATAGCTTCTTCAAAATGATCATTTTCGATATAAATCTTGCCATTATAAACTACTTTTTGCATGCTTGTGACTCCCATCTCTATTTTAATTATACAAAACGATAGCGAGGCAAACAAGCAAATAACTAGGTCATCGTGATAGTTTATCGATAATCGTCATGATCTCATTTAACTTTTCATTTTGGTCATCATCAAGTGTTTCTTTAACACAGTGTTGTAAATGAGCGTGTAGTACCTCTTGATTGACTTTTCGTAAAATCGCCTCACAGGCCATTAATTGATTAGATATATCAACACAATATGCATTATCATCAACTAATTTTATTATGCCATCTACTTGACCTTTGGCGATATTTAAAAGACGTTTAACTTTCTTATGTTCGGCTTGCATTAGCTAATCTTAACCACATCGTAGCCTGCTTCATCAACCACTTTGATCAGTGTTTCATCACTAATTTCAGATGAACTGGTAACGACCGCTTTTTTCTCACTCAAGATAACTTCTGCTTTCACCCCAGCAATAGCTTCTAAAGCCTTAACAACCCGATTAACACAATGATTACATGACATACCTTCAATTAATAATTCTTTTTTCATTTGTTTTCCTCATTTCTTATATGTATAACGCAAACGTAATGCGTTAGTAACAACACTTACTGAACTAAAACTCATTGCAAAAGCCGCGAACATGGGGCTTAAGCTAATCTCAAAAAATGGATACAACAACCCAGCTGCGATCGGAATACCAATAACATTGTAGATAAACGCCCAAAAAAGATTTTGTTTGATATTAGTTATAGTCTTATCACTAATTCTTATTACATCAGCGACGTTATTTAGATCGTTTTTCATTAAGATAATATCGGCTGACTCAATCGCTATATCACTACCAGCACCAATGGCAATACCAATATCAGCTCTTGTTAAGGCTATTGCATCATTAATGCCATCGCCAACCATCGCTACTTTCTTACCTATTGCTTGTAAATCGATAATGACTTGTTGTTTTTGATCAGGTAGCACTTCAGCAATGATACTTTTAACAGCTAATTGCTTACCAATCGCTTCAGCTGTTCGCTTATTATCTCCTGTTAACATGATCACTTCATGTTTTTGCGCTAAACGTTTGATTGCTTCAATGCTTGATAACTTAATTTGATCAGCAACACCAATAACCCCAATCAGCGTTTCATTAACCCCAACATAAAGAGGAGTATTAGCTTGATCTTCAAGCAATGCTACATCAGCAAGACTTGCGTCAACATTGATCTTGGCTTCATTAAACAACGCAATATTACCAATACTTATCACTTGATCATCAATCTTTGCTTTAATACCCATACCAACAATTACTTCAATATCACTGGTATCACTTAAGACAAGCTTATGCTTATTAGCTTTTTCAACTATCGCTGTCGCTAATGGATGTTCGGATTTTAGTTCAACTGATGCCGCTAAGCGTATAATCTCGTCATGATCATAATTGTTATAAGCAAATACAGTCGTTACTTCTGGCTTACCATGAGTTATCGTACCCGTTTTATCCAATACAATCGTATCTACTTCGTGAGCTTTTTCTAATGCTTCACTTGATTTGATCAAAATGCCTTCTTTCGCTGCTAAACCGGTTGCGACCATGATCGCAACGGGGGTAGCCAAACCCAAAGCACAAGGACAAGATATTATTAGTACACTAATTCCCATCGATAACACAAAAGCAGCATCATAACCTAACAAAGTCCAAACAATGACACTGATCAATGCGATCAACATGACAATTGGTACAAATACCCCCGATATTTTATCAACCATCTTAGCAATCGGAGCTTTAGATGAAGCCGCTTGTTCAACTAACTGAATGATCTGTGATAGTGTTGTATCTTCCTTAACTTTTGTTGCTTTAAATACAAGATAACCGTTTTGATTCAAAGTTGCACTTATCACAACATCATCAATCGACTTTAATACTGGCATGCTTTCACCAGTAAGCGCACTTTCATCAACTGTGCTTCTACCTTCAACAACAATACCATCAACAGGTATTACCATGCCTGGCTTTATCACTACCAAATCATCCACAAGGACATCATCAACCATAACCTCAATTTCTTGATCATCTTTTCTAATGATTGCAGTAAGCGGTCGTAGTGCGATCAGTTTTTTGATCGCATCAGTTGTCTTGCGTTTAGCTTTTGCTTCAAGATACTTACCTAGGGTTATCAAGGTCAATATTGTACCAGCTGATTCAAAGTAGAGGTCCATACTATAATGCATTACCAAATGTTCAATCTGATGGCCCATTCCATAACTAATCATGTAAATCGCAAAAACACCATATAAAACAGCGGCACTTGAACCGATAGCTACCAAACTATCCATATTAGGAGATCTTTGGATCAAAGCTTTAAATCCAACCGTAAAATACTTATAGTTAACTAACACAATTGGCATCATTAATAAAAATTGCGTAAATACAAAAGCGATCATATTATGTTTATCTACAAAAAATGCTGGTAAGGGCCAACCAAACATGTGACCCATCGCTAAATACATAAGTGGAATTAAGAAAACAAATGATACGATCAAGCGTTGCCGCATTGTTTTAAGTTGACTGTCTTCATCAGTTTTAACAACGATATCATCACTATTAGCTTGATAACCAGCTTTACTAACACTATTTAAGATCATCTCGTTATTAACGATTTGATCATCAAAATCAACCAGCATACTGTTGGTCAATAAACTGACATTTACATTATTTATACCTTCAATCTTCTTGATATTTCTTTCAATAGCCGCACTACATGCTGAGCAGGTCATGCCTTCTATATTATACTTTTTTTTCATGGTCGCTCCTATACCCCCCAGGGGGTATATATATGATACAACTTAACCATAAAAAAAGTCAACTACTTTGAGTTGACTATCCTTGTTTTTGATACCAAGCGATCAAAGCTTGCGTACCTAAATCGTTATAACCAGCTTGTGCTAGCTCTTCATAAAGTGATTCTACTAACTTTAAACCTGGTAATTCTAAGTTCATTGCTTTAGCTTCATCAAGTGCGATTTTCATATCTTTGATAAAGTGTTTAATATAAAAGCCAGGTGTATCATCATTGGCCAGTATTTTCTGACCATTATTTGTTAATTGCCAACTTGCCGCTGCTCCATAAGCAATGCTATCTAAGACAAGCGATGGCTCAAGATTAGCTTTTCTTGCGTAGCTAATAGCCTCACATACTCCTATCATATTGGCCGCAATAGCAATCTGATTACACATTTTTGTATGTTGTCCGCTCCCCGCTTCTCCTTGCAAGACAATGTTCTTACCAAAACAATTTAAAAATGGTAAAGCTCTTTGATAAGCCGCTTTTGTGCCACCACACATGATCGTTAAGGTTGCGTTTTTAGCACCACTATCACCACCTGATACTGGCGCATCGATTACATCAAGTTTTCTTTGCTTGCCATATTGCGCAATTTCTTTGGCTAATGATGGTGTTGATGTCGTTAGATCTATTAATAATGAACCTGCTTGCGCATAGTTCAAGATACCATGATCAACATTAAAATATACATCCTTTACATCATTTGGATATCCTACCATTGTCATGATGACATCACATTGCATGGCTAAGTCTTTGATCGTATCACACCAAATTGCTTTTTCAGCGATCAAAGGTAATGCTTTTGTTTTAGTACGATTGTAGATATAAACCTGATAACCAGCCGCCATTAAATGTCTAACAAGGCTCTGGCCCATTACACCCGTACCGATAAAACCAACTTTCATCATATTCCTCCTAGATATTCATAAGCATTGCGATCAAGCTAAGCACAGTACCCATAAGCATTAGTGCTACAATGATCAATATCACTATTTGTCTTTTCTTCATGATTCACCTCAAGATTTACGATCAAAACGATGACGACATTTCGGGCAGGTTACTTCAATCTTTCCTTTTCCCCGAGGAACTCTTAATTCGTTTTTACATTGCGGACAACGGAAATAACTGTATTCTTTTAACTTTTGCGCACGCATCTTTTTCTTTCTTATAAACTTCTTAAGCGGATTATATATCCGCAAAAAGGCGGCGTTTTCCTTTGAGCGACGATAAATATTCTTAGACATGATCCGAAAGTAAAATATCAACAAGATCACTATCAAGATATAACTTGACACATCAGCTAATGAGCGCCAAAACGAAAATATGACCAACAATACCATGTAAGTTACCAAGATTAAATATCCCAGTTGATCCATGCCATAACGGCCATACATAAAGCGACGAATCGCATAGGTAAGTTTATTTAAGAAATTCTTCATGATAACCTCACTTTAACTTTCAAATTATAGCATAACCCACTCATTTATTTAACTTGTTTAACATGTTCTAAAACCTTCATGATCTCTAAGCTTGCACTTTCACTCATGATTGGGCTTTCAACCAGGCCATTTATTACACAAGCAATCGCATGTTCAATCTCTGGGAAAAAATCAGTAGGCATTTCTACAGTTATCTGATAACTCTTATCATCCAAGTATACGGTTGCGTGATCATTTTTCCAAAAATCATATGTCTCAATATAACCTTTTGTACCATAAATCATTGCCTTATTTTCAGTTTTAAGTTCGATTGCTCCCTTAACTTGAGCTTTTATACCATTTTGATATTCTAATAAAGCAACCGCAAAGACATCACAGCCAGTTATAGCGCGATTTGCCATTGCCTTAATATTCTTAATCGTGCTTTGAGCCATCAAATTAGCGTAAGCGATCGCATAAACGCCGACATCAAACATGCCACCACCATCTTCATAACGAAAGACCCAATGATCATATTTACTCGCAAAACCATCATAACAATAGGATGCTTCAATATATTTGACCTCACCAATCAAACCATTTTGAATTTGATGTAGTATCTCTTGATTTAAATAGTTAAATGGCGCTTTCTGAGCTTCCATTAAAAACAAACCTTGTTGCTTAGCGTATGCAAAACATGCTTTAATTTGTTCGCTTTCTGCCAATAGCGGTTTTTCACACATAACACTTTTATTATGTTTTAAACACAACATGATATGTTCAAAGTGTACACTAGGAATTGTCGCAATATAGACAATATCAATCTCATCGTTTTTAAGCATCGCTTCATAATCATCATAAACATAAGGAATTTGATACTGCTCAGCGTATGTTTGGGCTTTAGCTTTGTCACGACTACTTACGGCTATCACCTCAGCATTATTAGCGAAGGCAATCCCCTTCATGAAACGATGACTAATCTTACCCGGTCCTAGAATTCCAAAACAGACTTTCTGATTACGCATATTTTCTCCTATAAGTACCTTTCAAAGAATTTTGTAGTGGTCTTGACTAATTTAGCTGATTGTTCAGGATGTTCGTCCCATAAACCAAAGCCATGATTAGCATGATCCATATATAAATAGTTGAAATTACATTCCTTATTAACATAGCGCAATGCTTTGTTAATAATGGTTGGTGTAACTATATCATCTTTATTGCCCTGTACTATTAGTAGGTTATCCTTATACGTGTTTAACGCCGCTAAAGGATCATATTTAGCCATATCTTCATAATATTCTTTACTTATTATCTTATCGTTATCAAAGATGTCCTTAAAGCGGACATAGCCTTTCTTTTCAGCTACTTTGATCATTTCGTTAAGTTTATCAACACCACCCATGAAGTCTTCTAATCCCTCCATATTATGCGTTAGTGCTGGCGCCCATAATGCCAGTGTTTTAAATTTAGGATTAGCTGCAGCGTAGATAACAGCCAAACGACCACCCATACTATACCCGATCATACCCATGTGTTGTTGATCGATCTGATAATTACTAATCATATATTCAATACATGTAGCTATATCATCAAGCATATTACGAATCGCAAATGCCGCAAACGATTCCTCACTTTGATTGCACCCCGGAAAGTCCATACGGATACTCGCTATTCCCATCGCTGCTAAATTATCCGCCACTTCACTAAAGCGACCACCCTCATGACGATCAGCCCCAAATCCATGAGCGAATATGACTAAAGGCATCATTTTATCAGTATCACAAACATTGATAGTACAATAAATGTTGGTCAAACGCTTTGAAGTTATCTTAACATTTCTTACCTTAAAAGTAGTTTTGTGACGTTTTTTGTTGATGAGCGCAACTGTCGCAACTGTTGCGGCTGCTGTTAATCCCAACAAGATCAGACGACTTTTCTTTTTATTTTTTTTCATGATTAACCTCCGGTTGATAATCAATATTACTTTTCTTTGCTTGTATATGTTGGTCTTTCTTAGCGATTTTATACTGCTTGCCATCTTTAATGAAGTTAGCTCCTGTTTGCTTGAAACTAAAAGCCACTTGCGCATTAATACATTGTTGCTGAATTGCTTTAACCCAGCTAAAGTCACATGGTCGTGCGTTTATTCCTGATTCGCCACCTACGGTAACCTTAGTGATAGCACCTATCTTTAAGTGATCCTTAAAATCAAGCGCTTCAAGCAAAGGTTCACAATTAAGCTGTTTATGCTTGATCGGTAATTCACTAAACAGTGGTAATCGTTTTTCTAAACACCTTTGATTTTCAATGGTAACGATGATCGTAACATTGTCATAACCATCATGCCAGTCATTTGGTAAACACTTATAAAAGCGATTGATCCTTTTGGTAATGATCAGAAAGTTCAAATCATTTCGTTTCTTTATCATTGACCATACATCAAGGCGCCACTTATCAGCCTCTTCAATAAAGAAATCAGAACTTAAACAAGTATAAACGTCTGGGTAATCTGGCTTAAAGCGATACATTCCATTACGATCAGTCTTGCTGATCAAATCATAACTTTTCGTTTTCTTGACAATAGTAGGATCACGATCAAATTGTTTATCCATACTATAAATATAGCAGTTTAAACAACCTTCACTATACTTATGACAACCATGCCAAGGATTATAGCCACTCATACCTAGTTAACATCATCAAACAAGACACAATACTCATCATAAGTTAAGCCACTTTCATATACCTTGGTTGCTAATTCTTCACCCAGATAACGATAATGCCAGGGCTCATAACCATAACCTGTGATCAGTTCTTTATCAATTGGATAACGTAATATCCAACCATACTTGTGTGCATTTTCAACTAACCATGCGTATTCATCTGTCTTTTCAAACGATGAAGATGTACTTTTAGTAGCTGTAACATCAACCGCTAAACCTAATTGATGTTCACTATGGCCAGGTCTTGCACTGTAACGATCAGCCCAACTTTGTCCTTTAGACTTCACATAGTTATTATAAATACGTTCTTGAGTCGCATATGAGCGATAGCCACTATATACATAGATACCACCCAAGCCATCCTGCTTCATCGCATCAGCCATTATCTTAAACGCCTCATAAGCATCAACCTGTAACTGTTGACCACTTGAGGCATACTGTACAGACATATTGACCAGTTCAGGAACATAGTCACTATTAACCATATGATACTTATTGATCAAGGCATCAATACTAGTCATTTCTGTAATATCCTTGATCTTTGTATAGTGCTTAGTATATATGTTATTTAACGTAAACACTTCCGCGTCACGATTGGCAATTATATCATCAATATAGCTATCAACATCAACAACATCATTGAATACCAATAACGGAGTTATTTCTTTGAAGTTTATTTTTTCAAACGCATTAAGTACTTGTTGAAGTGGATAACCAATTTCCAATAGTTTCTCATATAACAAAAGATCATTATCATCAATATCGACAGCGACAAAATAAAGATCTAAATAACGATCAACGATCACATTTTTACTCATATTATCGTCAAACGCTGCGCTATATTCACTACTTAATGCCGTCTTTGTTAGTTTTTGTGCCACGATATTTCGCGCACTATCACGACTATAACCCATTGAACTTAATCGCATTTGATCAATCAAGGGGATGATAAAAGTAAAGGTTAAGACCACAAATAATACGGTTACGATCACAAATAAACCATATTTGATCTCTTTTCGTACTTTTCTTCTTTTGCGTCTTCTGAATTCAACAGTCATATTATCACTCTTTCCTTTAACATGATACCATTTTTAAGGCTAGATTTACAGTGGACTTAAACGAAAGGGCGCTTAATACGCGCCCCTTTTTAACTCTTCAACCTTATCACATCTTTCCCATGGTAAATCAAGCTCAATTCTACCAAAATGACCATAAACAGCCAAAGGACGATAAATCGGTCTTCTAAGTGCTAAATGATTAATGATGCCTGTTGGTCTAAGATCAAACGTATCGATGATAAGTTTTTCAATCAATTCATCCGCAATAACACCAGTATTGAAGGTATCAACAAATATTGAAACTGGATTTGCCTTTCCAATCGCATAGCTTAACTGCACTTCACATTTGCAAGCTAGCTTAGCCGCAACGATATTCTTAGCGATATACCGCGCCATATAAGCAGCACTACGATCCACTTTTGTCGGATCTTTACCCGAGAAAGCCCCACCACCATGACGAGCATAACCACCATAAGTATCAACAATGATCTTACGACCTGTAAGTCCCGTATCACCAGCTGGCCCACCAACCACAAAACGACCAGTTGGATTTATATGGAGTTTTGTATTAGCATCAATCATGCCTTTATCAATAGTCTTTAAGATCACTTCGTTTATGATATCTTCTTTCAATACTTCAATATCAACACTTGGATCATGTTGAGCACTGACAACGATCGCTTCAACTCTTGTTGGCTTATTACCTTGATATTCAACCGTAACCTGTGTCTTACCATCTGGTCTTAAGTATGGTAAAGTTGCATCTTTTCTAACCTGCGCTAATCTTTGTGCTAATCTTTCCGCGAGAATGATCGCTAAAGGCATTAACTCTTCGGTTTCATCAGAAGCGAAACCAAACATCATCCCCTGATCACCAGCCCCACTACCATCTTCGCCACCTTGTTTACTTTCAATAGAACGATCAACTCCCAAAGCGATATCAGGTGATTGTGAATTGATGTTACAAGTAATGCGACATGTGTCATATGCAAAACCCAACTCATCATCAGTGTAACCAATATCCTTGATCACTTTACGCGCAATCGCTTCATAATCAACCTTAGCATTTGATGTTATCTCGCCCATAATGTGTAAACCATTTTTTTCGGCAGTAACTTCACACGCAACCCTTGCATAAGGATCGATCGCGATCAAACTATCCAAGATACCATCAGCGATCTGATCACAGATCTTATCTGGATGTCCTTCTGTTACTGCTTCTGATGTAAAATAATATTTTCTCATTGTACACTCCTTTTCTAATTACCATAAAAGAAAACACGCGGATAATCGCGTGTTAATAGCTGATCATCCTTATCTTTCGGTTTTCACCGCAGGATTTGGCACCACATCATTCGATAGGTTGCCGGACTTCTTAGGGCCTGACCCTCAGTCACTCTTTATAAGGTATTATATACGATTGATAATTTATCATAATCAACGTGTTTATGCAAGCGTTATTATCAAGAAATACTTATTATGTTATGATAGCCTTATGAAAGGAAAGTGAATCATGACAACTTTTCGTGACCTATACAAAAAAGTATTAAGTGCTTACGCTGATGATGAGAATACGATCATAAAAAATCTTGAAGATTATGATTATGATCATTTGGATTGCCTTCTTTATCCTGAGAAACACCCTTTGATTTGGCAAATTGACAAATGTGATTGTGACCACCATGATAAAGCAAATTGTATTGGTAGTTGTATGTTTAAAGCCTTAAGCCATGATGGTGATAAAATAAAGATTGATAATCAGTTATGTGTTGGCTGTGAAGCTTGTTTAGAAGCTTGCCAATCTAAAAAACTAGTAAGCAGTAAAGATATAATCCCTGCTTTAAAAGCCATAATCGGTAATGAGAAGCTATCATACGCCTTGATCGCACCAGCCTTCTTAGGCCAATTTAGTGATGAAGTAACCCCTGGTAAACTACGTAACGCTTTAAAGGCTATTGGATTTGATGGTGTCATTGAGGTTTCATTATTCGCAGATATCCTTACCTTAAAAGAAGCTTTAGAGTTTAATAAGAACATTGTCACTGAGAAAGATTATCAATTGACCAGTTGTTGCTGTCCGATATGGATTGCGATGATTAGACGCATATATAAAGAACTAATACCCCATGTACCACCATCAGTATCACCTATGATAGCTAGTGGTAGAGCTGTTAAGCAATTACATCCTGATTGTTTGACCGTCTTTATTGGTCCATGTATCGCTAAAAAAGCAGAAGCTAAAGAAGCAGATGTCAAAGGTGCTATTGATTATGTCTTGACCTTTCAAGAGGTCAAAGATATCTTTGAAGCCATGAATATTGACCCAGCAAACATGATAGAAAGTGAAAAAGATCACTCATCAAAAGCAGGTCGCATTTATGCTTATACTGGTGGTGTTAGTGAAGCTGTTGCTGCTACTTTAAATCGACTAAATCCAGACCACCCCATTAAGATAAAAACCCAACAAGCAGATGGCGTTATCGCATGCAAAGCCTTAATTGAAAAATTAGGTAAAGGCGAAATAAACGCCAACTTCTATGAAGGCATGGGCTGTGTTGGTGGTTGTGTTGGTGGTCCCAAAGCCATCATTGATAAGGAAAGCGGTAAAGCAAATGTTGAAACATACGGCCAACAAGCCCAATACGCAACCCCCATTGATAATCCATATGTCATAGAAATGCTATATCAACTTGGTTTTGACACTGTTGAAAGCTTACTTGAAGACAGCGAAATCTTAACAAGACATTTTTAAAGGATGGTACACCATCCTTTACTTTTTATTTTTCTTGATTTCATCATAGTATAACTGAAAGACAAACAAGCTTATCTCAGGATAAATATCATCAAGCATTTGAATCAACCACAATAAGTCATCTTGTGATTTATCATTTAAAAAACTCATAAGATCAAACTCTTCATCAAGCAAAGCTTGTTGAAAATCATCTAATACTTCATCAATCAATAATTCTTGTTTACTATCTTGAAGTTTTATCTGATCAATATTATAGTTAGGATCCTTAAGTTTGATGATCTTTAAAAAACATGCGACTTCATGTTCACAATACCCTTTGGTATCATGACCACAATCGCAATAAGCATAAAGTATCTTGCTTTTATCCAAGATGATCTTTACTTCATGTGTGTTAACATCATGAAAATGATAAAGATCATTTTTATTATCCATGCTAAAAGTTGTGTTTTTCTCAAACAGTGAAAAACCAGCTTTTAGATCATCGACAAGGGTATTTTGATTAAATTCTTTTAAACGCATCTTATCTCACTTTCAAGAAAGCAATTATCTCTTGCTTTCTACTTTCCATGTCTTGATAACCAAGTTCAAATAACGCTGTTAGTTGTTCTTTATTACCACCAAATCGCGTTACTCCAATATCTTTTGTCGGATTAACATAGATCGCTTCTTGTTTTTTTACTAAGGATTTAACTAAAGCTATCTCATCATAATATGCTTGATCACGTTTAGCGATATCTTTTGATAGTTTAGGATATTTACGATATACAACTTTAAACAACCACAATACAAACTTACTATAAGGTTTACGTACATAATTGTCTGGTTTTGTAGTAATGACTAAATGTCTTTGATTATCATTAGCTAAGCTTTGTTTGATCGGTATCATCGTAGTAATGCCACCATCAAGATAATCAATGCCATTGATATTAACTTTACGACCAAACATAGGCAAGGTACAAGCGGCTTTAATAAAGAGATTGTCATGATCAAACTCACGATTTGTTATCCAAACGGTTTCACACCTATTTAGATCGTAAACACCAATCTCAGCCTTTGTCGTGCTTTGATTCAACCCTATAACATCAATTTTATACTCATCCTGATTAATTTTTCTAAACACATCATCATAACCAACCAATGTCCTATACTTTAATAATGGTTTGATGCCAACATTATCCTTATCGCTTGCTAGATTGATCGCATACTCTTTCAATAAACGCTTATTAGCAGTAAGAAAAGCACCAAGATACAATGCACCAATCGAAATGCCAACACCATAATCAAACTTAACTTCATTATCAATCAGCCAAGTCAAAGCCCCAGCTGTATAAGCACCACGTAATCCGCCACCTTCAATCACTAATCCTTTTTTCATTCAGAACTCTCCTTAAACAATTATATATCATAGCTATGATCAACTGAAATTACAATATTGGACTTAATAAATTAAGTAGTGATTGCATTAATCTTTTGATCAAACTAGTGTTTAAACACTGTTGGTAAGTTATCTCTTGACATAACTTTATCGTACTTAGATAATCATCACGCATCTGTAATACGGAGTCTGTCTTATAAAGCAGCACCCCGCACTCATGATGTAGATAATAACTTCGATAATCCATATTAGTAGTACCAATGATAGCTACTTCATCATCCGCCACCATAAGTTTCGAATGAACAAAGCCTCTGGTATATTCATAAATCTTTACGCCATTTTTGATCAATTGCTTGTAGTTACTCTGGGTTACCATATGAACATACCACTTATCTGGAATATGAGGGGTTATGAGTCTAACATCAACACCGTTTTTCGCAGCTAAACTTAAGGCATTGATCATCGAATAATCAATGATCAAGTATGGGGTATAGATATATATATAAGTACGAGCTTGATTGATCATATTCATATGACTTGAATAACCAGTGGGTTCTTCATCAGTAGGACTATCTGAGAAAGGTTGAATATAACCTTCTCCTTTGATATTTTTGATATCATCTTCATCAAAACGATAATCAAGGTAATTATCGTTGATCGCACTTTCATAGTTAAAGAATTGTAAGAACATGATCGTTAAACTAAATACCGCATCCCCTTTGATCATGATTGCACTATCCTTCCAATGCCCAAAGCGAACTGTTTTATTGATATACTCATCAGCTAGATTAAAGCCACCCACAAAGCCGACATAACCATCAATGACACAGATCTTACGATGATCACGATTATTCATTTGAATCGCTAATAATGGTCTTAATTTATTAAATGCATGAGCCTCAATACCATATTCAGCCATATGTTGCACAAAACGATCAGGCAAGGTATTTAAACAGCCAATATCATCATAAAGAATTCTTACTTTGACACCTTCCTTTACCTTAGCTATCAATATTTCAAGCACCTTATCGAGCATATATCCTGGTGTGATAATGAAATATTCAAGGAAGATAAATCTTTTCGCTTTACGCAGTTCAATAAGCATCTGTTCAAAGCTAGCTTCACCAGTTGGAAAATAACTTGTTTCATTATGCTTATAAACCGGATAATATGCATTATTCCAAATATAGTTAACCCCTTTATATACTGTCTTGCTTTGTTGATATATCTCTTCGATCACTCTTGCATCCTGTTGAAATAATGGTATTGTCTCTGAAGTTACTTTAATAGCGCTTGATTGTAAGCTTTTAGGTACTTTTTTATTACCAAAGATCAAATACATGACCCCACCAATCAATGGAATACCTAAAATGATTATGATCCATGCAATCTTGAAAGCTGGATTCTGATTTAGATTAATCACATATACCGCAATGATAAAACTAAGCGCTGTAAAAAAAATGTACAGTTCTAAAAAGCTTTCACTTAAGCGCAACACCATAAAAACAACTAACCCTAGTTGTAATAATATGGGAACAGCTACCCTAAATGTTCTGCTAAATAGCAATCTGATCAAACGCTTCATTAATTCTACCTTTTATAATCGATCGATAATATTAATATCGATACCATCTAATATTTCCATAACTTTTGTGATTCGCCAATCTTCATTCAATGTCGCAGGGTTATGAGCATCATAACCCAAGATAGCTTTACAGCCATACTGGCTAGCTATTCGCCAAAATAGTGGATATGGATATGGATATTGATAGCTTCCATCAAGTAATTTCTTACCATAACGCAACCCATTAAGATTGATCTCAAGCGGGATATCGGCAGCTTTTGCCTTTTGACAAATCAAATGCGCTGCCTTAGTACAAGCTTCACTCCAATACGAGCGTCCAAGCATAAAGTAATCAGGATGCGCAATAATATCAACCACTTTCTCATCGATTGCCATCGTTATATGTTGGGTGTAGTACTTGAGATCTTCATCATTATTATAGTTACCATAATCATGAAACAAGAAAAAGCGATAATGTTGACCCAATATCAAGATGTCTGTATTTTGTCTTAACCATTGATAATGTTCTTTTAATTCTGGGTAGTATTCTATCTCAAAACCACTTAGGATTTTGATCTTATCACTATATTTTTCTTTTAACATGTTGATACTGTCTAAATATGTTTGAACTTGGTTTAAATGCATTCGATCTTGGTGTTGTTCAGGATATTTGATCGATGAATAAAAGACATGATCAGTGAAAGCCAACTCATCAAATCCAGCTTCAATTGCACTAAGTACATACATTTCATCTTCTACATTTAACGCATGCATACAGCGATATGTGTGGGTGTGGTAGTTTGTTTTCATCATCAAGTTCCTTTTTGATATTATAGCATAATACCCTATATTATTTGACACTAATAAAGCCTCGAAGTAGAATGGAAATAAGGAGAAATAATGAAATGAAATTTGCGATAATTGGCACTAATTTTGTATCTGACACTATCATGGATGCCGCCAAAGAGATTGAAGATTTTGAACTCGCTGTTGTTTGTAGCAGAACCAAAGAAAACGCTGAGGCTTTTGCGAACAAATACGGCTGTACTACAGTCGTCACTAACTATGAGGACATAACCAAAGACATGGTAGATGCGGTATACATTGCAACACCTAATTCTATGCACTGCAAACAAAGCATTCACTTTCTAAACAAAAAGATTCACGTATTATGTGAAAAACCAATGGCAAGCAACATTGATGAAGTGAAGGCAATGTTTGAAGCAGCCGATCAAAATAACGTATTCTTATTAGAAGCTATTGTTCCACTTTTTACCCCTAATTTCTTTGCTTTAAAGAAAGCTGCTGGCATGGTTGGTCAAGTTAGAAGAGCTGTATTCAGCTTTGGTAAATATTCCAGTCGCTATGACGCTTATCGCGCTGGCAATGTAATGAACGCTTTTAAAAACGAGCTTAGCAATGGTTCGTTAATGGACTTAGGTGTCTATAGCTTATCAAACTGTATCGCTATTTTTGGCAAACCACTAAAGATAGCCGCTAGTGCTTACATGCTAGAAAGTGGTGTTGATGGCCTTGGCACCATGTTATTCACATACGCCGATAAAGAAGTCATCATCATGCATTCAAAGATCACTGATTCTCACTTTGAAAGTGAAATCCAAGGCGAAGATGGTACTGTGATCGTTAAAGGTATTAGCTCGCCACAGGCTGTAAAAGTCGTAAGTCGCAAGAATGAAGTCATTGAATTAACCGCTGAACAAAAAAAGACTACCAAGTATTATGAATTAGTCGAATTTATCAAATGTGTTAAAAGCGGTGTTTATCGATCCGAGTTAGTACCAAGACAATTAACGCTTGATGTTCATAGTGTAATGACTGAAGTACGCAAACAGATTAACTTAATCTATCCCGCCGATAAATAAAAAGAGCACCCGCAAGGGTGCTTTTATTCAAGTGATATTGAATGCTATCAGAGGTTTATCTTAAAGATACATTTCTTTACTTCGTTACGTTGATATAAATCGTGTTCACGAGGAACATCAACGGTATCTATATAGTTAACTGGCAGTGCTGTGATCGTTTTGTATGAGGCGATGTTTTCAGGACTACAGGTGATTATCAGTTCTTTAACTCCCTCATCTTTCGCTAACGCTAAAAGTAAACGACACGCCTTAGTCGCATATCGATGACCACGATAAGGGAAATAGATAGAGTATCCAATATTGCCTAGGTAATAAAGATACCAGCCACTACCAAAGCGGATATCACATTGACCAATGATATCATTGGTTTGACTTAATACAATATCAAAAAGATACGTTTTATCAATACCGTATTTACGTTCTTGACCAAATCTTTTATATAATACTAGTTTGATCTGATCATCGTTATACTGTTTCATTGGTTTTTGATCAAACATTATCTCACCAAATTTATTATAACACTACCCTTATCTAAAACTAAGAACTTAATACCTTATCTAACACATTTCTAACATCATTAAGATCTACCGCTCCTTCAGCTAACTTAACTTCATTAAAGAAAAAGGATGGTACATAATAATAATCGTAACTATTAGCTAAGTCTTTTTCAATCGCTTCATCGATAAATTTTATCTTGATATCTTTGTATTTTTCTTCTTGTTGTAACTCTTCTAAATAAACTAATGCCTTACGACAATATGGACAGTTCTTCAAAATAAATACTTGTAATTCGCTCATGTTATTCTCCTTTATTTTATTATAACAATACCATCATTTTATTACACATAATTTACTCTATGATATTATCTTCTATCATCTTTAAAGCACATTAATTTGAACCATTTATGATATGATAGTGTTATAGAACGGAGTGCATAAATGCTTAAACATGCCTATCTTATCACAAGTGATAATATTAATCCTTACTATAATCTAGCTTTAGAAGAAAGTCTTTTTTTACAACATCAACCAACAACGATCATGTTTTACTTATGGCAAAATCATCATACGGTGGTTATTGGTAAAAACCAAAACGCTTATAAAGAATGCAATCTTCAACAAATGGAATCTGATCATTGTTATCTTGCTAGAAGAAGTACAGGTGGTGGTGCTGTTTATCATGATCTTGGTAATCTGAATTTTACCTTTATCGTTGATGCTGAAGACTATGATGTTAAAAGACAATCAAATGTCATCATCAATGCGCTAGCAACGTTTAATATAACCGCTAACTTAAGTGGCCGTAATGATATCGAAGTAAACAACAAGAAAATATCTGGTAACGCCTTTTTAGCAACTGAAAATAAGAAAATGCAACACGGTACCTTACTGGTCAATATTGATAAAGCTTCGCTTGGCAAATATCTAAAAGTCTCTGCGACAAAGATCAAAGCCAAAGGTGTTGCATCTGTTGAAGGCCGTGTTGAAAACATCGCGTTTTTTAATCCTGCAGTAACGATCGCTTCATTAAAAAAGGCTTTGATAACGGCTTTTGAAAAAGAATATCAATTAGAGCTTAACCCTTATTTTTCAAAACTTCCCTTAAATGATCTTCTTGAAAAATATCACTCATATAATTACCTATATAATCGCTTACCTGATTATGCCTTAGTCATCAATGAACGCTTAAGCTTTGGTGAGGTAGAAGTGTATGCGAGTATCGTAAATAATTACATTATGGATATAACCATTTTCACTGATGCTTTACCCTTATCATTTATTGATCGCTTGAAAACTAACTTAGTCATGACTTATCTTGATCCAATCGCTTTTAAACAACGACTTACCCAGTTTGTCTTTGAAGATCAACCTTATTTAGATGATGTATTGTATCTGTTGAATAAGATTAAGGAGGAAAATGATGGAATTTGATATCATCATAATTGGTGGTGGTCCTGCTGGTTATACCGCCGCTATCGCTGCTGCTAAGAAGAATATGAAGGTTGCTTTAGTTGAAAAAGATAGCTTAGGAGGAACCTGTTTAAATCGTGGCTGTATCCCAACAAAAGCAATCTTACATACCGCTAAGCTTTATTGGCAACTCAAACATCACCAACAAAAAGGGATCAACTATCAAGACCTTAGTTATGATAGCCAACAAGCTTACATTAATAAAGATGAGATTGTTTCTCGCTTATTAAAAGGGATCAAGCAATTACTTGATGCAAATAAGATCACTATCTATCATGATGAAGCCACATTGGCTGGTGAGCATGAAGTATTATTGATTAACAATGATCAGCTACTCAAAGGTGAATATATCATCATCGCAACTGGCACTAACATTGTTAGACTGCCCTTTATCAATGAAAAGCTTAAACACATATACACTAGTGATGACTTATTAAAAACGCCTATTAAAGAGAAACAAGTAACTATCTTTGGTGGTGGTGTTATTGGGTGTGAGCTTGCCACATATTTATATCAAACTGATCATGATGTTAGTATCATCGAATTAACACCTTCATTATTACCCGGTGTTGATCGAGAACTATCACAAAGCTTACAAATGAACTTACGAAAAAATGGAGTCAACATCATAACCAATGCTCGTGTTAGCTCTTGCGCTAATAATGATGATGCTTTAGTGATCACTTATCAAAAAGACGAGCAAACCCTTATTCATCATACAGAAGCCATTATTTGCGCTGTTGGAAGAAGTGCCAACACCGCAACTCTTAATCTTGAAAAACTAAATATTGTGACTGATCGAAACTTTATTAAGGTTGATCAAAACTATCAAACCAATATCAAAAGTATTTATGCGATTGGTGATGTCAATGGTAAACAGCAACTCGCTCATGTCGCAGCTGCTCAAGCACTGGATTGTATTGCTTATATCACAAATGAACCACAACGCTTTAGCGATAAGACAATACCCTATGGCATTTACACTAATCCTGAAATTGCCTATGTTGGAATAAGCGAAGAACAACTAAAGCTAAAACAACAACCCTATCAAAGCAGTAAATTTATCATGACTAATAATGGTCGTCATTTAATCGCTTGTGATGATAGGAGCTTTGTGAAAGTTGTCTTTGTTGATGATGTTATCGTTGGTGCTCAACTGTTTATGAAAAACGCTACGGAATACGCGGCTTTTCTTGCAACCGCTATTGATAATAAACTTACCTACCAACAATTAAGCGCTTCTATCTATCCTCATCCCACGATTAGTGAAGGCTTAAAAGAAGCAATAGAAAATATTCATGGTGAAGCCATTCATATTGCACCGATAAAGCGTTGAACTATCATTGATAATTACCTATAATTTAGATAAAGACATGACTTAAATATCATCAAAGGAGTCTATATGGAAAAACAAACCCCACTTTATCAAAAGCATCTTGAAGCTAACGGCAAGATCGTACCCTTCGCTGGTTTTCTTTTACCAGTACAATATGAAAAAGGTATAATCTATGAACATAATCTTGTACGTAATCAAGCTGGATTATTTGATGTTTCACATATGGGCGAGTTTAAGCTTAGTGGCCCCAATGCTTTAGCCACCCTCAACTATATCCTCACTAATGATTATAGTGATATGCTAGTAAATCAAGTTCGCTATGGCATCTTATGTTATGAAAACGGCAATGTCGTTGATGATCTATTAGTATATAAAAAAGCAAATGAAGACTATCTTATCGTTGTTAACGCCTCTAATATCGACAAGGATTTCATGTGGATAAATGAACACTTACTACCTGACACTTCACTTACCAATATTAGTGATCAAGTCGCACAAGTTGCGATTCAAGGTCCTAAAGCACAAGTTATCATAGCCAAATTAACCAATGAAATACCACTTAAGAACTACACTTTTATTGACAATGTCAAACTTAACGATATTAACTGTCTTTTATCAAGAACTGGTTATACTGGCGAGGATGGCTTTGAAATATATTGTGATCCTAAAGATGTTAATCAATTGTGGGATCTTTTATTAAAAGTTGGTGCTGATGAAGGTTTACAGCCCTGTGGCTTAGGTGCTCGTGATACATTAAGACTTGAGGCAGGAATGCCGCTTTATGGTCATGAATTAAGTGATACGATAAATCCTATTGAAAGTAATCTAGGTTACTTTGTTAAGATGCATAAAGACTTCATAGGAAAAGCGGCTTTATCCCAAGCACCCTTACGAAAAAGAGTGGGGTTTGAATTGATTGAAAGAGGTATTGCCCGTGAGAAGGCTTTAATCTATCTTGATGATAAACTAGTTGGCTATACCACAAGTGGTACCTATAGTCCAACATTAAACAAAGCTATCGCTATGGCCTTGCTTGATGATAAGATGATCTTTACTGACGGTGATTATCAGATAAATGTTCGTAATAAAATGATAAAGGCAAGGTTAACGCCACTGCCGTTTTATAAAAGAAAAAAGAAAGAGGAACAAAAATGAAGATTAATGATGAACTTTTTTACACTAAGACCCATGAATGGGTAAAATGGCTTGATGATAATACTGCCGTTATTGGTATTAGTGATCATGCTCAGCATGCATTAGGCGATATCGTCTTTATCAACTTACCACAAGTTGGGCAAAGTTTAACTGTTAGTGAACCTTTTGGTGATGTTGAATCCGTTAAAGCTGTGTCTGATGTATATTCACCAGTTACTGGTGTTGTAAGTAAGATCAACGAGAGTTTACTTGATTCACCAGAAGCTGTTAATGAAGATGCTTATCAAAGTTGGTTTATCGAAGTAACAAACATAACTGACAAAACAGAGCTCTTAAACAGCGAACAGTACAAACTATCGATCGTTGAGGAATGATCATGACACACTATGTGGTTAATACCAAAAAACAACAACAAGCAATGCTTGAAGCAATTGGCCATGACTCTTTTGATTCATTATTTAAAGCTGCTGGTGTTTCATCTTGTTTTGATCAACCACTAGCATTAAACACAGGTATCAGTGAGTTTGAAGCCTTTGATCAACTTAAAGCCTTAGCTGATCAAAACATCATCTTTAAACACATTTATCGTGGTGCTGGTAGCTACCATCACTTTATTCCAAGTGTTGTTAAACACCTAGCAAGTCGCGAAGAATTTGTGACGGCTTATACCCCATATCAAGCTGAGATCAGTCAAGGCATCTTACAAGCTATCTTTGAATATCAAACGATGATCTGTGAACTTACCAAGATGGATGTTAGTAACGCTTCAGTATATGATGGAGCAAGTGCAGCCGCTGAGGCGATCAACATGTGTGTTGATAAAGCTAACGCAAAGGTAATGTTTAGTGCAGCGATCAATCCTGAGATAAAAAATACGATCAAGACTTACTATCAGTTTTCAGATATTGAACTAATTGAAATGCCTCTTTTTGATGGTATTACTGATCTAGCTAAAACCAGTAACTCATCAGATGTAGCTTGTGTTGTTGTTCAATACCCTAATTATTATGGTCTGATCGAAGATATCAAAGTGATCAAAGAACACTTTATGCAAGCCAAACTCATCGTTATCGCAAATCCCATCAGTTTAGGCTTAATTGAAGCTCCTGGAGCATTAAAAGCTGATATTGTCGTTGGTGAAGGACAGCCTTTAGGTATCCCCCTTTCTTTTGGTGGTCCCTATCTTGGGTTTATGGCTACTAAAAAAGAGTTAGTTAGACGCTTACCTGGCCGAATAGTAGGAGAAACGGTTGATGTAAACCAAAACCGTGCTTTTACTCTTACCCTACAAGCGCGTGAGCAACATATAAGACGTGAAAAAGCTAGTTCTAGTATTTGTACTAATCAAGCTTTGTGTGCTCTGACCAGTGCCATTTATCTTAGCGCTGTTGGTCCGGTTGGTCTTTATGAGATCGCTGATGCATGTTATCAAAATGCGCACTACCTATATGATGAATTAGTCAAGATTGGTTTTAAACCCATATACGATCAACCCTTCTTTCATGAGTTTGTCTTAGAAACCAAAGGTGATCAAGAAAAACTATTAGCTCATTTACAACAAAACAGTATCCTAGGTGGTTACCCTTTAGATCAAAAACACTTACTATGGTGCGCAACCGAAGTAAATGATAAGGATCAAATAGATAACTTGATCAAATGTATCAAGGAGGTGTGCTAATGGCTAAAGTGATCTTTGAGTTAAGTAGTAGTGAAAGACGTTGTACGATCTTACCCAAGCAAAAGATCAAAGCTTATCAAATTGATAATAAATATCGTCGTCAAAAACCACCCCAACTCCCAGAGATAGCTGAAGTTGATCTTGTTAGACACTATACCAATTTAAGTAAGATGGCTTACGGCGTTGATAATGGTGCTTACTTACTTGGCTCTTGTACCATGAAGTATAATCCGAAGATAAATGAAGATATCGCAAGTCTTTGTGGCTTTAGTCAAATTCATCCCCTGCAACCTTTCGATACAGTAAAAGGGGCACTAGCCTTAATTGATGAACTTGATCAAGCATTACAGGTAATTTGTGGCATGGATAGCTTTACCCTACAACCAGCAGCTGGTGCTCATGGTGAGTTTGTCGGTTTATTGATGATCAAAGCTTATCATCATCAAAATGGTCAAAAACAACGTAATAAGATCATTATCCCCGATTCAGCTCATGGCACTAATCCCGCTTCAGCTTCCATGGTCAATTTCAAGACAGTATCAGTAGCCTCAAATGATGAGGGTGGCATTGATATTGATCAGCTTAAACAACTAGTTGATGATGAAACAGCTGGTCTAATGTTGACTAACCCCAACACCCTAGGTTTGTTTGATAAAAATATTAATGAGATCACCAAGATCATGCATGATGCTGGTGCCTTAGTTTATTATGATGGCGCTAATCTAAATGCGATCATGGGTATATGTCGTCCTGGTGATATGGGTTTTGATATCGTTCATTTAAACTTGCATAAGACCTTCTCTACTCCCCATGGTGGTGGTGGTCCTGGTAGTGGTCCGATTGGTTGTAAATCCTTTCTTAAGCCCTTCTTACCTAAAGCTCCCGCAAAAGCACAGACAAAAGAATCAATTGGACAAGTTCGCAGTTTCTATGGCAACTTCTTAGTCTATGTTAGAGCCTTGGCTTATATTAAGATCATGGGTAAAGATGGACTTAAAGAAGTAAGTTTAAACGCCGTTCTTAACGCTAATTATCTTAAGTATCATCTTCAAGATATCTACCCTATGCCTTATCATCAAGCTTGTATGCATGAATTTGTGACTTCACTTCAAGCTTTAAAAGATAAATATCAAGTTAGTGCTAAAGATGTTGCTAAAGCCATGCTTGATCATAACATTCATCCACCGACAATGTATTTCCCTTTGATCGTAGCTGAAGCTTTGATGTTTGAACCAACCGAAACGGAAAGTCGTGAAACACTTGATATGATCATTAAAGTAATGAAAGAGATCCATCAAGATATGATCGATAATCCCACAAAACTTACTAATGCGCCACTTACAACACCAGTATCAAAACTGGATGAAGTACAAGCAGCACGTCACCCTATCTTAACTTATCAGTTTAACAGCTTAAAGGAGGAGTCATGATCAAAGTAGGAACTATTGGTACTGGATTTATCGTTGATTGGTTTTTAACATCAGTTCAAGATAATGAAAAAATCACATGTACCGCTATCTATTCACGCTCAAAAGATAAAGGAACAACACTAGCAAATAAATATCAAGTAAACAAAGTCTATACTGATATAGATGAGATGTTAGATGATCCTGAGCTAAATTTCATCTACGTAGCCTCACCCAACAGTCTTCATTACCAACATGCTCTAAAAAGCTTATTAAAAGGTAAAAATGTCATTTGTGAAAAACCTTTTACGACAACCGTTGCTGAAGCTGAACACTTGATCAAAGTCGCTAAAGAAAAACAACTGTTTTTGTTTGAGGCGATCACAACTATTTACATGCCTAACTATCAACTTATCAAATCAAAATTACCCTTACTTGGTAAGATCAAGCTGGTACAATGTAACTTCTCACAATATTCATCTCGCTATGATAAACTGCTAAATAATGAGATCACAAATGTCTTTGATCCAGCATTTGGTGGTGGCACTTTAGTTGATCTAAATATTTATAATTTACATTTCTGTTGTGGTTTATTTGGTATACCAAATGATATTCATTATTATGCTAATAAATGGTCAAATGGTATCGATACTTCTGGGGTATTAGTACTAACCTATCCAGATTTTATCTGTACATGTGTCGCCGCTAAAGATTCAAACAGTCAAAACTTGACGCAGATCCAAGGTGAACTTGGTTATATTCAAGTCAATAAAGAAGTAAGCATGTGTCGCGATATCACCGTTAATTTAAAAGATACTATTGAACACTATGAACTACAAGATAAGATGATATCACTCTACTATGAGGTTAAAGAATTTGTACGACTTTATAGTGATAATGACCTTAAAACCTGTTATCAAACTTTAGATTACTCATATGAGATTGTTAAACTTTTAGTTAAAGCACGAGATGATGCTCATATCATCTATACCAATCAAAGTTAAAGCCGATCACATCGGCTTTTTAGTTGATCGCTTTATTCAAATAGCATTTTTCACGTATCCCCGCTATAATATATAAACAGTCAGGAGTTACTATGAAAATAAACCAACAGTTAGCCAATGAATTAAACTTATCCGTGAGTCAAGTAAACAATGTCATCAATCTCATTGATGAAGGTAATACCATTCCCTTTATCGCTCGTTATCGTAAAGAGGTTACTGGTAGTCTTTATGATGAAGTTCTACGTCTTTTTGATGAGCGCTTAAAAGCGATCAGAGCACTAGAAAACAGACGCTTAGATATAATTCGTTTGATCACTGAGCTTGATCAAATGACCCCTGAAATCTTAAAACAACTTGATGAAGCAACCACCCTAACCGAGTTAGATGATATCTATCGTCCCTTCAGGCCTAAAAGACGCACTCGAGCTACTATCGCCAAAGAAAAGGGTCTTGAACCCTTAGCTTTGCTTATCTTAGCTCAAGAAAAAGGCTTTGATCCTGAATTAGCAGCCTTAAACTATCTCAGTGTTGAACATGAAGTAAATGATGTTGATCAAGCATTAGCTTACAGTATGGACATCATCGCTGAGATCATTGCTGATGATGCTAATTATCGCAAAGTGATCCGCAAGTATACTTACGATAAAGGTATGATAACATCCAAAAACAAAAAAGATGAGGACTCAGTATATCGTCTTTACTATCAATATCAAGAAGCGGTAATTAAGATACCAAGTCATCGTTTATTAGCGATCAATCGTGGTGAAAAAGAAGACTATCTAACCGTTAAAATAGTCATCGATGAAGAGTGGATCATTAATTACTTAAATAAAAAGATCATCAAAGATAGTAACAGTAAGTCCGCTGTTTATCTCAAACTAGCCATCCAAGATGCTTATAAACGATTACTTGCCAGTTCAATCCAAAACGAGATCAGATCACTTTTAACTGAGCAAAGCGCTGAAAAAGCGATAAGTGTATTTAAAGAAAACCTCAGAAGTTTACTTTTAACACCACCTGTTCATAACAAAGTTGTCATGGGTTTTGATCCCGCCTATCGTACAGGTTGCAAGATTGCGATCGTTGATGGTTTGGGTAATGTTTTAGCAACAACCGTCGTCTATCCTACGCCACCACAAAGTAAGATCGCAGAAGCTAAACAAAGCTTACTTGAGCTTATCACTAAACACCATGTCGATATCATTGCGATTGGTAATGGTACTGCCAGTAAGGAAAGTGAGATCTTTATTGTTGATCTGATCAAAGAGTCAGCATTACCACTATCCTATATCATGATCAATGAAGCTGGTGCTTCAGTTTACTCAGCATCAAAGCTAGCTCAAAATGAACTGCCTAAATTAGATGTATCCCTTAGAAGTGCGGTATCCATCGCAAGACGTTTTCAAGATCCCTTAGCGGAACTGGTAAAGATCGATCCCAAAGCGATCGGTGTTGGCCAATACCAACACGACATGAATACTAAACAACTCAATACTTCTCTTGATGGTGTTGTGGAAAGTTGTGTTAATGCGGTTGGCGCTGAGCTTAATACCGCCTCAGTTGCCCTATTAAGCCATATTGCCGGTATCAGCAGTAGTGTTGCCACTAAGATCGTTGCTTATCGTCAAAAAACACCATTTACCAACCGCTTTGACTTATTAAATGTTAGTGGTATCAAAGAAAAGACCTTTGTTCAGTGCGCTGGTTTCTTAAGAGTTTACGCCAGTAATGAGTTTCTAGATAATACTGCTGTTCATCCAGAATCATATCAATTAACCAAAGCCTTACTTGCTAAGCTTGATTATCAGATCCAAGATGTGAAAGATCATCGCTTGAATCTCATCGATGATAAGATAACCGCTTACGGCATTGAAAGACTAGCAAAAGAGCTTGATTGTGGCTTGATAACGCTTAAGATGATCGTGGATGAACTAAAGAAACCAGGTCGTGATCCACGCGATGAGCTACCCCAACCCATCCTAAGAAGTGATATCATGGATATCTCTTATTTAAAACCAGGTATGGTTTTAATAGGAACGGTTCGTAATGTCGCAGACTTTGGTGCTTTTGTTGATATAGGTGTTCATCAAGATGGTTTAGTTCATATTTCAAAACTATCTAAGAACTTTGTAAAACGCGCCCTTGATGAAGTTAGTGTTGGTGATATTATCAAAGTACGGGTACTTGAAGTTGATGTTGATAAGAAACGAATCTCGCTTGAACGCGTATTTGATTAAAAAAATGACGACAATCAGTCGTCATTTTTATTAGAATACCGTTAGATATTCATCCGTTTCCCAAGGATGAACAGTAATACAATAACGCTCCCATTCAATTAGTTTTGCTTTAACATAATAATCAGTGATATGTTTACCTAAGGTATCAATTACTAATTTATCTGATGCCATCAACTTAATAGCTTCATATAGATCTTTTGGTAAACTATCTAAGCCATTATCACTTAATTCTTCTTGACTCATTTCATAGATATTCGCATTTACAGCTGGTGGTGGCGTTAAGTTCTTTTCGATTCCTTCTAAACCCGCAGCCAACATCAAAGCAAGTGCTAAGTAGGGATTACATGATGGATCAGGGTTTCTAAGTTCAACCCGGGTTCCCTCTTTAGGCGCATTAGGAATACGAATTAGTGGACTACGATTTGACTTAGACCAAGCTAGATAAACTGGCGCTTCATAACCAACTACTAAACGTTTATAAGAATTAACCAGTGGATTAGTGATAGCCGCAAAGTTTTTAACGTGTTTTAATAACCCCGCTATATAACCATAAGCAATTGTGCTCAATTTATTCTCATCAGCACCATCATAAAACACATTCACGCCATCTTTAGTCAAAGATTGATTACAATGCATCCCAGAACCATTAATACCAAAGATTGGTTTAGGCATAAACGTTGGATATAAGCCATGTTTTTCAGCGATAGCACGCGCAACCATTTTAAAGGTCATGATGCGATCAGCTGCTGTTAAAACATCCGCATATTTAAAATCAATCTCATGTTGACCAATAGCAACCTCATGATGTGTCGCTTCAATCTCAAAACCCATTTCTTCAAGAGCAACCGCAATATCACGTCTTGCGTCTTCACCTTTATCAATTGGACTTAAATCAAAGTAACCACCATTATCATTTGTGACGGTTGAAATACTTTGATCCTCATTAATCTTAAAAAGGAAGAATTCCATTTCTGGCCCAACATTCATCGTATAACCAAGAGCTTTTGCCTTATCTGCTACTTTGCGTAAAACATAACGGGGATCCCCTTCAAAGGGTTTACCATCAACTGTATAAACATCACATATAAAACGAGCGGTTTTATAGCCATTATCAAGCCAAGGCATGATCGCAAAGGTATCAAGATCAAGGTGCAGGATCATATCTGATTCTTGAATCCTCACAAACCCATTGATCGATGAACCATCAATCCTCACGCCATCTTTCATGGCGCTCTCAAGTTGTCGGCGAGTTATCGCTATATTCTTTAGTGTTCCAAAAATATCGGTGAATTGACAACGAAAAAAACGGATATCGTTATCTTTGACGATCTGTAAGATTTCTTCTTTTGTGTAGCTTACTCGCATGATCATTATCCTTTCCTTTGAATTTATGTTATAAACAGTAATACAATTATCATGAAATTGCAATCGAATTTTCATAAATATGTAAATATTTTCACATGTTTATATCCCTAACTAGTATTTTATCGTCACTATCTGTTCATGCGGTTTAATTGACACCGATATTTCTTAGTGTTATATTACCAATATTAGTAAACCAACTTACTAATTCCTCTAACAATCATGTTAAAGATATGAAAGGTTGAAAACATGAAGAATAAAAAAAAGATAATTTGGATCATTGTCATCATACTTACCATAATCGCATTAATCGCAGGTTATTTTAGACTTAAGACTTATTTTGCGAATTTACAAGATGAAATGATCGCACGCAGAAATGAAGCGATCAGAGAACAAGATCAAAATAACGCTAACATTAAAAACGAGATCGTTTTTGTTGGTAAAGTAGCACCCCAGTTTTCACAAGAAGTTTATATCAAAACCGGTATGACCATCAAAGAACTTAAAGTTCAAACTGATCAAGTAGTAAATGAAGATGAACTATTATTAGTCTTTAATGGAGCTGAAAACATCAATCATTTGATCGCCATTCAAGAAAATAAATTCTTCGCTTGGCAAGAAGATCGTGATTGGTATAATACTAAGATTAATGAGATCAAAGACGAGCTTTCATGGGCTGATCAATCTAATACTGGTTATATCGCATATTTAAAGAAGGAATTGGCTAATTATCAAACACTACTTGCGACCAATAATGTTAATTGGAACAACGCTAAAAATGAGATCGTTCGACTTAAAGATAGTTATGATAGCTACAATATAAAAGCTGATTTTGATGGCTTTATCTACAAAATAAATGATAATGCGATCAATAATCCAACCCTAAGCTATCTTACCCTTTACTCAACTGACCGCATTGTCGTTGTTGAAGTAAGTGAGTATGAACTAAGATATATCCAAAAAGGCCAACAAGCCCAAGTAACTGTTGAAGGAACAGGCAAAACATATACTGGTACCATCAATAAAGTTGAGATTATGCCCAATAATTTAAGCAGTAATGATACATCTTATTTTAATATTGAAATATCAATACCAGATGAAGTACCTTATGGTTATTCAGTGGTAATTGCGGTGAAAATATCCTAATGGCAATGATCGAACTTAGAGATATTAAGAAAATCTATGTCAATGGTGAAATCAAAACAAACGCCTTAAATGGTGTTACTTTAAATATCAATAAAGGCGAGTTTGTTAGTATTGTTGGCTCAAGCGGAAGTGGTAAAAGTACTTTACTTAATCTGTTAGGTCTTTTGGATAATGCCACATCTGGCACATATCACTTTAATAATGAGGACATCACTACCTATAATGATCACCAACAAACTAATTTAAGACTTAATAAGTTTGGATTTGTTTTCCAACAGTTTAATCTAATGAACAATGTTAGTGTCATGAAAAACATTGAACTTCCGATGTTATATAGAGGTGTAAATAAAAACCAAAGAATAACGCGCGTAAAAGAGTTGCTTGAACTATTAGATATTTCAGAGAAGATCAAAAGTAAGCCTAATCAATTATCAGGTGGTCAAAAACAAAGAGTAGCTATAGCTCGAGCAATGGCTAATAACCCTGAAGTTATTTTTCTTGATGAGCCAACCGGCGCACTAGATTCAAAAACAACCGCCAGTATCCTTGAGATACTAAAAAAACTACACGCTTTAGGTAATACCTTGATCGTCGTTACCCATGAACAAGATGTAGCTCACACAGCTCAAAGAATGATAACAATCAAAGATGGTTTGATCTTAAGCGATGAGGTACTTATATGATCTTTGAATATCTTAAACTATCCTTTGCGGACTTATGGGCAAACAAATTAAGAGCGTTTTTATCACTGATTGGCATTGTTATTGGTGTCGCTGTTGTTTATGCGATCTTTTCAATTGCTGATCTAACCGAATATGCCATCAAATCAGAACTTATGAGCGGAGAAGGCATAGTAACCATTCAATATGTCGAAAGCGATGAAAACCAAGAGCGAAGCAATATGCGTAGCTTTGCGGCGCTATTTGGCTTTAGTATCGGCGATAGCCTTAATTACCACTTCACCGATGATGATCTTGTTGATCTATTAGCGATAGATGGCATCCTTGAAACCTTCGCAAATTATACCACCAGTGGTCGCATCAATATTGATGATAAGACCGTTAATATCGTTATCAAACGTCATTCAACCAATTTTCTTGACTTTTATAGCTATGAATTAATAAGCGGAAAAGTTTTTGATGATTACCCTATTAACAGTCGCATCAGTGCTGTGCTTGTCGATAAGACCTTTATTAGTGTGAATACTAACTACACTCCTGAAGAAGCAGTAGGAAAAACATTTAGATTAAGAAATCGTATCTTTACTATTGCTGGTGTTATTGATAGTTCAACACGTTCCATAAATGGTATGGTATTAATGGATGGTATTGCCTATGATTCTATCTTTTCTAAAGGAACTATGGCAAATATTTCCGTCAAGGTTGACCCAACCAAAGATCTTGATACCGTAAGCGCTGCCGCTACTTCCTTTTTAAATCAACGCTATGGAACAATCGATAATTATGAAGTACAAGATCTATCCGCCATTGTTTCACAAATCACCAGTGTAACTGGTGTCTTATCAACAATCATGGCCATCATCGCAATGGTATCACTCTTGGTAGCTGGTATTGGCGTAATGAATATCATGTATATTTCTGTTTTAGAGAGAACACGCGAAATAGGAGTTAAACGCGCAATTGGTGCTAGTAAGACTGCCATCCAATTTCAGTTTCTCGTTGAATCAAGCACCCTAACCATCATTGGTGGCGTTGCTGGTATCATCTTTGGTATCATCATTATTCAAATTGCCATGTCATTACTTGATTTCCACATGCCAATGAACTTTTTATACATCATATATGGTATTGTCTTCTCACTATCACTAGGCTTAGCCTTTGGCTATCTACCCGCACGAAAAGCAGCCAAACTTAACATCATTGAAGCAATCGCGACTGAATGATCGCACAAATGCCTACAACTGCGTTGTAGGCATTTTCTTTAATGATCATACTGCTTTAATTGTTTTTTGTGAGTTTTATTTGTTTTATAATATAACTCTCCCCTAACCATACCTTGTATCCTTCTAAGAATATAATGAAGTGTCCACTTGGATCACTATACTTATAGGGGTTATTTCCCGCAAAGCTATATCTATTCTGGGATAAGGGGTTACTATCACTTCCCCTGTATGTGTCTATTGAGATAAACTGAGTTAGCTTTGTATGATAGTATCTAGCTCTTAAGTATTGTAGTGATTGATTATCATGGACTTCACCTTTATAACCATATTCATTATAACCATCAATCATGCCTTCACTTAAGCTACCATATGGACTATATGCATATTGCTTATCATCATGGATGATGACATTACCATAACTATCATAG
>JAYFOM010000019.1:0-15123 GCA_034932685.1 Erysipelotrichaceae bacterium
ATTGTGATGCCTTTAATTCAAACCAGAAAGCCACTGTCGAGAACATTAATAAACAATTACGACAGTTTTTCCCTAAAAAACAGTCGGTAGACTCATATACCAATGAGGATATGAAAGTTCATATGATGAATGTCAATAACCTCAAGGTTCTTTCATTATCAGGATTTAGTCCTAATGAAGCTTTCGTCAAGCTATATGGTCTAGCTATATTAGAAAAGCTTTATAAATAATAATATCGAAGCTACAAGAGCACATTTATAAAACGGAATTAAGTCTGAGAAACGGAAATAACCGGTTCTTTTCGTCGTGTTTAAAATAGCTTAAAAACCTATGAAATTCTCACACTTATTTCCGGTTAAAACATTATAACTGGAGCTAAGTCTAATAATTCCTTAACTTTTCTTACAATCGGAAATTACTTTGAGAATTCACGCCTTAACTTCCCATAACTTGAGGAAACACCTGTACTTTGTAGTCTATTTCCAACGTACCATTTTCCTGAATGAGTATGAGATCAATGGATTCTTCTACTTTTAATTCGTTGAACGAGTCAATCTTTAGGAGCTTGCAAAGATCATCTTTAAGATGTGTTTCTGATATAGAAGGTGAATGCTTACAGATCATTTTGCCATGCTCCACACGGTATGCACAACGCCAGACCACCTCGCCGCTTGGCCTTGTTATGCGGCGGTAATTGCTACCGCATTCGGCGCAAACTAAAAGACCACTCAGTACGTTCTGTGAACAGTACTGGGTGGTCTTTCTCTGTGTGGAGCCATCGCTATTTATTTATGTGTTGGTGCGGGAGCGCTTTTCAAATTGAACAGCTACGAACAACTTCATTGGAACGGCATAAGGCACATATTTGCCGTTGCTTAGAATTTTATCAATGACAGAGCGCGACCACTTAACATTGCCAGAAGGCGCAACTACTTGATCCGCTTCCAACTCGGCAGCAATGCCACCCAAGCTGGCACCATCAACATAGCGCCGGTAGATTCGCTGCACCACTTCAATTTCCGAGGCTACAATTTGCACATTGTTATCAGTCATCTTTTTAAAGCCATAAGGTATTGCCATACGTTGTTCCGTCCTTCCTTAAACTCAATTATAGCTAGGTTTTAATTGACATCCAAACACAAAAGCTGCTTATATATAGGTTTATACTCGACAGCAATCCGAAATTCGTGGTAAAAAGCCGCTTTTGGGCATAGAAAAAGACAGATCCATCTGTTAAAAAACAGGTCTGTCTTTTTGGTGCGGGTAACAGGACTTGAACCTGCAAGTCTTGCGACACATGAACCTGAATCATGCGTGTTTGCCAATTTCACCATACCCGCAAATAACTGCTATACAATTATAGCAGTATCATTTTGACTATTGAAGATAAGATTTTAGTTTCTCAATAAAATAAGGTTTATCAGCTTCGGGCATAAATGAAGCTTCGATAGAATAGATATTCATCTTGATCAGATCATTATAAGTAAAGCCTAATTCACGCATGGCGATTTCATATTCTGAATCTAGTGTCACATTTGATAAGATCATATTATCAGTGTTCAAGGTTACTCTTACGCCCATGTCATATAGCTTTTTAATGGGGTGTTCTTTATATGAAGGTTGCGTCTTACATTGGATATTACTGGTGATACATACTTCAAGAGTAATCTTTTCATCGATAACACGTTGTACCACCTTCATATCATCATAACAATGATGGCCATGTCCAATACGGGTGGGTTTAAAGTTTAATGCTTCATCAACACTATGAGCACCATCACAATCACCAGCGTGTATCGTTAAGGGATAACCTTCTTTTCGATATTCAACAAATAGTTCTTCATACTCTTTCATTGGTACAAAACCTTCTGGTCCTGCTAGATCAAGTCCAACAACACCCTTGCCATAGAATTCTTTCGCAAGAGCGACAGTTTCAAAGTTAGCATCTCTATTAGCATTATCAGGCGCTATCATACAACAAAGGATAATACCTATCTTAATATTCTTTACCTCTTTAAGGGCTGCATTTACTCCTTCTAGTACAGCGATAACACTATCTTTTTGACTTAAGGATTTTTGCGTGTGTAATTGTGGCGCAAAGCGGATTTCCGCATAAGCTAATCCTTGCTTATCAACGTGTTTGATGATTTCATAAGCTGTTCTTTTCAAGGCATCATGATCTTGTAAGATCATGGTTGGCATCGCAAAGCGTTCTAGATAATCATATACTGATTTACAATCCGATGTTAAAACGATAAACTCTCTAAAAGCTTCTAAATTATCAGCTGGTAAAGGTAAATTACGTTCTTGTGCTAACTCCCAGGCTAACTCTGGTAACATCGATCCATCCAGATGAAAATGCAAATCTACTTTTGGAAAATCAAATTTCATGATTAATACCACCTTTTCTTTATTATAGCGATGAATTTTCAAGCAAACAACATAAGGTTGTGATAAATTAACACTTGGTTTAAAATAGAGTAAATATAGAAAGAGGTTATTATGCGTATCTTAATCAGTAACGATGATGGTATTGATGCCATTGGAATTAAAGCGTTGATATCAGAAATGCGTAAGCTTGGTGAGGTCGTTGTGGTAGCGCCAGATACTCAAAGAAGCGCCAGTAGTCATTGTTTGACTATCAACGGAAGTATCAAGGTAAAGGAAATGATGCTAGATGATGATGTAAAAGGCTTCGCGGTATATGGCACTCCAGCTGATTGTGTTCATTTAGCAGTTAAAAAAATTCTTAAAGAAAAACCTGATTTGATCGTTTCCGGTATTAATCAGGGTTATAATATTGCCAGTGATTGTATTTATTCAGGAACCGTCGCAGCAGCGCGTGAAGGCTTTATTTTAGGCATTCCATCAATTGCCATCTCATTGAATTCATTTACTTCTAAAGACTTTAGTTATGCGGCTGAAATTGCCAGACATATCAGTGAGCGCTTTATGACTGATGAGCATAATCTAGACTATATGTTGAATGTTAATGTACCAGCTGTTGAAAAATCGTTGATCAAGGGCTTAAAAGTTTGTGAATTTGCGGGAGTCAGAGATTATGATGAAAGGTTTGAACATTCACAAGATGATGAATTCCATTATTATCATGTTGGCCCCTCAGCAGTTAAGACGCATTTGAAGGGTGATAGCTTGAACTATGATTACATAGCGCTTAAAGCAAATTATGTCACGATCACACCATTAGATATCGATTTAGTTCACCATCAAATATTAACCTCTTTGGCCGATAAGTGGGATGATCACTTTAAACTTTAATAATATTTGGATTTAAATGTGCTAATTTTTGATAGTCATTGTTATCTATTTCTTTATCAACAATGACTTGATCAAAATCAATCAATTCAGCGTGTTTACTTAAGTATGTCTGACCTATCTTACTGTGATCTAGCAGTAGATAGCTTGACTTTGCAGCGTTAAGCATGCTTTTTTTAACTTCAGCATCAATGGGATCAGGAACAGTCAACCCCCGTTTAAAATCAAATGCTTGAGTTGAAAGAAAAGCTTTGTCAGCGTTGAGTGAATTAAAAAAAGCGATGGTCTTACTATCTAAAACCCCTGCAGATACACTATTGTATTCTCCTGGAGCTAATATCAGTTTGACTTTGTTGTTGTTACCTAAAAAGTTAACGATTGGCCAAGAATTGGTAATTACCGTTAGTTTGACATTGGGAATGTTTTTAGCAAGTTGCAAAGTTGTGGAGCCACTGTCAATAATAATCGTATCGTTTTCGTTGATAAGCGTAGCCGCGTAATGTCCAATACTTATCTTTTCTTTGATCATTTGTGTTGTTTTTAATGAAAAACTTGCCTCAGCTGTCATTCCTTGATTTAAATATGCACCACCATAAGTAGTAGTGACTAAACCTTGTTTTTCAAATAGTAAAAGATCTCGACGAATTGTCATTGTCGAAACTTGGAATTCTAAAGCAAGATCATTTACTTCAACAGTTTTATTACTTACTAAGCGATCATAGATCGCTATTCTTCTTTGATGGGAATTCAAGAGGCTTCCTTTATTGATCAAACATTGTCTTATTGGGACCTGCGAGATCTTCAAAGTCTTTAACAAAGGCTTTGATGGCTTTACTAACATCATCATTATCTAATAGTGTGTTAAGCAGATCATATGATACAGTAATGGAATCAATACCATGAGCGATTAAAGCAAGTACTTGGTCTTTACGTTTAAAACTAGCACTGAGTACTTGACTATTTAAATTGTTTATTTTTAATATATCAGCTATTAAGCAGGCTGTTTCTACACCATTATTGCTAATAGTCTCGATTCTATTAACATAAGGAGCTACATAGTCCGCACCAGCTTTAGCAGCTAGGAAGGCTTGCATTGGTTCGTAAATAGCCGTTGCCGTAACTTTAACACCAGCTTCTTTAAGTTTAGCGATAGCAATCAAACCATTGCGATCAACAGGGATTTTTACATAAGTATCAGCTCCGAGTATATTGCGAATAACGGCTGCTTCTTTAATCATATCAGCTACTTCAGTAGCTACGACTTGAACATGAAGTTCTCTTTCTTTGATGTATTCGCGAATTTCTAACAAAACTTCATAGGGTGGTCGACCTGTTTTCTTTAAACTTGTGGGATTGCTAGTAAATCCATCTAAGGGATAAATAGCGTCCATTTCTTTGATCTGATTAATATCTGCGCCATCAAATAACAATTTCATATTAGCCTCCTATTGTTGTATTTAAGTTCATTATAACACTTAAGTTATAGAACTTTGAAATCATCTCAGTGTTTGCTTCTTTTAAATCTTTTAAGGAATAATCAAGTCCCAAGGCTTCATATTTGCCAACTCCCAAATTATGATAAGGTAAGATATCAACCTGTTTTACAGGATTGGGTAGATCAGCGATAAGTTCTAATCGTTTTATAAAATCCGCTTCTTGATCATTTAAAGTTGGTACAATGATTAAACGAATGATGATGTCTTTATTAAGCTTTGATAACTTGTAAAGGTTATCAATGATAACCTTATTATCGGTTTTAATTAGTAACTTATGTAGAGTAGCATCAAAGGTTTTAATATCATAAAGGATCAAATCGACAAGCTCAAGTAATGGTTTTATTTCATCAAAATCAAATAACCCAGCGGTATCAATAGCAACATGAATCTGATGTTGCTTAAGGATTTTAGCGACTTCAAATACAAAAGCAGATTGTAAGGTTGCTTCACCACCTGAAAAAGTGACACCACCACCAGATATGTCGTAATAATCTTTGTCTTTAAGTAGTTTAGTGGCCAATTCAATCGGTGTATACCATTCGCCTTTTTTCTCGTAAGCATTAAAGGGACAGATATCAACCATTTCATGAAGATTAGTACAAAGTTCTCGATTAATAATACAACCATCTTGTTCTAAGGTAATAGAATTATTAACCGCATGTTTTACACAACGACCACATTTTTGACATAGCCGTTTGTGATATAAAATCTTTATGTTTGATTGGATTGTTTCTGGGTTACTACACCAGATACATCTATGATTACAACCCATCATAAAGACGGTGCTTCTGATACCTGGTCCATCCTTGGTTGAGTATCCTTGAATATGGCTAACTAATCCAAGCATTTTACCAACCTAGTTCAGTGCGAGCAATGATCGCATCTTGGGCTTCTGGCATTAAAGTGGAAAATAAAGCGCAATAACCAGCAACCCTAACCATTAAGTCAAGATGTTGTTGGGGATTAAGTTTAGCTGCTTTAAGTGTTTCACTATCAACAACATTGAACTGGTTATGAAAGATATTTTTAAGTGGAGCGACCTTGATAAAACTAATGAATTTCTCAAGATTATCATCACCTGCCAAAGCACCAGGGGTAAAGCGCATGTTTAATAGCTGGCCACCAGCTATTTTATCATTAGGGAGCTTAGACATAGAGTTTATAACCGCGGTTGGACCGTTACGATCAGCACCTAAACAAGGAGAAGCCCCCTCATTTAGTGGTTTGGTAGCTAAGCGACCATCGGGAGTAGCACCTACATCAAAGCCGTTGGGAACATAAGAGGTGATATTAGATGTTGACATAGTATAACGACCACCAACAGGTCCTTTTTGATAACGATCAGTATGGTATTTAGGTAATAGATTTAAGTATGAGTTATATACATCTTTAACAATATTGTCGACATAATCATCATCATTACCAAATTTTGGTGCTGATAAGCAATGTTTTCTAATCATCAAACCTTCATCACTGGCAAAGTTTTCTTTTAAAGCTTTTATCAACTCTTGGAAAGTATATATCTTGTCATCAAATACCAGTTTCTTAACAGCCGCTAAACTATCGCCAACAGTTGAAGGTCCGATGTTGGATTGACTGACAAAATCGTACATGGCACCGCCATTTTTTAAAGTCTTACCACGATCTAAACAACAATCGATAGTAGCTGAAGCGAAAGGATCGGCGTCGTGGTGTTTTAATGATTGATCACAAATAGTATCACTTTCTACCGCTAAATCCATATAGAAAGCTAATAGCTTTTCCCAAGCTTGCCATAATTCTTCATAACTATCATATGCAAAACTATCATCAGCAGTTTCCTTGACCTTTAATAGACGGATATTACTAACAGGATCGATACCATTATATAAAACAAGTTCAAGTATTTTACCAAAGTTGATATAAGTCATACCAGTAGCACGATGACCCCATTTACCTTGAATACCAACCTCAACACAACCAATAGAACAATAATCACGGGCATCTTCAAGTGGTATCCCTAGTGATAACATGGCTTTGATAACCACTTCATCACAAAACAAACTGGGCATGCCAAAGCCTTTTTTAATTAGTTTTGCGGCATCTTTAAGTAGTTCATGCGGTGTACTCTGCGCAAAACGAACACTTAGATTAGGGTCAGGTAAGCGTGACATATTCATCGCTTCAAGACAAAGATAAGATAATCGATTAGTACCATCAGTGCCATCAGGTTTAATACCACCAACCATCAAATTAGAATAAAGAGGATAACCTCCACTATATTGGGTATGATCCCAAGGACGAATTTTATTTAAACTGTTTAGTTTGATAAAGAAATGGGTTATTATTTCAAGTGCTTTTTCTTCATTTATTAAGCCAGCTTGGATATCTTTTTGATAATATGGATAACAATATTGATCAAAACGCCCAAATGAGAAAGAATGACCGTTACTTTCAATCATCATGATCAAATGCGTTAAATAAACAATTTGAACAGCTTCATAAAAGCTAGTAGCAGGGCCTTTCTGTAGATTATCAAAAATTGTTATTAACTTTGATAATTCGTTTCTTCTTTTTTCCGTCATTTTTTTCTTAACTTCAATCTTAAGTAACGCTACATATCTTTGAAGATAGATCAAAGTTGCTTCCATGGCGATTATCACAGCTTGATAAAAGTCTTTTTGCTCAGGATCTAAATTATTATTGTTGAGTTTTTGTTTAGCAATCTTTTGTATGCCACTAAAGCCATGACGCAATACCATTTCATGATTAGCAACGATATGACCATCACCTGACATACTAATACCACCGCGATGTAAGACGTTTTGCTCAGCAGCTAATTTATTAAGCTCAGTCATGTTGGCTTTAACTTGATCTTGGTGAGTCTTATTTTGCCAATAGGGTTGTAGCTTTCTTAACCGAGCTTTAACTTCATCACTTACTTTAAAACTATCACCAGTTCGATGTTCAAGTTGATCAAGCTCTTCAATTAGCCAATTGTAAGAATATTCAGGAAAGATTGGAGCCGCAAAGTTAACACTTGCATGGTTACCAATGATCAAGGAATCTTCATCGATATAAATGCTCATTTCACTTAAGATCGCTTTTAAAGCTTTAGCTTTACGCAGTATCATTGGTTCATCTTCTGTTTCTTGGTATGACTTAGTGATTATCTCAGCTCTTTCAGCACAAACAGTAGCTTGACGATGATTCATCATCTTTTGAAAGCGCATGATTCGATCAAGGTCGATATCATTATTTTGTGGTCTAAAGCTTAAAAATTCAACCATAAATATATCCTCCATTACATCTAGATTGTAACATAAATCAAACATAAATCAATGTTTGATTATGTTGTGTGTTGATGTTTAGTAGCTAAAGAAATCATTAAACGCCATCAAAAGTGGACAAATCGGTGATTTTTGTTATAATGAACTCAATTGTGAGGTGATCGATCCTTAATGGACTCGGATAGTATAGGCTTAATAGGGCTTACAATAATAACACTTATTGCTGGATCGGCATATTTCTCAGCATCTGAGATTGCCTTTTCATCCGTTAATAAAATCAGGATAAAGAACAAAGCTGATAATGGTGACAGTCAAGCGAAAAAAGTTATCTACATCTTAGACAATTTTGAAAAAGCGTTAGTCACAATCTTAATTGGCAACAATATCATGAACATCGCCTGTGCTTCACTCACAGCGTTTTTAGTATCAAGTTTATGGGGAATAAACTATGTGGCTATTGCTACAATTGCAATGACGGTCTTAGTGATATTTACCGGTGAACTTTTTCCTAAGACATTAGCTAAAGCCTACAATACTGAATTCACTTTGAACACAGCTTGGTTATTATCTTTAATAATGCGTGTTTTAACACCACTATCATACTTATTTGAAAAAATAGGTGTTTTTATCAGTTCAATATTAGCATCTAAACAAAAACCAACAGTAACAGAAGATGAATTAGTCGACATCATCAAGACAATCGAAGATGAAGGCACAATCGATGAAGATCAAAGTGAACTACTTCAATCAGCATTAGAATTCAACATCAAGAAGGTAAGTGATGTCTATACACCAATCAGCAAAGTTAAATCACTTTCAACTGATATGAGTCACGAAAAGATTTTAGCGATAATAAACGAAGAAAGATATTCACGTTATCCAGTTTACGAAAAAGGTAAACTGATTGGAATTCTTCAAACAAGACAGTTTCTAAAAAATCATATAGCACACAATCAACGCTCATTAAGATCATTATTAACAAAACTATATTATGTTGCTAGTGATCGTTTGATCGATAACTTATTAAATGATATGAGTAAGATAAAAGTACATATGGCAATCGTCAATGATGAAAACAGAAACATCATTGGCATTGTCACAGTTGAAGATATCCTTGAAGAGTTAGTTGGTGAAATCTGGGATGAAAGCGATGAAGTGCTAGATTATTTTATGGAGTTGGGTGGTAATCGCTTTGAGGTCAACGCTGATCTAAGTGTAATCCGTGTTTTAGATATGATCAAATATCCATATGATAGAAAAATGTTTGATCATATGACAATGTTGGATTGGGCGAAACAAAGTTTAACTTTAAAACTTGAAGAGGATGATGAATTTGAGTTTGAGAAGTTAACGATAAGAATATCTGAAACGCAAAACGGTGAAGTAAAGAAAATGATCGTTAGGATAAGGGAGGATGAGACAGATGAATAATGTGTTTCCTTACTTAGCGATCGCTATCTTAATATTTATGTCTGCTTTTTTCTCAAGTAGTGAAATGGCTATTACATCAGCTAATCGTCGTCGTTTAAAAAGAGCAGCTGAAAAAGGGACTTGGCAACAAAACCTAGCTTTTAATGTTTACGAACAATATGATCAAGCGATATCAACAATATTAATATGGAACAATTTGATCAATAATGCCACTTCTTCATTGATCACAGTTCTTGCGATAGGAGTCTTTGTTAAGAATGCGACATTGATCGCAACCGTGATAACAACAATCTTAGTATTGGTCTTTGGTGAAATAATACCTAAGATCATTGCGAAAAATAATGCAGAAGAGTACACGAGTAAGGTTGCGTTAGTCATTAAGTTAATGATGATATTATCTACTCCTCTTGTCTTTATCAGTGTGAAAATTGTTAAGATATTTAGTTTACTCTTTAAAAAGACAGACGAAAATGAAGTTTCAATGACGGAAGAAGAACTAGTATCAATGATAGAAACAATTGAAGATGAAGGAGTAATTGATGAGGATCATAGCGATCTTCTACAATCAGCAATTGAGTTTGCTGATTCTATCGCAAAGGAAATATTGACACCACGTGTTGATATGATAGCTATTGATGTCGACGATGAACTTGATGAGATCATTGAACAATTAAAAGACTGTCCATATTCACGTATTCCAGTATATGAAGACACGGTTGATAATATCATTGGTATACTTTATATTAATGAGTTTTTAAGTTCCTATATCAGTCAAGAAGAAATTGATATCAAAGCAATGTTAATTGAACCATTCTTCATTAATGAAACAATGAAGTTACCAGATATCCTAATGGCTTTAAGACGAAAGCATATGCATTTAGCGATAGTCTTAGATGAGTATGGGGGAACATCTGGCATGGTTACGATGGAAGATATCCTTGAACAAATAGTTGGTGAGATATGGGATGAAACTGATGAAATAGTAAATGATATCATGCAAACCGGTGAAGATGCTTATGAAGTTAATGGTGAAATGAACATTGATGAATTTATTGATTACTTTGATCTTGATGATAACGAAATGGAAAGTGAGTATATGACAATTGGCGGTTATGTTAGTGAACTGCTTGAAGATATACCTGAACTTTATGATGAAGTAGTCATTCAAAATTTGATCATCAAAGTAATTGCACTAGATGATATAAGAGCGAGTCGCTTAATGGTAATAAAGACACCAGCAATAAAAGAAGAAGCCCAGTGGTAACACAGGGTTTCTTTATTGCATCTAGTTCGAAAAACGTTAATTAATCAAGTTTGCTCAACATGAACTCGGGATTGATCTTAACTTCAGTTACACCAAGCTCAAATACTTTACGACCTTCAACAAACGTTGCTTTTACATTATAGTCATCGTCAAGTACAACAAAATCGGCGAACTTATCAAGACCAATAACGCCACGTCCTTCTAGGTTGTATTTTTTAGCTGGAATAAGACTACTCATCTTAATAACATCTTCTAGTTTCATACCTAATACTTCAACTAGGTTTTTAATACCATAAACAACAGGCTTACTGCTGCCTGATAAACGTCCCGATTCACTAACCACAAAACCATCAGGAGTCACAGTGATAGTGCGACGGTCATTATTAGCGTTTGAAGCGGTACCTTGATAATGACCAACAGGAGCACCAAGGAAACTACCATTATCAGATACCATCATGATCTTATCATGATCTTTCATTCTTAGTACTAATTGTACCATTGGTAAACTTACATGTAGTCCATCACAAATAAGTTCACAAGTTACTTCATCTCTAATGATACATGCGCCCATCGTTCCAACATCGCGATGATGTAAGCCAGTCATTACATTGCCTAAGTGGGTGGCTACGCTGATACCATTATCAATGCCAATGTTTGCTTCAGCAAAGTTAGCGTTAGTATGATAAGCGCTTGTAGTAACACCAAGAGATCCTAATAAGCGGATAGCATCAAGTGCTAGTGGCACTTCAGGAGCGATAGCGACAAGCTTTAACCAACCTCTAGCGTCTTTTACCATTCTTTTCGCATAATCAAGGTCAACTGGTTTATAATAAGTGTTTTTAGGATCACCTTTTTCACCAACACGAGCCCCCCAAGGACCTTCTGAATGAATACCAAGTATCTTTGCGCCAGCTACTTCACTATCAGCAACATCCGCTAATAAAGGGAATTGTTCAACTTGATTTACAGTAGGGAAGATACCAGTAACACCTGCTGAAGCTTCACCTAATAAACAAGCGACAACCTCTTCTTTAGTAGTTGCTTCATTAAAGCTATATCCTGCTGCTCCATGATTGTGCGTATCAATAACACCTGGAATAATACGTTGATCACCAAAGTCCTCAAATGGTTGATCAATAGTACCACAAACGATACTAGCAACTTTGCCATCTTTTACACCAATAAAACCATCAACGATACCATCTTCCGTGTAAATACGAGTAGATTTGAAAAATTTCATAATTTATCCTTTCTGATCTATTCAGATCTTTATAACCTAAGTTATCTTCACTAATATTTTAAAACATCTAATACTTATTTATGTGTTTTCTATTTAGGTTGTGATAATAAATTTATCGCAAACAAACACTACTTTACACCAAGTTTTAATTTTATTCTTTGGTCGACAGCTTTATAGATTGATCTATTATCAGGATTATCATGAACAGTTTTAAAGAAAGCTTCATCGGTACACATCAATGCGGTTAGATAATTGTAGTATTTCAATCTTTGTTCTGTCACATCAAATATCAACATAAACATTCGATCGATCTTCATTTCCTCAAACTTACAGTTTTCTCCCAGTTCTGAAATTAATAAAATACTTCCTGTTTGTTTAGTGTTGTAATGTATGTAATGCAAAGAGCCTTTGTAGTCTTGCATCTTATATATTTTTTCTTGAATATTCTTTCGTTCACCATCGGTTGGTAAAGCATATTTATCAAGCACCTTTAGCATCTCGTTTACGATGTTTTCAACATTATCTTCATCAAGATCCAAAACAATGATTTCATCAAAAAAGATATCGTCTTCTATGCTTATATAATCTACAACTGATTTCATTAGTTCAAAGTGGTCAAAAAGATTGTTGTTTGTATTATACAAAGCCGGCTTGTTCATATCTTTAAATATTAGGTTTGTATCCGTTATTATCATGTCATACTTTTCATATACTTCATCGTAGATATTGCTTAAATTGATAACATCAATTGATTCATAAAAGTCCGGTCCTAAAACGCGATTAATATGATTTAGTTGTAATTGGTTGTAGAATTTATTAAGACTAAAAGATATCGCGATATTAGGTAAGCGATAGTTGAATTTTACTTCTTCAAGATATAGATTGATAATGTTTGAAATTTCATAAATTTGGGTACGATGAACAATTATCTTGTATTTGCGACTTAAAATACGAGTGATCTCATAAGAAATCTTTGATATTATCGGATAATTATAATAATTTTGCACAATACCAAAATATGGGAAATGATATGTTGTTAACAAACCAAACTTATACTTGTATACAATGTTCATAACCCATATGTATAAAGCATCAAACCAAAGTTGATCAGCTAAATTGATGTGCCAAACATCCTTTAAGTAATCAATGATCTCGTTACACAATTGATTACACTCCAAAACAAATCGAGTAGAATTATTGAAATACACTGCCGAGAAATCACGATATACTGCTAGCAACAAAGCAAGAGATAAAACTTCGTTATCATTAGCAAGTATTGAGGTAAAGTTGAGTTTTTCATAAATATCTCGTGCCAAATACCATTCCTCGCTATTTAACAAGGCTTGAGTATGTTGTTTATCAAATTCTGTTATCACTTGCATAGCATTAATACGTTTTATCTGAATGAGAATATACTCTAATAGCCTTCTTTTTTCGCTTATCGAGATAACAAAATTACTTGCGTCAAGAACATCATAAATGATCTTTCGATAATTGTTACGTTCTTGTTCAGTAATCAATTGATCATTAGAAGAATCAGCTAAGATAGCTGTATTACAGCGTAGGTTAATTGTTGTTAAAGCATATCTTTTCGCAACTTCATTTCCTTCAATGACAATACCGGCATATGGTATACCTAGCATCTCTAAGTTATAACTAGTAAATATATTTCGAATGAATCTCATATCGTTTCTTAGATTTGATCTTGAGTAACCTAACTCATCAGCGATTGTCTCAATTGAAACAGTAGATTGCGTATTAATTAAACGATCGGCGATATAAGTTACTCGCAGTATCAAGTTTCTAGGTCGACGAATATTCTTGTTATAAAAAGCACAACATTCATTAATGATATCACTAAATATCTCTTGATCAATGATGACGTAAGACAAAGTGTTATCAACGATTTCAAGTTTAGTGCCATAATGATGGGCGATCGTTTGTAAGACTGAAATATCTTTTTTAAGTGTATTAAGGGTTATATGAAAGATAGATCGAAGCTCACTAAACGCAACCTGTTTGAAGATGAAAATGTGGAATAATTCTAGATAATTACGGATATGGTGTTTGTTCATAATACCTCTATTCAAATTGTAGCGTATCAACTTATAATAATCAAATATATATACAAATATCAATAAAAAAATAACAACAATGATGACGTGCAATATATTGATGATACTAAAAAAATATTTCAACACGTATCTAGCCTTAACAAGCGTTGACTATTTGAAAGCGCTTAAAATAAAATAGTGATGAAGGAGGTTCAAAATATATGAACACATTTCTATTAGCCGTACTTGCTGGCTTGTGGGCATCGTTTGCAATGTTCACTGCGAGTGTCGGCTTAAATCTTAGAACTCCACTTGTTAGTGGTCTGGTAACAGGCTTACTAGTTGGAAATGTTGGCTTAGGTTTCGAAATAGGCGCAACAACAACATTGATGAGTATTGGTTTCTATACTTATGGTGGAGCCATCATCCCTGACTATAATGTGGGAGCTATGTTTGGTGTAGTTGCTGCTTATAAGACAGGAGACAGCGCTATTGGTTTGACGATTGCCGTTACCCTATCATTGTTGATGACCCAAATGGATATTTTGGGAAGAGCAACAACGACTATCTTCCAACACGTTGCTGACAAAGCTTTAGCTAATAACAACATTACCGCATTTGAAATCTGGACATTATCAGGTATGTTACCACGCTCATTATCTCGTGGTATCCCAGTATTCATTGGTGTATTATTGGCTGATCAGTTAACATTATTAGTTGATTTCTCAAATAGAATTCAATGGTTTACAACCGGATTAGCAGTAGTAGGTAGAGCATTACCAGCAGTCGGTTTCGCTTTGTTGATGTCATTTATGGATATCAAAAAGTATTGGCCGTTTATGATTCTTGGTTACGTTCTATTTGCTTACATGAATGTTCCGACAGTTGGTTTAGCTTTAGTTGGTGCAGTAGGTGGTTACCTATATTCAGCTAGAGAGGAAGGAGTATAATCATGGCAAGAACAAATAAGAAATTATCAAAGAGTGCTATTTCTAAAGCATGTACACGTCATAACTTCTTCTTACAAATCTGCTGGAACTATGAAAGAATGCAAGCCGCTGGTTATGCATATGCAATGGTACCAGTAATTAAA
>JAYFOM010000020.1:0-71811 GCA_034932685.1 Erysipelotrichaceae bacterium
GTGATGATGGCGAAATGGTCACACCTGTTCCCATCCCGAACACAGAAGTTAAGCATTTCAGCGGCGACGATAGCTATACTAGCTATAGTGAAATTAGCTCATTGCCAGATAAATTACTCCCTTTATTGGGAGTTTTTTTATAAGAAAAATCGTCTTTTCAGACGATCTTTGTTAATCCTTCAGCAATTTCAGCTGCTAGTCTTACATTATTGAAGACAAGAGCTTTATTAGCGGCAACACTTTTGCCCTTTGTGGATTTGTGTAAAGCACTCAAGAGAAATGGCGTAACATCTTTACCCTTTATTCCTTTTACTTCACATGCTTTTAATGCTTCATCTATTTCGTGATTTATGTAGGTAGGATCAAGTTCATTATCAAAAGGAATTGGGTTAGTAACTAGTAATGCAGATCTTAATTTAAAGTCATCTCTTACTTTAATTGCCTTTACAATAGTATCAACATCATCAATTCGATAGTCAACTTCAAAGCCACTATCGCGAGTGTAGAAAGCAGGTATATTATTAGTTTTATAACCAATAATACATACACCGTGTGTTTCTAGGTACTCCTTTGTGCGTTCAATATCTAAGATGGACTTGGCACCCGCACAAACAACAGTTATTGGGGTTTGTGCTAGTTCCTCTAAATCCGCGGATACATCCATTGTTAATTCACCATGACGATGTACGCCACCAATGCCGCCTGTCGCAAAAACTCTAATATTAGCTAAATGAGCTAACATTGCGGTTGTAGTGACCGTTGTGGCTCCATCTTCTTTTAAAGCAATGGTAGCGGCAACATCTCGCCTTGAACATTTCTTCATATTGCGATTAGTCGCAAAATAAGTTAGTTGTTCTTCGCTCATGCCAATATGAATTTTACCATTGATAATACCAATTGTTGCTGGCACTACATTAAGCTCTTTCAAAATACGTTCACATTCTTTTGCGCATTCTAAATTAGCTGGATAATCAAAGCCATGTGCGATGATCGTACTTTCTAGTGCGACAATCGGTTTATTTTCCTTTAAGGCTTTCTCTACCTCTAAACTAAGGACAAAGTAATCATTTAAGTTCATATTTTTCTCCATTTCTGATTATTTCCATAACTTTATTTACTGTGATCATTGGATTGACCGCTGTTATACTATCTAGTGCTAAAGCTGACATTCCACTAGCAAATAAGGCTGATTCTTGAATTGAAAGATCATTAATACCGCCATAAATAATACCAGCCATAAAAGCATCACCAGCTCCGGTTGCGTTTTTAATCGTATAAGCATAGCTTGGCAAATATCCTTTCGTTTCTTTATTTTGATAATAAACACCATCTTTACCAAGAGTAATAAAAATGTTACTTAAGCCTTGTTTGATAAGTTCTAAACTGGCTAGTTCAAGTGATAATCTATCATTTATTTCAATATCACTTAAGTAAGACGCTTCTAAGGCATTACATTTTAAGGTATCGAATTTACTTAGTTTACCTTTAATTGATTTAGCTTTATTTGTTGAAACAGGATCAACATAGATACGTGATTTTTGCGCGATATTTAAGATATGATCAATAATGGGTTCAGGTAGTGCTGCGTCAATGACTATCATATCGCTTTTTTCAATTAGTGACTGATGTTTGATAATATGACTTAAAGGCATATTATCAAGTGCATTAGTATCCGATACAGCAACATGCATATCACCTTGATCATCTAATATTGCCATATAGGTCGTAGTAGCGTGATCGTTTTGATAATATGAAGCAGAGATATCAATACCAACTTGTTCACATCTTTTTACTATCATATCACTGAAATAATCTTTAGCTAGTGTTGTGATCAATTTGACATTGACATTACACAAAGCTAAATTCTCGCTTATATTGCGTGTTACCCCACCACAGTTAACAACAATATTTCCCGGGTTTGAATCATTGATCAAAAGCGGCTTTTCGCTTCTACCATAAATATCTATCATTGATGCCCCAATCGCTGTAACTTCGTTTTTCATTTTTTGTTTAGTTTGTTTCATATCACCATGCGTTTATTTATATCGAATAAGCCGTATCTAAATTGTAACATATTATCATATCATAATGCGTTCACTGATAAATAAATCGCACAAACATCTGGATGTTTTTATCTTTACATACCATAGTTTCTACCATAGAATAAAAGATATGTGAGGTGCAAAAATGATAAAAGCAGTAGTATTTGATATGGATGGCGTTATCGTTGATAGTGAGATTGAATATATCAAAAATGTTCAAAAGATTTTGAAGGGTCATAAATTGGAAGTCGCTCTTGAAGATCTCTATTATATTGGTGGCGGCTCAGCAAAACACTACAATGAGAATATTGCCAAATTTTTAAATGTAACACCAGAGGTCGCAACCGCCTATCATCGTCAGTTTAATATTGATTTTCCAACAGATTTTAGAAAACTATTAAGACCAGAAGCGGTAGCGCTTTTAGATTATTTAAAAGCTGAGGGCTTTCCAATTGCGCTAGCATCATCAGGAGCGCTTGAAAGAATTCAAGTTAAGCTTGATCAGTGTGAACTTCATGGTTATTTTGACCATATTGTCAGTGGCACCCAATTTCCAAAAACTAAGCCTGATCCTCAGATATTTCTTCACACAGCTGAACTTTTAAAGGTTAAACCGGAAGAATGCATGGTAATAGAGGACTCAGAAATGGGTATTACGGGAGGTTATAACGCAGGAATGTGTGTGGTAGCTTTATATGATCCACGGTTTAAATTTAATACATCAAAAGCAACATATGTCGTAAATAACTTAGCAGAGATCAAACCATTACTTATCGAATTAAATAAAAAATAACCGTTTGGTTATTTTTTATTCGACTGATTTTAATGATTCGACCATCTTTATATTTCTTAGTTTTTTAGTCATCGTGATATTGACGATCAGTGAAAAGACAAGGGTTATCACCACAGCGTAAACATAACTTAATGGATATATCTCGCGACCAAACATAACCGCATCAAGCTCTGCAATTTTCATGATAAATAAATGCAAGATTTTTCCAAGCAGTAAGCCAAGTAATGAACCAATGAATGTTAAGATTATTATTTCACGATAAACATAATTAGACACTTCTTTAGGTGTAAATCCTAACACTTTTATTGTTGCAATCTCTCGTAATCGCTCACTTATATTGACATTGCTAAGATTATATAAAACCACAAAGGCAAGGATTCCAGCGCTTAGTATCATAACAACTACTACTAAGTTTAAACTAGTTATCATATCATTGAACTGATCGGCGATACCTGAATAGAAGGTGAGTGAATCAATTTTGCCACTATCAATGAGCTGTGTACCAAACTGTGCTTCGCTTATTGTTGAAGTATCATTGAGCTTAATGATCGATGAGTTATATATTGGTCTTAATGAAAATAGATCACGATAATAGTTAGCTGCCATAAAAACATAATGGCCAACATAGTTTTCAGCGATCCCGGTAATAGTGGCTTGTTCTTTGTAACCATCGTTATTAGCGATGGTTAGCTTATCATTTATCTTTAGATTAAGATCGGTAGCTGCCTTCTCGGTTATGATAATTCCACTATTTTTAATATTGATCGTTTGTTTTGTTGTTCTTTCTCGCAAATGATAGAAGTCTCGATATTGAACAATATCATATGGAATGATTATCGTTACTGCTAGTTCTTCATTTCCAACATAAATCGTACCGTTTGTTTCGCTTATCAACATGGCATCTTCAACATTGGTCTGTGTTTTAAGTTTATCAATGTAATCTTGCTTGTCAACAAGTGAAAGATTACTTGTAAATTTAGCAGCTGTTGCATAACTTATGATCTGCTCAAACTGATAAGAAGCTATTTGCCCTATAGAATCTCTTATACCAAAACCTGATAATAGCAATGCTGAGCAACCTGAAATGCCAATTACTGTCATTAAGAAACGTTTTTTGTATCTAAAGATATTACGAGCAGTGACTTTTGCAGTAAATGACATGCGACGCCATAGGAAGTTTAAATGTTCTAGAATAATCTTTTTACCATTTACTGGAGCCTTGGGTCTTAGTAATGAGGCAGGATTATCTTTTAGTATGACATAACAAGAGGAGTAGCTTGCTAGTAATGTTGTAGTGATAGCAATCAAAGACGTAGTTAATGCTAGCGAAATATTGGGTAGGTAAACAATCTCTGGCACTGTATACATAGTGTTCCAAACTTCAAAGATTACAGTCGGGAAAATATACATACCCGATACGATACCAATCAGACAACCAGCAATACTGGCGATAAGAGCGTAATTTAGGTATTTGCTTATAATTCTAAAGTCACTATAACCAAGCGCTTTGAGTGTTCCTATGGTAGCTCGTTGTTCATCAATCATTCTAGTCATCGTTGTAGAACATACTAGTGCAGCAACCAAAAAGAAAAACAAAGGAAATACCTGTGCAATATTATCCATACGATCAGCTGCCGCGCCATAATCGCGATAACTGTAATGAGAATTACGATCAAGGATGTACCATTGTGCTTCAGCAATAGCTGCTATATCCTTTTCAGCTCTAATGATCTGTTCTTGAGCGTCAAGCAGTTTCTCTTTACCTTCTTGCTTTTGACGATCAAGTTCTAACTGACCATTAATTAAAGTCGTCTGTCCATCATCAATTTTCTTCTGTGCTTTCGCAAATTCGATATTAGCTGCATTTTGTGTTTCTATGAGTTGTTTTTCACCATCAGTTATTTGATTTTGATATAAGATGATCGTGTTTTGAAGGGTTGCTAATTGTTGTTGTAGTGTAACTAAGCCAGTGTTAGCTAAATTAATATTGGTTTGAATTTGATTTCTTCTATTTTCTAAAGTGAGTAATTCGCTTTGATATGTATTACGTTGAACTAAAAGACTAGAATTAGTTGATTCAAGTGAACTGATTTCGTTTACTATTATTTGATATTCTGGATCAGTAGGATCGGTTGTTGTAAGCTGTTGATTTAGTTGATCAATTTGTTGTTGATTACTAGAGATTTGATCATTAATCTCGCTTATTTGAGATTGTTTTTGTGTGATTGCTATATTGACATCAATAAGTTCTTCTTCATAACCAGCCACTAGGATATCAAGTTGCTCTTTAGTTTGTTGATATTGTTGATCTAGTTGATCGTATGTTTGTTGCGTCAATACCAATGCTTGTTTTGCTGTGTCGATATCGCTTTGATAACTTTGAATAGTAATCGCAAGTAATAACTGATTATTAGCCAATTCTATTTGTCCTCTGATCAGCTCAAATCGGGCTTCTTCAAGTTCTCGTTCTGCTTTTTCTATCTCAGTTTCATAAGTAGTCAATCCATCTTGGTATTCTTGTTTTGCTTCATCAAGTTTTTTATTTGCTTCATCGATGATTTCGTTATATCTTTTTTCCGACTGAATATTACCAATAACACCAAGTTGATCAACAACGGTTTCTATATGATCAAAGTAAGATGATTGATAGGAGTTGTACGCTTTCGCACCATCGATTGTGACAAATATCTCGTGATAATAATCGCTGATGAAATCACTATTTGGAATAACGATAAAAGCATCAATTCTACCATCTTTGATATTAGTTGTACCTTTTTGATAAGAAAGATAATAGGGGGTTTTTACAATACCAACAATCTTGTAAGTATCAACAACTAGAGAGGATAGAATGTCTTTGTCTGTTCCGCTTTCTAAGGTAATTGTATCGCCTAAATTGAGATTACTTTGAAATAGTTGTAAATCTTCAATTAAGCACTCACCGGACGTTTTAGGATAACGGCCCTCTATCAATGCATATTGATTAATATAGTTTTCATTATCACTATTGGTATTTTTGATATCAATACCATGAGCTATCAGTACATACTCATAGGTATCTTTAATAGTTGTAACTGGCATGCTCATCGTCGCAAAAACACCATCAACACCCTCGGTGTTTTTGATTGCTATAATATCACTGTTGTTTAATCCAAAATTAGATAGGATGCGAAGATCCATAAGATTATAGCGATCATAATATGCATCAGCGGATGCTTTCATAACACTACTTGCAGCTTTTATACCTGCAAAAAAGGCTACACCAATGGCAACGATTGCGAATATGGATAAAAAACGTTCGAAAGAACGTTTAATTTCTCGGAAGAGATCAATAGTAAGAATTGAGCGCTTTTTTTTCATCACCACTCAATACTTTCTATTGGTAAGGGATTTTCATTGATCTCAATTGAATCAACAATACCGCTTTTGATTTTGATAACTTTATCGCCCATTGCGGTTAATGCTAGGTTATGGGTGATAATGATAACAGTCATATTTTGATTACGACATGTGTCTTGTAAAAGTTTTAAGATCGCTTTTCCTGTTTTATAATCAAGGGCACCTGTTGGTTCATCACATAGTAATAGTTTGGGATTTTTAGCTAGTGCTCTGGCTATTGCAACGCGTTGTTGTTCACCGCCTGATAATTGTGATGGAAAATTGTTCTTACGATTCTTCAATCCAACAGCGTCAATAGTATCTTCTATATTAAGTGGTTCTTTACATATTTGTGTGGCTAGTTCAACATTCTCAATCGCAGTTAAGTTTTGGACTAAGTTATAGAATTGAAAAACAAAACCAATATCATAACGACGATAATTAGTAAGTTCTTTTTCATTGAAACTACTTATTTCTAAATCATCAACTAGGATCTGACCGCTACTTACTTTATCCATGCCCCCTAGGATGTTTAGTATTGTTGATTTACCAGCACCACTGGCACCTGCCACTACTACAAACTCACCTTTTTCAATAGCGAAAGATACACCATCAAGGGCAGTAATATTAACTTCACCCATTTTATAGATTTTTTTAACATCAATAAACTCAATATATGCCATTTATTCATCTACTTTCATTTGTATATGATAATAATATACAATCGTTCATTATTGATGTCAAGATAATTACGATATCGATGCAAACAATCTTAAGTAAATCAAAATAAATGATATAATATTATAAAGGATGGTGTAAGAATGTATACGATAACGGAATTAGAAAAACATGCGCGTAATATACGTAAGAACATCATTAAGATGGTAGCTAGTGCCCAATCAGGTCACCCAGGAGGAAGCTTATCTGGCGTTGAAATTTTGACATGGCTTTATTTTAATGAAATGGATATCAACAAAGAAAATGTGAAAACGATTGATCGTGATCGCTTTGTATTAAGTAAAGGTCATGCAACACCACTATTGTATGCGATACTATGTGAAAAAGGATTTTTACCTGAAGAGGAGTTAGTCACTTTTAGAGCTATAAATTCGCGATTACAAGGTCATCCAAATATGAATTATGTTGATGGTATTGATATGAGCACTGGAAGTCTTGGTCAAGGTTTATCTACAGCTGTTGGTATGGCTTTAGCTAATAAGCTTGATAATAATGAACATCGTATCTATGCAATGATTGGCGATGGTGAGAGTCAAGAAGGACAAATTTGGGAAGCTTTTATGGCAGCTGCTAACTATAAGTTAGATAATCTTTGTGTAGTTCTAGACTTTAATGGTTTACAAATAGATGGTGACATTACCAAGGTTATGGACCCTACACCATTTGCACCTAAGTATGAGGCGTTTAATTGGCATGTTATTTCGATTGATGGTCATGATTTTAAAGCGATCGCTGATGCTTTTGCATTAGCGAAAACAATTAAAAACAAACCAACAGTTATCATTGCTCACACTGTTAAAGGCAAAGGTGTTTCTTTTATGGAAAACGAAGCTAATTGGCATGGTTCTGCAACTAATCCTGAACAAACAGAGCAAGCACTAAAAGAGATTGAAGGAGTATAAGATGGTAAAAAGAGCAACCAGAGAAGCCTATGGTAAAGCCTTGGCTGAACTTATCCTTACGGATGAAAGAATTGTGGTTCTTGATGCTGACTTAACCAAAAGCACCAAGACAAATGAGGCACAAAAAGTATGTCCACAACGTCATTTTAATATCGGTATTGCCGAAGCAAATATGATGTCAATTGCAGCAGGACTTGCGGCAAGTGGCAAGATCGTATATGCAAGTAGTTTTGCGATGTTTGCGGCTGGTCGTGCTTTTGAACAAGTGCGTAATAGTATCTGTTATTCAAAACTAAACGTTAAGATTTGTGCAAGTCATGCGGGGGTTACTTTGGGTGAGGATGGAGCATCACATCAAAGTGTTGAAGATATTGCGTTGATGCGCTCGATTCCAAACATGCAGGTAATTCAACCAAGTGATGGTATCGAAACAGAAGCGGTGATAAAAGCGATCGCTAATATTGAAGGCCCCATCTATGTCAGACTTGGCCGTAGTGCGGTTGCGGAATATCATGATGATTCTTATCAGTTTACTTTTGGTAAAGGTGAAATTGTGCGTCAAGGAAAAGATGTTGCTATCTTTGCGACTGGCTTGATGGTTCAAGAAGCACTTAAAGCAGCTGAAATACTAACTGCTAACAATATTGATTGTACCGTAATAAATATGGCAACGATCAAACCCATTGATAAAGAATTAATCCTTAAGATTGCTAAATCTCATAAATATCTAATGTCATGCGAAGAACATAATATCTTAGCAGGTTTTGGTTCAGCTATTGCCGAGGTATTAGTTAGTGAGTATCCACATCAACTATCCATTTTAGGTATTCAGGATACATTTGGAGAAAGCGGAAAGCCGCAAGCTTTACTGGAAAAATATGGGTTAGCATTTCAAAGTATTGTAGATAGGATAAAAGAAGAGTATAAATAACCATTTCTTGATGTTTATAAAACCATGATTTTATATTGTGGTTTTTATATCGATTATGGTTATATAAAAGAGGAATGAAACATCATCATTTATCATCTGAAAACAGCTGTTATTTGTAGAAATATAGTTAATCATAACAAGGAGGATTATATGGAACTAAAGAATAAATGGGTCAGTGCTAAGTTTAGTACAACCGCTGCTGAAGTTGTTAGTTTTAAAGCGAATGATTCGAATATTGAATATATTTGGAGTGGTGATAAAACGTTTTGGCAAAATCGTAATCCCATCCTTTTCCCGGTAGTTGGGAAATCTTGGGGGGAATCGTATTTAGTTGATAATAAAGAGTACTCTATGGGACAACATGGATTTGCCCGTTATGCGACATTTGAATGCACAAAAGCAACAAGCGAAGAAGTAGAACTGGTATTAGTTTCTGATGAAAATACGCTTAAGCAATATCCGTATCATTTTCAATTATCTGTAAACTACCAATTGGAACAAAAAAAGCTTTGGTTAAGATATCAAATAAAGAATACTGATAATAAACCAATATTATTTCAAATTGGATTTCATCCAGCATTTTGTACACCATTAACAAATGATAAATCATTTGATGACTATAAAGTAATTATGGAAAAAGATGAAGATATGATAATAGAATCAGGCTATCATTTACGCAAAGAAATATCTTTTGTTAACAATGATTTCTTTCAAGAGAGAAACGCAGTGTTTTTCTATGGCCTTAAGAGTGAGTATGTTGATTTAACTGATGGTGATAATGGTATCAGAGTTGGAATTGCTAATTTCAAGAGGGTCGGCTTTTGGCATAAAACAAAAGATACACCCTTTGTGTGTGTTGAACCGCAACATGGTCATGGCTACGCTGCTACTGATAATAATGATCTTCCTGAGGATAACACCATTGTCTTAGATGTTGGATGTGATTATAAGGTAGCGTACTATTGGGAAATATTATAAAAAAAAGATCGTATGATCTTTTTTTAACCTAAAGCAACATCTAATATCATCATAACAGTAAAGCCGATTATACATCCGATTGTCGCGAAATGGGTATCTCTATGTGATGTTTGTGATTCAGGGATTAACTCCTCAACAACAACATAGATCATTGCGCCAGCTGCGAATGCTAAAGCATAGGGTAGTATTGGTTTAACAAGTAGTACTAATAATGCTCCTAAAACACCAGATATTGGCTCAACGATACCAGATGCTTGACCCATTAAGAAACTTTTCCAACGCGATAGTCCTTCTCTTCTTAAGGGAATACTTACGGCTGCACCTTCAGGAAAGTTTTGAATACCAATACCAATCGCAACAGCAATTGCTGGTAATAAACCTTCAACACCAACCCCTTGTGCCACAGCACCAAAGGCCACACCAACTGCTAATCCTTCAGGAATATTATGTAATGTAATTGATAGTACAAGTAGGATACTACGACGTAATCGTGAAGGTAATCCTTCAGCATGATCGTCTTTGATATGCATGTGTGGTATTAGTTTGTCAGCTAACCATAAAAATAATGCTCCAGCTAGAAAGCCGATAGCCGCAACCGCCCAGGCTGGAATTCTTGATGTTTCTTCAGCCATTTCGATAGCAGGAGCTAATAGTGACCAAAAACTTGCTGCGATCATGACACCAGCTGCGAAACCAAGCATCGCATTCAATATTCTTTGATTGATCGTTTTAAAGAAAAATACCATACCAGCACCAAGTGCAGTCATACCCCAAGTAAATAATGTTGCGAGTAATGCTAAAGTTACTCTATCGAGACTTAATAACCATTCCATAAAAAACCTCTCTTTATATGATTATCTTATACTATCGTTGTTAAAAAATAAAGTCAGTTACATTTTTAAAATAAAATGAGTGTAGATATTGACATCAATAGAGATAAAGGTATAATAATAGTAGTTAGCACTTAGTGACAATGAGTGCTAAAATAGGAAGAATAGGAGGCAATTTAATGTTAAAACCGTTATTTGACAATGTTGTATTGGAAAAAGAAAAGCAAGAATTAAAGACCGCAAGCGGTATTGTGCTTCAAGAGAGCACTAAAGATCAACCCTCAGTTGGCAAAGTCGTAGCCGTAGGCCCAGGTAAATGGCTTGATGGAAAACTTCATGAAGTAAGTGTAAAAGCAGGTCAAAGGGTAGTATTCAAGAAATATGGCGGAACGGAAGTCGAATTAAATAAAACGGAATATCTAATAATTGCAGAAGATGATATTTTAGCAGTGATCGAATAGGAGGAAACAAAAATGAGCAAGAAAATTTTGTATTCAAAAGATGCTAGAGATTCAATGATCAAAGGAGTTGATTATTTAGCAGATGCAGTAAAAGTTACAATGGGACCCAAGGGTCGTAATGTAGTTTTAGATAAGGAATATGGTTCACCACTTATTGTTAATGATGGTGTAACGATAGCGAAAGAAATTGAGCTTGATGACCCATTTGAAAACATGGGCGCAAAACTTGTTATTGAAGTAGCTAATAATACAAATGACGCTGCTGGTGATGGAACAACAACCGCAACGGTATTAGCACAAGCGATGATCCATAAAGGCATAAGAGCGGTTGAAAAGGGTAACAATCCTGTTTTATTAAGAGAAGGTATCGATCTTGCTAGTAAGAAGGTTGCAGAGTTACTTTTAGCTAAGTCGCACAAGATTGAAAGTAATACTGACATATCAAGTGTTGCAACTGTATCAAGTGGTAGTAATGAAATTGGTGAGATTATTGCCAATGCAATGGATAAAGTTGGCAAAGATGGTGTTATCAATGTTGATGAATCAAAAGGATTTGACACTTCTCTTGAAATAGTTGAGGGAATGCAGTATGACAAGGGTTATGTTTCACCTTACATGGTTTCAAACCGTGACAAGATGAATGTTGAACTAGAGAATGCCCTTGTTATGGTTACCGATCAAAAGATATCAACGGTTCAAGATATCTTGCCAGTACTTGAAAAGATTGTTGAAGCTAATCGGGCACTACTTATCATTGCTGATGATATTGAAAATGAAGTAGTAAGCACCTTGATCGTTAATAAACTAAGAGGTACCTTCAACGTTGTCGCAACCAAAGCTCCTGGTTTTGGTGATAATCAAAAGGAAATGTTACAGGATATCGCAATAATGACTGGAGCTAAGTTCTTTGCTAAAGACTTAAGCATGGATTTAAAGGATATGACAATTGATGATTTGGGTAATGCTCGCAAGATTGTAGTAGCTAAAGACACAACGACGATCATTGATGGTGCATGTGATAGTAATAAAGTAGCTGAAAGAGTTGAAGAAATTAAGCAAAGAATTGAAAACTCCACCAGTGATTATGATAAAAAGCGTTACTATGAACGTTTAGGTAAAATGACAAATGGTGTTGCTATCATTAAGGTTGGCGCAACTACAGAATCTGAGTTGAAAGAAAAGAAGCTTAAGATTGAGGATGCCTTAAATGCTACTAAAGCAGCTGTTGCTGAAGGTATTGTTATTGGTGGTGGTGCTGCTTTAGCTGAGATATATCGCGAACTTAAACAAGAGCTAACCCATGATAACCTTGATGTTCAAAAAGGTATAAACATTGTTCTTGAAAGTCTTGTGGTTCCTTTATATCAGATATCAGAAAATGCTGGTTATGATGGCAATGATATCGTTGAACAACAACTAAAACAAGAGTTGAATTATGGCTTTGATGCTTTAAGAGGCAAATGGGTTCATATGTTTGATAAGGGTATAGTTGACCCAACTAAAGTCACAAGAAGTGCGTTATTAAATGCTGCAAGCATTGCAGGTTTATTTATCACAACAGAAGCAGCTGTTGGTATAATCAAAGAAAAAGAACCAGCAATGCCGATGAATCCAAACATGGGAATGTATTAAAAAATACCGGAGCGATCCGGTATTTTCTTATAGTAAATTAAAATGTTTTAAAGCGTTGTACACGCCATCATCACCACAATCACTGGTTAAGTAATCAGCTGCTGGGAAAATATGCTATGAATTAGTAGAAATTTATATTGATGGAAGAAAATAATATTTGATAACATTGAAAGACTGATAATAAAAAAAGAATAAATTGGTGTGACTATCAGTACCAGTAGTTTGAACCAACTATCACGGGTGTTTATTCAAAATGTAATGCGGAGAGTTCATCGGGCGTTAAACCGAAACATTTGAACAAAAGGAACAATTTAAGAGTTGCCTGACAACTTTGGTTAATCATATCTAATTCAATTATAACTATAGAATTGTTAAAACCACAATATAACAGTGATAAGTGTAAAAAAATAATATAATATTGACAAATACAATAATAATAGATAATAATAATAGTATAAACAATAATATATGTATTAATTAATTATTGTTATCAAATTGTAATGCTTTATGGGATAGAAAAGGAGATTCAATATGGTAAATAATATTAAAGAAAGAGGTTTGTATTAATATTATTATTTTGTTCGATATCTTGTTTGTGTTTAGTATCTGTTAGAGCGAGTGAAAATATTGAAAAGAGCATAATACCTGAAAGAATGATGCCTAATACTGTTATAGTATATGTTTCTGAGAGTAAGTATATAATCTTGAAAGGAGGAGAGGCGAATATAAAAGAATTTAATGAAAATTGTCTTACTGAATCTGAACAATCCTATGCAGATTTGCATCTTAAAAGAGCTATTGAATATTCGAATGCAAGCTCATCAAGTATTATATGGGTAAGCAATCCAAAACCTAATACTGGTACGATTATTGAATATGATACAGAAGGATTTATTAAAAACATTAGATCTAAAAATATATCTCAAAGATCTGCATTACCAATAGGTACTACCTCACCAGTTGGTACATATGTTTGGGGAAGTTTGAACAATACTCTTACTGTTACAGCAACTAGTGTTAGAGGAACTGGTAGAGCAACTACATACGGTTATTCAAATAGTTCAAACGATGTTTATGATCAGTATAGTAATGTTTTGAAAAAAGGTGATATAGCTACAAGACAGGATTATGATAACCCTGCTTACGGAACCAGTGTAATAGTTGTAGCAGCAAGAGCAAGTGATGGTGCACTATTAGCAAAATATATGAGTAAAGTCGATATAGGTGCATTACCTAATGCAATAATAGATATTTGGAAAAGCGGTGTAGAATACTGGGGATACACACCTAGTACAACCCTATCGTTGTACAATGTGAGTTATTCCTATAATAGATGAAAACGTTTAATGATAAGAAAAGAAAAATAGAATCTGTGATTCGAAGCAAGAAAAAGATTTTTTTTCTTTTAGTTGTTGCCTTTATGTTAATTAATAGAGAGTCTTTTGCCTTTAAGGTTGGAATTACAGAAACATCATATATTAGTAATAATTTTTTTATGAGTTCTGCTATTGAGATAGATAGACACTCTTCTATGAAAGTCTTCGAATATGAGCAAAAAAGCCAATATCCACTAACATTAATTGGTATGAATCAAGTATACTTCATTAATGAGTACCCTTATAGTAATTCCGATCAAATATACACTTTTCATCATGAAAGTAATAGAATCAATAGCTTAACGAACGAATTTTTCGCAATAAATTACATATATGAATTAGATGAAACAAAACTTATAATTGTCGGGGTTAAACTGAAAGAGAGGAATATATGCGTATATAGTTTTAATTTACTAGATAACTCAATTAAAAAATTGTTTACAGATATTGATTTTAACTGTGTTTCAGCTTACTATAATCCGATCATCGGTTGTTTGTACTTCATTGGTAATTCCTATGCTAATTATGAAGATGTTCGAAATAGATTCAACGAAGCAAATTTTGCCATAGGTGAAGATTACAACATACTATCTGAAGACACATATATATATAAATATGATAATGATTCTTTAAAATTCGTATGCAAAACAGACAATCTCTCATTGGCAAATTTTTGGGTAGATTTTGATGGAATATTGTATATTGAAGGCTATCAGATTAAATTCAATAATAATAGTCTCGTGAAATATAAAATCGTTAACGATAAAATAGAAGAAGGATTTCAAAGTGTTAATATAAGTGACTATATAATGAGTAGTATTTACTTTGTAGATAACAACAGAATGGTTTTTCTTGGAGTAAATACTCAGGCGAAACCATCATTGAACAAGGTGTATATTTGTTTGATAATAACACAAAGAAAATTAAGAAATTATATATAAATAGTAACTTAAGAAATAATTATATAAATAATTTATATATAATAAGTGGTAGCTAAATGATGAAAAAACTCTTTTTTATAGTTCAGATATTCTTAATAATTATACTTTCAAACGGTTGCACGAAGCAAACAAGCTTTGATAGTACTGATGATTTAATTGATTGTTATGTGCAAAGTATGGTTGTAAAAGATATTTCTGCATATGTAAATTGCTTAGATGAACCTTTAAAGAGCATTGTAGATTCCGATTCCATGTATCTCAGTAATATGTTTAGACACTTAGTCTTTGTTGATTACCATTACCATATAATTGGAGATGATGCAGAAATCACTTATATATTTAAAGATAATGAATTTGAGTATGAAACGATCGAAAAGATTACAATATCAAGTAATATGAAGATTTCTACTTCACAGTTTATCATGATGGATTATAATCGTGTATATATTGGTAGCCCTGATTCTAAATTAGCATTTGATCGCTTTTCGAAAGCACTACTTGCTCATTCCTATTATGACATTCTTGCATATAATCATTTGATGCCTTTTGAATATAATGAGGAAAATAAATGGAATAAGACGATCATAAAGTCACTAAAATTTATTGGTTCTTATCATGATAAGTACTTTGTTATCATTAGTTGTTTAGAAAGTGAAGTTAATATGATTGAAGAAGGAGTTAATGTTTATACCATTACCATTAGTGATAAAGAATGCTATATCGATGATGGTAGCTGGTGTGTCATAGATTTTGATGTTATAAATCGATAATTAACAATATAGTAATAAATAAAACTCAATCTAAATCGATTGAGTTTTATTATTGATATCTATAATTTATGTATTTAAATAAGTTCAAAGTGTTTCAAAGCATTATACACGCCATCATCACCACAATCAGTGGTTACGTAATCAGCTGCGTTTTTAGCGGAATCTGAAGCATTACCCATAGCTACACCGATTTTTGCTTTTAAGATCATTTCGACATCATTGTCAGCATCACCAAATGACATCGCATTTTCCCAAGTTAAACCTAATTCGTTTAAAACATGTTCAATCGTTGAGGATTTATTGATACCTTTTGTGAAAGCCTCACGAGCTCTTGAATAAGCTTTTACCCAATCAAGTTCAGGGACATTGGCTTGAACAATATCAAGATCAGCCTCATCACCAATAACAAACGCTCCCATTGGTAAGCCGTTTGCTAAATGATAGTCTTTGGTATCAGCCCCATCAAATAGGATCTTAGGATGTTCAACCCCGTTAACATATGTTGCTAAGTAATTGGGATAATCATGATATGTGACAATTGCGGTATCGAATTTATATCCTAATGCGACATTATGTTTTACACATAATTCGGTCAATCTTTGCATGTATTCTTCTTTGATCGTATATTTCTTTGTGATGTTTTCGTTTTTGTCAACTAAGCATTGTCCATTTATAGTAACGTAGTAATCGGAGTTGAAATGTTCAATTACGTCATCTTGAACAAAATAGTAACATCGACCTGTTGCTACTAGTACTTTTAGTCCCTTTGCACGACAGATGTCAATGGCTTTTTTAGCGGATGGTTCAATTTCTTTACTACCTCTTGGAATTAATGTTCCGTCAATATCGAATACTAATATTTTGATGTTTTCCATAATGCACCTCATTGTCTATTCTATTATATATACAAGAAAAAGCAAACTAAATACTTGCATAATAGACAATATAATAGATGATCAAGTGTAATCCAAGCATTAATGGTAAACTAATCATAAATAAACGTTGCCTTGTTTTATGTCGTAGTAAGAGCATCATAATATACATTCCTAATGCACCACCTAAAAAAGCAAGCCGCAAGAGATTACGCTCAGCTACTCTACTTTTTTGATGTATAGCATTACTCTTATCATAGATTACGATGATGATGGCTAATACATTTACTAACAAGTAATAATAAAGCAGAATGACGCTCATATATTAACTCCAATCATATGACTATTATAGCATTTACTGTTGAATTTAAACTATGTAAGCGCTATAATTCTTGCAGGTGGTCTGACCAGTATGATAAATGAGAATAAAACGTATCAAGTAGTTGTAGATGACATTTTACATCAAATCAAAGATGGCGTTTTAAGTGAAGGTATGCGTTTACCTGGGGAAAGATCCCTAGCTTTAAAATACAGTATTTCAAGGGCTTCTGTAAGAGAGGCACTGAGTATAATGAAAAACTTAGGGTTAGTTGAGATAAGACAGGGTGAAGGAGCTTTTATCACTGCTTTTTCGATTAATCCTTTATTTGACACGATATCACCATTATTGTTCAAAAATAAGAACATCATTGATGATGTTTTGGAGTTTCGCAGAATACTTGAAGTAAATGCATGTGGTTTAGCAGTTAGAGCGGATGATAATTCTGAGTTAGTAGCTATTGTTGATAAAATGGCAAAGTTTAAAACGGAAGATAAACAAGAGGCTTATGATCTTGATTTGGCATTTCATCAACAAATAGTTTATTTAACACAGAATGTTATCTTAATTCAAGCAATGAATTGTATTGCTTATCTAGTTCAACACTCAATCACAGCCAATCGCAAGATTATCTTAGATCAACCTGATGGTAGAGTATTACTTAAAGAGCATCAAGCTATACTAAAAGCAATCGTTGATAAGGATGCAACACAAGCAATGAGTTTAATGGAAAAACACCTTGATATCAATAAAAAAAAGGAGAGAATATCATGAAAGTAATCGTATGTATCAAGCAAGTACCTGATACACAAAAAGTTAAGGTTGATGAGAAGACCGGTGTCTTGATTCGTGATGGTATTGAAACTAAAATGAATCCCTTTGACCTTTTTGCGCTTGAAACAGCTATGCAAATCAAAGCGCAGGTAAAATGTGAGGTGGCGGTTTTAACGATGGGTCCACCAAGCGCTAAGACGGTTATCTATGAAGCATTTGCGCTTGGTGCAGATGAGGGTTATCTGATGACTGATCGTCGCTTTGCTGGAGCTGATGTTTTAGCTACATCTTATACTTTAGCACAAGGGATTAAAGCGATTGATAGCAATTTCGCTTTAATCATTTGTGGTAAACAAACAACTGATGGTGATACTGCTCAAGTAGGACCGGCAATAGCTGAACATTTAGATGTGCCTCATGTTAGTTGGGTAAATAAAATAGTTAATGTAAATAATAGCGAGATAAGTTTTATTCAAGATATGTTAACAGATACAGCTTTAACTAAGATGGCTTATCCGTGTTTATTAACGGTTGAAAAAGATATTTTCCAACCCCGACTTCCATCTTATCGATTAAAACAAGTAGCTCTTGATAAAAAAATTATAACAATGACTCTTGATGATCTAGATGATAAAGATCCAAACCACTATGGCTTATCAGGTTCGCCCACTCAAGTTGAAAGAATATTTGAACCAACCAGTGATCATAAGGTTGAAAGATATGAATATGATGATGAAACTAATGCATTAAAGCTATTTCAGAAGTTAGTAGAATTAAAATATGTGGAGGATAAACAATGAGCGGGATAGTTATTGATCATCAATTATGTATCAAATGTAATGCTTGTATTGCCGGTTGTCCCTTTAAAGCATTAACGATGGAAAATGGATTAGTAGAAGTTAATGCTGCATGTAAGATGTGTAAAGCTTGTATCAAAATATGTCCAGTTCAAGCTATAAGTATGCAAAAACTTCAAGAGACAACAGTGGATAAAAGTTTATATAAAGGTGTTTTGGTATATGTTGAACATACATTAGGTGCTATTCATCCGGTTACTTATGAGCTTATAAGTAAAGCTAAAGAGTTGGCGGCGGTTATCAAGCAAGAAGTTTATTGTTTGTTTATTGGTCATGGTATCAAACAGCATGCCAATGATCTATTGTATTATGGTGTTGATAAAGTATTGGTTTATGATCAAGAAGAATTAAAGTACTTTAGAGTTGATACTTACGCAAATGTCTTTACCGATGCGATTGGTTACTTAATGCCCAATACAGTATTAGTAGGTGCTACTACAACTGGTAGATCATTAGCGCCTCGCGTTGCGACACGCTTTAAGACTGGACTAACCGCTGATACTACCATTCTTGAAATGCGTGAGAATACAGATTTGGTACAGATTAGACCAGCTTTTGGTGGTAACATAATGGCTCAAATATTGACCAGTAAAACCCGACCACAATTTGCGACTGTAAGATATAAAGTAATGGATAGTGCCAAGAAAAGTAATGTGGCAAGTGGCATTGTGGTATCAAGAACAATCGATCCACTACTACTTGAAAGTAAGATAATCATTGAAGATGTTCAAATGAAAAAACTAGATTTTGAGATCAGTAATGCGGATGTCATTGTAGTTGCTGGTAATGGCATAAAAGATGAAAAGGGCATGAATTTAGTAAAAGAACTAGCAGAGTGTTTAAATGGTGTTGTTGGCGTTACTAGACCACTTGTGGAAAGTGGAGTAGCTAGTTATCTTCATCAAATTGGTCTATCAGGCAGAACCGTTAAACCAAAGCTAATAATAACTTGTGGTGTAAGTGGTGCTATTCAGTTTGTGGCAGGAATGAACAATAGTGAAACGATCATGGCAATCAATAAAGATCCCCATGCACCAATCTTTAATAATGCTCATTATGCGGTTGTTGGTGATCTCTATCAAATATTACCTTCTTTGATTAAATCAATAAAAAGGAGTCAAGTACATGGGATTTAAAAAAATCGATCAGAGCGATATAACCTTCTTTATAAACGTTTTTGGTAAAGAAAATGTATTCTTGCAAGATGAAATTCATGATGATTACACTCACGATGAAATGATGGAATATGGTAAGTTTATGCCTGATGTCGTCATTAAAGCCGAAAACAGTGAACAGATAAGTACTTTAATGCAATATTGTAATCAACATATGATACCAGTTACACCACGTGGGACAGGAACAGGATTGTGTGGAGGCTGTGTTGCTATTTACGGTGGTATCGTGTTATCACTTGAAAAGATGAACAAGATAATTGAGATTGATAAGTCCAACCTTGTTGTTGTTTGTGAACCAGGGGTGCTATTGATGGAACTAGCCGCCAAGGTAAGTGAAGATGGATTTTTATATGCACCTGATCCTGGTGAAAAAAGTGCTACTGTTGGTGGCAATGTCATGACTAATGCAGGTGGCATGCGGGCAGTTAAATATGGTGTAACCCGTGATTATGTTAGAGGAATGGAAGTGGTTTTACCAAGTGGCGAAATCGTTGAGTTTGGTGGTAAAATAGCTAAGAATAGTAGTGGCTATAGTCTTAAGGATTTAATGATTGGTAGTGAAGGCACATTGGGTATTGTTACTAAGTTATATCTGAAATTATTAGCTAAACCAAAGAAGATGATTTCATTATTAGTTCCTTTTAATGATCTTAGATCGTGTTTGAATTTAGTACCAAAGATACTAGCACTTCCTAATCAACCAACAACGCTTGAATTTTGTGAAAAAGAAGTTATTGAAGATGCTATTCAATATTTAGGTAAATCATTCCCTAATAAAGATTATCCAGCTTATCTAATAGTTTCTTATAGTGGTAATACTCGCAGTGAGATTGAATTGATGTATGAAGATACTGCTAAACTGTGTTTAGAGCATGATGCAATTGATGTTTTCATCAGTGATACCGATGAGAGACAAGATAGCATCTGGAGTGCTCGTGGTGCTTTTCTTGAAGCAATCAAGGGTTCAACCTCAACCATGGATGAGTGTGATGTTGTAGTTGAGATTGATAAGGTTTATAGTTTTTTAGAATATGTTAAATCGTTAGCTGAACAGTTTGATGTTAGAATTCGTAATTTTGGTCATGCTGGTGATGGTAATTTGCATTGTTATGTCTGCAAAGATGATCTTAATGATGAAAGATGGCATTATGTTGTTAATGAGTGTATGCGATTAATGTATCAAAAAGCTGATGAGCTTAAAGGATTAACATCAGGTGAGCATGGTATTGGTCACGCTAAAAAAGAGTACCTGCAAAATACAGTTAAAGATGTTCAAATAGATTTAATGCGTAAGATTAAACTAGTATTTGATCCAGTTGGAATTTTAAATCCGGGGAAGGTAATCTAATGAAAGTAGCTATATTTGATGTTGATGGAACGTTGTTTGATAACAATAATCGTTGTGTTCATCCATCAACCGTTGAAGCGATTAGACGTTTAAAGGAAAAAGGTGTGATCATCGTGATTGCGACTGGACGTGCTTTCTCGCGCTTGATCATGGGTGTCTTGGATTTTATTCCGGATTATGTTGTAGCTTTTAGTGGTCATGCCTTAGTTGATCATCAAGGTAATTATTTATATAAGAAGGCTTTTTTACCATATGAGGTTAAAGCGATTGATGATTTCGCAGAAGAGAACCAAATACCAATGTCATATAAAACAGGGGGTGTAAGATATTGCAATCGATTTATGCCTGAGCGCTTTATTGAAAAGCCTGGCGAACTTACTTATGTGATTGAAGAAGTCATATATGATGAAAGTAAACCATATCTTGATCAAGAAGTATTCTTTGCGGCTTCACGTATGGAAGAAAGTGTCGGTCACAAGTTAACGACCCAACTGCCACAGCTTGATATTTATTATATGCATACAGGATGGGCAGACATAACACATAACGGAATGAACAAGGCTAAAACGATGGAAGTATTATTAGATCATTTAAAGTTAACTTGGCAGGATTGTATCGCATTTGGTGATGGCTTAAATGATATTGATATCATCGCAGCGGCAAAGATTGGAGTATGTATGGGTAATGGTTATCCTGAAACGAAAGAGATAGCTGATTATGTTTGTGATCCAATTGATGAAAATGGCATTTTTAATAGTTTAGTTGATTTAAAATTAATTTAATAATGTCAAAGTTTAAGTTATGATATATTAAAGATAAAGTGAGGTAGATCATGAACTTCAATGAACTAGCAAAACAAGAAGAAGAGCGATTAATCAGATATCGACGTTATCTTCATGAAAATCCAGAACTAAGTGGTCAAGAATATAATACGTTAGCTTTTATTAAAAGCGAATTGGATAAAATGAGTATAAACTATGTTGAGGTTAAGGATGGAGGAATCCTTGGCTTTATTGATGGTAAACATGAAGGTAAAACAGTCCTTTTAAGAGCCGATATTGATGCTTTACCTATCCATGAAGATATCTTAAATGGTGGTGGTAAAAAGAAGACATGTGTTAGTAAGATAGATAATGTTCAACATGCTTGTGGTCATGATGCTCATACGGCTATTTTGTTGGTAACAGCGAAGGTTTTGAGTGATCATAAGGATAATCTTAACGGAAAAGTTGTGCTTTGTTTTGAAAGAGGAGAAGAGGGAAATGGTAATATTTTCTATCTACTCAAATATTTTGAAGAGAATAATATGACTTTCGATAGCTGTTTTGGAATGCACGTAGGCAGTTTGATCAAAGGAAAACCTGGGGATATATTTATCAAAGCAGATGCTTTTATGGCGGGTATGACAAGCTTTAGGATATCTTTAAAAGGTAAGGGAGGTCATGGAAGTAGACCCGATATAACCAACAATCCTATTGATTGTTTCGCAGCGATATATAATTCTATTGCTTCATTACGTATGAAAACCGTAAACCCCTTTGCGCCACTTACCTATTCAATTGGATATTTAAGTGCAGGTAGTAAAAATAACATAATCCCTGATCGCTTAACATTCGCAGGTACTATAAGATATTTTGACCATGAAGTTGGTAATCAATTCTTAAATAACATGCGTAAGGTAATCGATAACATCGCTAAAGCATATGAATGTGAAGTTAATTATGAAGATATAATGATTCCTGGATATCCAGTCAATAATGATCCAGATTGTACAAAACTAGCACAAGCAACTTTTAGTAAGATATACGATAGTGTAAAGCTTTGTGAGCCAGTTTTAGGTACCGAATCTTTCTCTTTTTATCAACTTAAAACACCGGGAGTTTTTGCGTTTTTATGTACTTATAATGATGAAAAAGGAATGATCGCTGATCATCATACAGCACAGTTTGATATTGATGAAGCAGTTTTATATCGCGGTGTTGCTTGTTATGTTAGCTACGCGATCGATTTCTTAAATAGTGATATCACACCTAAAATAAACATGAGCACTCAAAGTGTCGATGAGCTTGTTTTAGCTTGTGGACGAAAACTATAGCAGTAAGTTTGCGAAAATTTTAATATTAAGCTAATATAGATAAAGAAGAACCGTCATAGATTTAATCTATGGAAGGCTTTTATTATTACGACAAGAAAGGTGTGGTAAAAATGAAAGAACCCATAGTTTTTTTATGTTCAGAAATTAAAAAAGAAGACGCGTATAAACTTATTGAGTGGTTAAAAGACCCAGCGATAATTCGCTATTTAAGTGATTCACATAATACGGCAACACAATTACAAAAAGTCGTAGAAAATACAAATCTACCAACTTTAAATCACTTGTTTAATCAAAATGGGCAGTTATTCATGATCAGTGATCAATACAAAAATGCCATCGGTTTTATGCGCTTGATTAATAGAAATGCTTATCACGAAATAGTGATCGTAATTGGAGAAAAAACGTATTGGCATAAGCGATATGGCACAAAAGCGATCAAAGAAAGTTTACGATTAGCGTTTTTGAATTTAAGGATTAAAGAAGTGGTTGCCAAAATTCACCATGATAATCAGTTTTCAATTCTAGCATTCAAGAAAACTGGTTTTATCACAAAACAAAAAAACGAAAGAATGTTAACGATGAGTCTTAATGTTAATCAGTACTTACAATGGCAAAAAATGCTTAGAGCTAAAGCTGATGATATTATCATGACTTTGATCGATCACACACGTATAAAAGCGTTATTGAAAGTTATTGATGAGCAAACTGCTTTCGCATTGAAAAAAGAGATAGATAAAGCCATTGTTGTCGATGGACAACAAATCCAAAATGATGTTGTAACGATGAATAGTGTTGTTGTAGTCAAGGTGGATGATCAGATAAAAAAAGGTCAACTTACTTATGATCGTAAAGTTGACCCAAACGCCATCGCAATAACTTCAAAATTAGGAACAGCACTGATTGGTTATAAACAAGGCCAAAGACTGAAATGGCAGTTTGGAAATAAAGTTGCCGATATTTATATCATGAAACTACTTTATCAACCAGAAGCTGCTGGTGATTACAATTTATAATTCAGCTATTTTAGCCATGATCGCTTTTAGTTGTTTTTCTTCAGTAGCCACATAACTATGCTTGGATTTATCGTCGTCTTCATTAGTTAGGGTAGTTGGGTCTAATACTAAATGTTTAGCCGTCATATGAATCTGATCACATCCAGTTAGAGCTATTATCTCTTTCACATTGTGTTCTCTAACGCCACCACCTGGCAATATCTCGATTTTATCGCCATATTTCTTTATTAGATCAGCTAAGATAACAAGACCTTTTTCAAGATGTGGATAAGAAGCGCCACCACTTGTTAATACGCGATCAACGCCACACTCGATCAGCTGTTGCAATGCGACTTCAAGATCTGGCGTGTTATCGAAGGCTTTATGGAAAATAGCTTCTTTAGGGTGAATAGCTTTCACCATTGCTTTTGTTCTTGCCATATCAATTGTTTTATCTTCATTTAAAAAACCAAAGACGATGCCATCTGCTCCATTGGCTATCAGGTTTTTAGCATCAAATAACATAGCTTGATATACTTGCTCACTATAACAAAAACCAAAACCTCTTGATCTTACCATGCAACAAATAGGTATGTTAGTGTATTTTTTTGCTTGTACTAAAGTTCCTATTGAACATGTTAAGCCACCCATTTCTAAAGCATGATTTAGTTCAATGCGATCAGCACCACATTTTTCAGCTATGATGCAATCATCAACACTACCACAACATACTTCAACTTTAATATTGTTTATCATAAGTCACCTCACTAATATTTTACACTATTATCATTAATTTCATAGTGTTGTTAACATAACATTCTTTTCTTAAATGCATTTGCAATAAACAGATGACAGTTCAATAGTTATCTGTTATAATTTCTCAAATATACACATTGTATATTCTTGCGCATATGGGTCAAGAGTCTCTACCCGATTACCGTAAATTATCGGACTACAATGGAGCTTTTTACCATATGCTTAAACTTAGGAGTTTAAGGATGAATAAGAAAGCGAAACTGATTAAAACATTAATGATTAATTTGCTTTTTTTGGATTGTTAATATTTATAACAGCGGATAGTTAATGATCCGCTTTTATATATGACAACGTATTAAAGAAAAGGGGTAAGATAAATTGGACACGATGAATGGAAAGATACTAAAACAAGGTTATACATTTGATGATGTATTATTGGTACCAGCGTTTTCTAAGGTAGTACCAGCTAAGGTTAAACTAAAAACCCAGTTAACTAGTAATATAAAGTTAAATATTCCAATATGTGCTGCAGCGATGGATACTGTATGTGAAGAAACAATGGCTTTAGCGTTAGCGAAGCTTGGTGGTATTGGTTTTATCCATAAAAACATGACAAGTAGTGATCAAGCTGATATGGTAGTACGTATCAAGTCACTTCAAGTTGATCAAAAAGACACAGAAGCTGCTCTTGATAATAAGGGCCGATATTTAGTCGGGGCGGCTGTTGGTGTATCGGATCAGATGATTGAAAGAGTTGATGCTTTAGTGGCTGCTGAAGTTGATATCATATCTGTTGATAGTGCTCATGGTCACTCACAAGGTGTTATTGATGCTGTAAGACAAATAAGACAGAAATATCCACAGCTTGATATTGTTGGCGGTAATATTGTTACAGCGCAAGGCGCAATTGATCTATTCTATGCAGGAGCTAACGTGGTTAAGGTTGGTGTTGGTCCTGGCTCAATTTGTACAACAAGAGTTGTTGCTGGAGTGGGAGTGCCACAACTAACAGCTGTTAATGATGTCTTTCAAGTTGCTAAAACATATGGTATTGGTGTTATCGCTGATGGTGGTATTAAACTATCTGGTGATATCGTAAAAGCCTTAGCAGCAGGATCAGACTGTGTAATGCTAGGTGGTCTTTTGGCTGGTTGCGATGAAGCGCCGGGTGAAGTTATAACGATCAATGATAAAGCTTATAAATCATACGTTGGTATGGGATCACTTAGCGCTATGAAACGCGGTTCAAGTGATCGTTATTTCCAAGGTGGTAAGAAAGAACTAAGCAAACTTGTACCTGAAGGCATTGAAGCTATGGTTCCATACAAGGGTAGTGTTGTTGATGTTGTTTATCAAATGATGGGTGGTTTAAGAAGTGGTATGGGATATTGTGGGTGTGAAACAGTAAGTGATCTTAAGGATAAAGCTAGTTTTGTGTCAATATCAAATGCGGGTTTAAGGGAATCACATCCCCATGATGTCGAAAATATTCAGGAGGCGCCGAATTACAATGGCCGATAAAATAGTTGTAATTGATTTTGGTGGTCAGTATAACCAGCTGATTGCTAGACGAATACGTGAAGCAGGGGTATATAGTGAAATAAAGGGCTATGATGTAAGTCTTGATGAAATAAGAAACGATCATGATATTAAAGGTTTAATCTTGGCTGGTGGACCAAATAGTGTTTATCAAGCAGATGCAATGCATTGTGATTTTGATATTTTTAAACTCCAAATACCAGTTTTAGGTATTTGTTATGGTATGCAAATGATGGCTTTTGCATTAGGTGGTAAAGTTAGTCAATGTGATGATAAAGAGTATGGTAAAACACTAGTAACGATTTCAACTGCTAATAAGCTTACCAATGATTTAGCATCATCACAAACTGTGTGGATGTCGCATGGTGATCAAGTCATCAATGTTCCAAGTGGCTTTAAAACATTAGCTTATAGTGATAACTGTAATAATGTCATCATGGCAAATGAAGATGAAAAGCTTTATGGTATCCAATTTCATCCTGAAGTCAAACATACTGAAAATGGTGTTGCTATCTTAAATAATTTTATCTTTGATATTTGTAAGGCTAAAGCTGATTGGTCTATGGAATCATATATTGATTCCATGATCAAAGAAATAAACATCAAAGTCAAAGACAAAGAAGTGCTTTGTGCTTTAAGCGGTGGTGTTGATTCAGCTGTTGTTGCAGCTTTATTATACAAAGCTATTGGCAATAAACTAACATGTATGTTTGTTGATCATGGATTACTTAGACAAGATGAAGCAGAAATGGTGGTAGATACTTTTGAGCGTCAATTTGGGGTGAAACTAATCAAGATAGATGCCAGAGATCGCTTTCTTAATGCTTTAAAAGGTGTTGTTGATCCTGAGCAGAAACGTAAGATCATTGGTAATGAGTTTATAAGAGTATTTGATGAAGAGTCAGCAAAACTATCAACAATTGATTTTCTAGCACAAGGAACTATTTATCCTGATTTGATTGAATCAGGTATTGGTAATGCACACACTATAAAATCACATCATAATGTTGGTGGGTTACCAAAAGACATGCGTTTTGAACTAGTTGAACCATTACGCTACGTCTTTAAAGATGAAGTTAGAAAGATTGGTAAATTATTAGGACTAAGTGATGAAGTGGTTGAACGTCAACCTTTCCCAGGTCCAGGGTTGGGCGTGAGGGTACTTGGTGAAATTACCGAAGATAAACTAGTGATCGTACGTAAAGCAGATTCAATATTAAGAGATGAAGTCGCCAAAGCCGGATTAGAAAAAGATATTTGGCAATACTTCGCAGCTTTACCAAATATAAGATCAGTTGGTGTAATGGGTGATCAGCGTACATATGAGAATGCGATTGTTATTAGAGCTGTCACATCAGTTGATGCTATGACTGCCGATTGGGCAAAGATCCCCTATGATGTTTTAGACAAGATCTCACGTCGTATTGTCAATGAAGTAACTGGGGTTAATCGTGTCTTGTATGATATTACAAGTAAACCTCCAGGAACGATTGAATTTGAATAAACAACAAAAACCATTGATGCTCTTTAAATAAAGGGGTATCTGGTTGTTTTTGTGTTTAGATATCCCTTAATTATTACAAAAAAATAGTAAAGTAGGGAGCGGTTTTAAAAATTAAAAAAATAGACTTCTGGAAATTAGCTAGATTAAAATTTGATTTACAATTAGCAATCTAAATGGAAAATTTTATGGTGAGTGAAATGAATTAAGAAATAGTATGTAATGTAACAATAAACTATAATTTGAATGTGTAATCAAATGCTAGATGACATCATCATATGCTTTCCATGCTGAAAAAAAGAATTATTGTGTTTTCTTTAAGACAAATATATACTCGTGAGCAAGCAAGTAAAATGTTTTTGCTCTATCATTTTTGCTCCAATAAATAGTGCTTTTACAGTTGTGCTGTTCTTTAATAATTATCTCTTTTAACGAGAAACCAGCTGTAACGAACGATTGCATAGTGTTGAATCCTAATGGTAAAACATTTCCATTCTTACGAATATCTCCTATCATAAATGAACATAAATGATTTGGTTTTAAAACTCGATAACATTCAACTGCCACATCGCTTATTTTATCAAGAAAATCACAATAGGATAACAAAGAAAGGTCATTTTCGAGTGATTCGCTATAATGAATTATGTCAGAATATGGTGGATGAGTACATATGAAATCTATGGATTCATTCTCAACATTTTCCATTTTTTTAGCATCTCCTAGAAAAATAGTTTGCATCGAGTTATTCAACACTTCATAGTTCAATCTTTCTTTTGTTATAGAGATTGCTTTAGGATTAATGTCAATTCCTATACCGTTTCTGTTTAATTCTTTGCATTCGATCATTGTTGTACCTGAACCTAAGAAGCAGTCTAATACTAAATCCTTTTCCTTTGTATATTTAAGAATGAGATTCTTTGGTACGTGTGGGGACCAGTTTCCTCTATAATCTCCTTTATTTGTCGCCCAACTGCCTCTATCGGGAAAGCTCCAAACAGATGTTGCTTGTAGTTCATATTCCATAGAATTATACCCCTTTACAATATATTCAGAAAATTTGTTTGTTCCTATTTATAAAGTAATTTTCTTGATTTTTAATATGTGGTGATCATCATATTTGTTATAATAGATAAGAAAGGATTTATTATATGCAACCATTTGTGAAATGGGCTGGTGGTAAAAGACAGCTCTTGACTGAAATATTAAAAAGATTACCACACAATTTCGACACATACTATGAACCATTTATTGGTGGAGGCGCTTTACTATTTGATTTAGCACCATCAAAAGCTGTTGTTGGTGACATAAATAAAGTTTTAGTAGATACTTACCAAGCAATTAAAAATAACTCCGCTTTGTTGATGAGGTTGTTGGAAGAATATGAAAAAAGGCATAATTCTGCTATTGACAAAAAGTATTTTTATTATTCAATGAGAGATTGTTATAATAATAAAATAACTAATGATGAATATAATGTTGAAACTGCTGCTTTATTTATGTATCTTAATAAGACGTGTTTTAATGGATTATACCGTGTCAATTCAAAAGGGTTATTTAATGTACCATTTAACAATTGTAGAAATTTAGTTATCTACAATAAAGAGAATATCGAAGAGATTTCAATATACATGAAGCAAGTGGATATTGAAGTTAGAGATTTTGAAGAGACATGCAAAAACGCTAAGGAGGGTGATTTCGTGTTTTTTGATTCCCCTTACGCTCCGCTAAAAGATGATTCATTTGAATCGTATACAAAAGACGGGTTTGCGCTAGAGGAACATGTAAGATTAGCGAAATTATATAAAAGATTGTCGAACAGAGGTATTAAATGTATACTAACAAATCACAATACAAAATTGATTAATGATTTATATAAGGATTTCAAAATTGAAGTTATTCAAGTTAAACGTATGATTAACAGAGACACGAATAATAGAACAGGAGAAGAAGTAATAATTACAAATTACTAAGGAGGACCACCATGTTAAAAGTACTAAACAACTGCTTAAGTAGAAGTATAAGTTTCTACTATGAGGAAGAAAATGTTCGATTACTGTTTGGTGATTCTTTCTATTTACTCAAGAAGATTAAACCTGATTCTATCGATTGTATCTTTGCAGATCCTCCATATTTTCTTTCAAACGGTGGAATTTCTGTTCATGCTGGAAAACAAGTGCTAGTAAATAAAGGTGAATGGGATGAGGGATTTACATTAAAAGAGAAGCATCAATTTAATCGAAAATGGATTAGGTTATGTAAAAGAGCTCTTAATGAAAATGGAACAATTTGGATTTCTGGAACTATGCATAACATTTATTCGGTTGGATATGCTTTAGAGCAAGAGGGCTTCAAAATTCTTAACAATATCACATGGCAAAAACTTAATCCGCCTCCAAACCTGGCTTGCCGATGCTTCACTCACAGTACAGAAACAATAATATGGGCAAAAAAAGATACAAAAAAATCTAAACAAGTTTTTAATTATAATTTAATGAAAGGAGTTAATGATGGTAGACAAATGAAAGACGTGTGGAGTGGGCCATTAACAAACAAGAAAGAAAAAATGGAAGGTAAACATCCTACTCAAAAACCTGAATATTTATTAGAAAGAATAATCAAAGCATCTACAAAGGATGGAGATATTGTGCTAGACCCATTTAATGGTTCAGGAACCACAGGTGTTGTGGCAAAACGATTCGGAAGAAAATATATAGGAATTGATAATTGTGAAGAGTACTTAGAAATAGCAAAGAGAAGAATTAAAAAGGAGGATCTAAAATATGGGGAATAGAAACTTCAATGAATGGTTAAGCAAATTTCGGCTTAGTATTTCTGGATACGATTACTATGTTGACTTCAATAAGGTTGTTGAAAATGTTGAGCGTATCAAAATTGAACTTAATATTCTTAACTCACTAATAGGGTCGAGTGATATAGAATGGGATTTTGAAAACATTATCAAAAAATATCCAGAAACGCTCAAATGTATCCCTTTGCTTCTTGCAGTACGGGGTTACGAAATATATGCTCAAGATGCTGAAGGTGCATTTTTATACTGTTTTGATAAGATGAATTATTCGATCGAGCAATACAAGGTTTTCATGCGAAAAACAGGACTTTTTGATATTATGGCTAATCATTTAGTAAAAAACCTTTTTGATTATGTTCTAGGTGTTGAAACTGGACTTGATTCCAATGGACGTAAAAACCGTGGTGGCCATCAAATGGAGAATTTAGTGGAAAGTTACATACAAAAGGCTGGATTTATAAAATATACCACTTATTTCAAAGAAATGTACCTTGCTGATATTGAGAAACGATGGGGTATTGATTTATCTGCTTTGTCGAATAAAGGTCGAGCAAGAAAGCGTTTTGACTTTGTTGTTAAAACTGATTCGATGATCTATGCTATTGAAACGAACTTTTATGGAGGCACAGGTGGTTCCAAGCTTAACGAAACTGCCAGAAGCTATAAAATGCTAGCTCAAGAGGCTGACACAGTCAACGGATTCACTTTTGTGTGGTTTACTGACGGTATCGCATGGAGGAATGCAAGAGGTAATCTAAGGGAAACTTTTGATGCACTTGATACTATATACAGTATTGATGATATGGAGAATGGAATTATGACCGATATTTTCATCTAGGAGGGGCTTGTAGTAAATGTAAATATGCAAAATGAAACCAGAAGACTTGAACAGGAAATCATTAAGTCATGGAATTTTCAAAGCGTGGATACTTGACAATAAATGATACAAAATGACAAGGAAATTAATCTCTTTATATAACGAGAAGAATTCTTCTGAACTATTCAAATGGAGAAGATTTAGTGTTTGACCGATTCACATGAGAGGTCACTTTTCCGGATGAAGTAGAACTCTTGAATGGAGATATTAATCGTGTGGATGTCAACGATGTTATTTCATATAAATGCCTGTAAAGGTTGAATTTGAAAATGAGGTTTATAATGATAAAGTAATCATTCATAATGGTGATGCACGAAATCTTGATTTTGATACTATCGTGATTATAAATGTTATTTTTGCTTTTCCACCTCGTACAGGCATTATTAATTCTAGTTAACATATGGACATTACACACATTTTGTTCAATTTGAGATTAGGAATTTTCTTAAAAAATGGATAAATTTACAGTCGAAAGCTATTCTGGTTTTAAAAATCAAACCAGTGATGTGCTTATGGTCGAAATTAGTCAAAAAAAACATACCAATGAGCTTTGACGTTATGAATATACTAGAATAAGTTGGATATAAATAAAAGAGATAATTATAAAAGAACAGCATATTTGTAAATTACAACTTATTAGAAAACTAAACATGTAAATACAAATTCCTACTTGCACCTCATATGTATTTATTTTCAAAAAGAATCTGATGAAAAGCCGTTTCATCTAGTAATGGTATTTGTTATTAAAATACCACTGTTCTTCTATTAATTCAATGATCTTTTTCGTTAGCATTTCAGAATATTTTTATATTTCAATCTCGAAATCAAAAATGTGTAACCATTTTTGCTAATCTCATATCTTTGTAACCAATTTCATTTTCTATACCACTATTTTCGTTTGTTACTTTACTGTAATTAGGAAACTCGAAATATATAACATACAGTAAAATATGTAGTTACTTTTTAGAGCGTTCAACCTAAACGATTATGCAAGCTTTCTTTCTCTTAAAGCAGAATAAAACAATGCCCTTCCAGAATAATTCCAATATGCGCAGTCTTGTTCCATAAAGAGCCACTTAACGGCAAAAATAATAATTTCAATTGGATGTTCTGTGCCTTCAAAATCATGAAAAGTTAGTCCCGTTGGAACACTGAAATCAACATCTTCACAATTATATATTCTTTGTATTGCACCGATTACAAGTGAATATTCCTCTTCATAATTACTTTTACAATCTTCGAGAGCATTAAAAATATCTTTGTGACTTGGATTAGAATATCTCCGATTCTTTTTGAACCAAAGTCTTTTGGTATTGACAGTAAAATCAAACCCTTTGTTCAACCGTGTTGGTCGCTTAAGAAATATTCCATACTCTTGAAAGCTTTCAACATTATACTGATATCGGGAGCATTTATCTCCATTACCATTGCCAGGTTTTTCTTTTAACATGGTACCTATTAAAGTTATACGCATGTTTTGACGATCACCAGAAACCAACAGAAAATTAACCTCATCAAAGCTCATATTAATTCCTCCATAAACAACTTGTATGTGTCTATATCGATGACATCAGCTTTTTTTGAATACTATCAAGTGCGATAGTGCGTCGAAAAACTCATCATCACTGATATAAGTCCTGTGTTAAACACACATTTCAGCTAACATTTCTTGAGAAATACTGAGTTCATTTCTATGTTTTCTCAGGTTAGTTCTAAAAAACTTAAATATATTCATTCCTCGTTGAACTTCATCTTATTCAAAATGATTGCACTCATTAGAAAACAATCGTCTACAGATAATGAGCGTAATAAGATAAAACAAAGATTTAAATGATAAAAAGATTATAGTATTTTACAAACAAAAGGGTATGAAGAATTTGACTTTCTCTCATTCCGTATTTAACAACAACATTATGACATAATTTATCGTCTTTGTGCCAATAATATTTTTTTAGCCTAAAAATTTCGAGTAGTTACTTTTGAAGTGTACTTGTAAAAGTGAACACTTAAAATGATTAATCAACAACAGTGAAGCAATGTTCTTTAAATATGTATAAATAAAGTTCGTTAGTGCAGAACAGAGTGGACAAGGATTAACAATTCTTGACACATAACTTTTAAAAGCAACAGATGAATTTAAGCTGAAAATGTGATAAAGAAAAAGACTAGACTTGAATCATTAAGTAGATTAGTAAAAGCAAGCGCATCCATAGAGTTGAAAAATTGTGTTTCGAGTATTTAGCTATATTCTCTTACTACTTGTCTTAATAAGAAATGTAGCTAACACTCTACTATTAATTACATTTTTCATTTATGAATACTTAAGCAAAGCTTGAATGTCGTATTGATTACTGTTAACCAAATGTCAAATTATAAACTATTGATATCCTATGATCGAACAACATTTATAGTAATGATGAACAATATCAAATGAATCCAGTAAAATTATGTTATCACAAGTTATGAAAAATCCTTATTAGACTAAACTCTTATTACAATAATAAGCAGAACGTATGACAATTATATTATATTTGAAAATAAGATAATATCAACTTATACCGACTATTATTCTCATTATGTAAAAATCATACTCAAGACTTGCGTTATCATAACTACCATCGTAAGGGCAATTGGATATGTTGCTGCGTATGAAGCTGCTACACGCTCTGATTTAGCTACAACTATCAATGCACCTAATGCCGGCGTGCTTGTCATGCCACCAGTAATGGCACCTAAGTTATCGAAAAGAGGAAGTTTAAATAGTTTCTTACCACATGTAAATCCAAAAACCATTGGGATAATAGTGATTAAAGCACCAAAGAAAAATAACTTAATACCATATTGTTGTAAAATTGCTAAAAAACCAGCTCCGGCTTGTGTTCCTGCTCCAGCTAAAAATAGTATTAATCCAAGCTCTTTGACTGTGCTAAGTGTTGCTTTAGGGCACGCTAGTGATATATTACCAAAATGTTTAAAGTGTCCAAAAAGCAATCCTACCATAAGTGGTCCGCCTGAGGTACCAAGTGAAAAACTGAGATTTGAACCAAGAGGAATCTTGATGTTAGCGATAACCATACCAAATAAAATAGCTAAAGAAAAAGCGAAAAGTCCACTTTTTTCAATTGGTTTATACTTAGTATTTGTAGTATTTGTAAGATCATTTGAATCATCTTTTATATCATTATTAACATCATTTTTAGTTACTTTTGGTATAAGTTGAACAAACAATACAACACCTAAAACGCCAAATGGATAGGCAATACCATAACCGGTAGCAGCCAGATTGCCAAGTGTTTCGGTTGCGGCTGCTAGTCCTGGGGTACTGGTTAAAGCACCAGTAAACATTCCAATTGCTAAAGCAGGTGGTACCTTACCCCAAACTATGACAAAAAAGCAGATAATAGCTCCAACTAAAACGATTGTTATACCTAAGAATATAAAGGATAGTGCTTTGCGTTTGAATAGTTTAACAAAATCAGGACCTGCTAGATAACCAACTGCAGTCACAAACAGAATTAATCCTAAATTACGAACAATAGCATCGATCGCAAAGCCATAATGACCAAAGAGTAAAGCTACTAAGAGAACTCCAGAGGAACCAAGTGATATGTTTTTAAGCTTAATGCTTCCTAATAAATATCCGATACTACAAATCAAGAACATAGTGATAAAAGGATTTTTAATTAGCTCTAGTAAATAGTTGATCATAATGGCTCCCTATTAAATAATTAATTACCTATTTATTATAATCTAATTATTCGCTTGCGCACATTTGTTTTATTATAAGATGATAACTAATATAATATTAGTTATAAGGCGTATTATAAAACAGTTCGCACTAAAATTTACATAAACATAACAAAATTTGACACCTTGATAAGATGAATGTTTGCTATAATTAACTCTAATAGGCTAAAAATGATGAAAGAAGGGTAATGTATGAAATTAAGCAATATTAAACTTGTTGTTTGCGATATTGATGGTACTTTAGTAACCAATGATCATGTATTAACTGAACGTACAAAAGCTATAATTGAAAGACTTCATAGTCAAAACATCCTTTTTGGAATTGCTTCTGGCCGCTCGATTGAACAACATTTATCAAAACAAGCCAGTATATGGGGACTAAGTTTTGATTTTGATATCATTATTGGTTTAAATGGTGCTGAGATGTGGGATGGTATCAATCAAAAACAACACGATTATTATAAACTTAAAAGAGAATGGTTAAAGGAAATCATCGAACTAATGGCTCCTTTAAACTTAAATCCTTACGTTTATGTTGATGGAATGTCGCTTTATTTAAAAAATGACCCGGCTGCTTCAGCTTCAGCTTTACAGTACCGTTCAAATTATCGTATTGTTGATGATGTTTCTGAATTGTATGAAAAGGAAACAGCGAAAATTCTATTTCGCATGAGTGAAGAAAGAATGGCCGAGGTTGAACCTTATGTCAAGGCACATAGTTCTGAGCACTATAAAGCATTTAAAACTCAGAAAACAGTACTTGAATTCTCCGATCGTCGTGTATCAAAAGCAGTTCCACTACAAGATTTCTGCACTATTAACAATATTGATCTTAGTCAAGTTTTATCCTTTGGCGATATGACTAATGATAATGAACTATTAGAAGCTAGTGGTATTGGTGTGTGTTTGATTAACGGAGGCGATGATACCAAAGCTATCGCTGATTATATAACTGAGAAATCAAATGAAGAAGATGGCTTTGCAGATTTTTTGGATAAGCACTTCTTTGATGCTTTGATTTAGTAATTCAAATAGAAGTTAAAGCTTGCTTGTTGATATATTTTGTAGAAAGAGGATAAAGATGAATTTTAAGGATTTGAAGTTAGTTGTATGTGATATTGATGGAACATTAGTAACTAATCAAAGAGAATTAACAACAAAAACAAAGGAAGTAATAAATCGTTTATTAGGATTAGGGATATACTTTGGGATAGCATCAGGTAGATCAATTGATCAACAATTAGCCGATCAAGCTAAGAATTGGGGATTTGATCAAAATTTTGAATTACTTATCGGTATGAATGGCGCTCAAATGTGGGATGGCATTAATGATATTAGACATGATTACTACTTGTTGAAAAGAGAATGGATTAAAGAGATCATTGAGTTGATGGAACCTTTTGACTTAAATCCTTTTATTTACGCTGATGGTAAAATGATGTGTAAGAAGCTTGACGATTTAACAATGACATCATCAAAGAACAATAAAACCAGTGTAATTGTTGCAGGTGATATCGCTGAATTATATGAGAAAGAAAACGCTAAGATAATGTTTAGAATAAGTGAAGATAAGATTGACGATGTTTTATCTTATGTTAATAGTAATAAAAGCGAGTATTATAAAGCATTTAAAACGCAGACAACAATGTTAGAATTTACTGATAGTAGGGTTTCTAAAGCTGTTGCTCTACATGAGTTTTGCAAGGCAAATGATATTAAAGCTGATCAAGTTATGTCTTTTGGTGATATGACTAATGATAATGAATTGCTGGCGTACAGTGGTTTTGGTGTATGTTTAGCTAATGGGAGCGAAGATACTAAAGCTGTTGCTGACTATGTCACTACCAAGACTAATGATGAAGAAGGGTTTGCTGATTTTATCTTAAACCATGTTTTGTCATAGCAACCTAATAATTAATGATTAAAATATAATGATATTAATGATATAGCAGCACACAGAAGTATTGACGTAATGAAATGGATAATTGATAATAAAGATGAGTTAATTATAAAAGTGAGATGATGTTTAACCTCATGCGAAGATCAAAATCATTTATAATCAAGTAATTGTCCATTTAAAACCGGAAACATTCGAAAGAGTAAGAAAGGAGTATGATAATGAGAAAAATTATCATAAAATCAGACGATTATGGCTTCACTCCCGCTATCACCGATGGAATCATTTATGGTTGTGAAAAGAAAGGGATAACTTGTACTGGTCTTTTTTCAAACATGCCAACCGCCCCCTATGCATTAGCGAAAATGGCAGCTTTTCCTGAGGTGTGTCTTGGTCAAGACATCAACATTGTTGCGGGCTATCCAGTTACAGATCCAAAACTAATCCCAAATCTAGTTCAACAAAACGGTAAGTTTCTCGATGCTCAAATGCATCGTGCGCTGGACAAACAAGCTGTTAACAATGATCATTTGGTTTATGAAGAATGCTTGTTAGAAGTTGAAAATCAAGTGCAACGCTTCATTACATTAGCTAAGAAAAAACCAGAGTATCTACAAGGTCATTCTTACGGTACACCAACTTTAAGAAAGGCACATAAAGTTATCGCCGATAAATACGAAATACCTTATGGAGAAGATCTTGCTGAGCAGTTCAATATTGTTCGTGGTAAATCTTGGAATATCAAACCATTCGCTTTTGAAGATCAACTTAATACAAATGTTTTAGATTTTATCATTAGTGGAAAAACGGAGCTTGAGAAATTACCTGATGGTGGTGTTGGTATTATTGGTACTCATTGTGGTTATGTTGATCAAGAGATATTTGAGCATTCAACATATACAGTTATAAGAATAAAAGATTTATACGCTGTTACATCAGAAAAGTTTAGAGATTGGCTTAAAGCAAATGATATGGTGTTGGTATCATATCGTGATTTACTAGCGGAGGGAAAATAATGATAATACGTTCAAATCGCATCTATACCAGTAAGGGATGTCAAGCTGGGTATTTAGTAATTGAAAATGGCAAGATAAAAGAGATATTACCACTTGAAGCTAACATAACACCAGACGAAGATTTTAAAGATTTAAGAGTAATTCCTGGTATCTTTGATACCCATAACCATGGTGCGTGTGGTTTTCGTTTTGATGAGAGTAATGAAGAGCAAATAAGAATAGCTTTAAAAGGACAAGCAGCGTATGGTGTAACTGGAATATTACCAACAATTGTCAACTTAGAGCCGTATCCAATACTAGCAAAATTAAGTAGAGAGTTTGTGGATGGAGCACAAGTTTTAGGTATCCATTCTGAAGGACCTTGGGGCTCACGTGTGGGTGAAAAAGGTATAAACTTAGGTTATCCACCAGTTGATCTTGAAATGGCAAAAGAAATGGTTAGATTAGCTGAGGGCAAATTGAAACTTGTTGATATTGCTCCTGAAGTTGAAAATGCGCTTGAAGCTATTGATTACTTTATATCTGAAGGAGTTACTGTTGCAGCGTTTCATACCAATGCTAACTATCAAGAAACGAAAACAGGATTTGATCGTGGTATAACTGTTGCTACCCACTTAATGAATGTTATGACAGGACTTCATCATCGTGATGTTGGTACAGCTGGTGCTTCAATCCTTGATGATCGGGTTTATTGCGAATTGATCTGTGATGGCTTACATGTGTGTTTACCCATGGTAGAACTTGTATTAAAAATGAAAGACCATGATAAGATTATGATCATATCAGATAATGGTGCTTATTTAGGCGCTCCGGTAGGTCGTTATCGCGGATTAAGTAAGAATGCTAATAATGATCGTAAAGTAATTCATGTAACCGAAGATGGTTTTGTGTTAAGTGAAACTGGAAGATTATCGGGAAGTAGTAAACCAGTGTTGTATGGTATTAGTAATCTAGTTGAAGTTTTAAAGATGCCACTTGAAGATGTCATTAAAATGACTAGTTTAAATCCAAGCTTGAAATATGGATTTGATAATAAGGGTAGCATTGAAGTTAATAAGGATGCTGATTTTGTTGTTATTACTAATGACTATAAAGTTAAAAAGACTTATAGTCTAGGTAAAGTGATATTTGATGCAGAAAAAGAGGCTATCCCGTTTAATGAAAACTTCATTAAAGAGTTAAAGATAGATTGATTGTTGAAGCGGCTAGTTTATAAGCTAGCCGCTTTTTATATGATTTACATCTAAAACGTATATGTAATTAAGAAACAAAACTGTTTTTTGTTTAAAAGCACCATTTTAGTTATTACTATTTTTTGAAAGGTGTTAAAATACAGTTATGAATACTATTAAGACTTTTTTACGCCCATTTTACAAAATCATGATGTTAGGTCTTTTTGTTAAAGGCGTTGGTTCGATTGTGGAGTTATTTATACCTTATATTTTAGCTTTGATCATTGATGATATTGTACCGACAAATAATACTAACTTAATTCTTATCTGGGGCTTGATCATGATTGGTTGTGCTGTTTTTGCATGGTTGGCTAATATTTATGCTAATCGTAAAGCAGCTATGGTTGCACGAAATACAACAAAAAATCTTCGTCATGCTTTGTTTGATAAAACAATCTATTTATCATGTAAACAAACTGATGATTTTACAATACCTTCTCTTGAATCAAGATTAACCAGCGATACTTATCATGTTCATCGTATGTTGGGAATGATTCAACGCATGGGAGTAAGAGCACCAATATTGCTTGTTGGTGGTATTACAATGACGATGATAATGGAACCAATTTTAGCGCTAGTTTTAATTGCTATCTTACCTTTTATAACTTTTATCATTTATATAAGAGCTGCAAAGGGTGTGCCTTTGTTTGGAAAAGTACAAAAAGCCGCTGATAAGATGATAACGGTAGTAAGAGAAAATGCGCAAGGAATCAGAGTGATAAAAGCACTGAGCAAAACGGATCACGAGCAAAGACGTTATCAAAATGTAAATGAAAAACTAAAGAAAACAGAGAAAAAAGCCAATATTAGAATGGCTTTGATCAATCCTAGTATGAATCTTTTTTTAAATATTGGACTAACGTTGGTCATTGTTGTTGGAGCATATCGGGTAAATTTGGGATCATCTGAAACAGGAAAAATAATCGCCTTTATGTCATATTTTACGATCATTTCTAATGCGATGATGTCAATCAGTCGAATATTTGTCATGTACTCAAGAGGGATGGCAAGTGCTAACCGCATAGGAATAATTCTTGATCATCCGCTTGATCCTGTTTTAGTAAGCGAAGATTATCCAGAAGGTGATACGGTTTACGCTATAGAATTTAAGAATGTAACATTCTCGTACCTTAAGGTAAAGCCTAACTTAAAGAATATTTCTTTTAAACTTAGAAAAGGTGAAACACTGGGAATCATCGGAGCAACAGGGGCGGGTAAAACGACTATAATGCAATTGTTGTTACGTTTTTATGATATTGATGAAGGTGCAATATATATAAATGGTAAAGATATACGTAGTTATAAACCAAGCGAGCTTAGAAAGCAATTTGGTATTGTCATGCAAAACGACTTTATCTTTAGTGATAGTATCAAAGAAAACATCGCTTTTGGGCGTGAGATTAAAGAGGAAGATATTGATAGTGCTGTTGAAAACGCGCAAGCTATGGAGTTTATCAGAACTCTTGAAGAGCGATATGAATACTCATTAACTAGTAAAGGTACTAACTTATCTGGTGGTCAAAAACAACGGATATTACTTTCACGTGCCTTTGTGACACATCCTGCTTTTTTTCTTTTGGATGACTCAAGTAGTGCGCTTGATTATAAAACTGATGCTGAACTACGTAAAACGATCAGTGAACATTATCATGATGCAACAATGATAATCATTGCTCAACGGATATCAAGTATAAAAAATGCAGATCAAATTGTTGTTTTAAATAATGGCGAAATTAATGCTTTTGGTACACATCAACAGCTCATGAATACAAGCACTTTATATGCCTCTATCAGTGATTCACAGATGGGAGGTGCTCTACTTGACTAAAAGTAAAACGATAGTTAGATTACTTAAATATTTGTTTATGAAGAAGACACTAATGATTTTCGCTTTTATTTTGACTATCTTAAGTAACATCTTTGCGTTGGTTGGACCAGCATTGTCAGGCAAAGCAATCGATGCAATTGGATATAAGAGCTTACAAGTAGATTTTAGTCTGGTACTTTATTACTGTGGTTTAATGTTAGTCTTTTATTTTCTAAGTTCTGTTCTTGCTTATATCATTAGAATTATATTGATCAATGTTACAACAGAAATTAGTTATCAAATGCGTGAGCAAGTATTTAATCATTTATTAACATTACCGATAAGTTATTTTGATAAAAATAGTACGGGCGATATTATATCAAAAATATCTTATGATATCGATACGATCAATACATCCTTATCAAGTGATTTCATAACCTTATTAACAGGTTTTATAACTATGATAGGATCATTGATCATGATGTTAAGAATATCACCGGTATTATGTCTTATCTTTTTATTAACGGTACCATTAATTATCTTCTTTACCAGATATCGAACTAAAAAAGTAAGACCTTTGTTTAGAGTAAGATCAAGAAAACTTGGGGAATTAAATGGTTTTGTTGAAGAAATGCTTTCTGGGCATAAAACCATAAAAGCTTATGGGCAAGAAGAAACTATCATCAAACGTTTTGATGATAAAAATGTAGAAGCAGTAAACGCCTATTATAAAGCAGACTATGAGGGGAGCATAGTTGGTCCATCTGTTCAGTTTTTAAACAACTTAACGGTTGCTTTTATCAGTATCTTTGGTTCGTTACTATATTTAGCGCAAACAATAACAATTGGTAATATTTCTTCATTTGTTTTATACTCACGCAAGTTATCTGGTCCAATAAGTGAAATAGCTAATATTATGGCTGACCTACAATCAGCTTTATCAGCAGCCGAAAGAATCTTTAAGTTATTAGATGAACCATCTGAAAAAGCAGATCGTGTAAATGCTTATAAACTGGAAGATATAGCGGGTGATGTTGAACTAAAAGATGTCGTCTTTAGCTATGTTGATGATAAAATAATACTTCATGATCTTTCCTTTAAAGCACAAAAGGGAAAGACAATCGCAATTGTTGGTCCAACAGGAGCGGGTAAAACTACCATCATAAACTTATTAATGCGTTTTTATGATATCAATAGTGGTGCAATATATATTGATGGTCATAACATCATTGATTGTACACGCGAATCACTACGTAAACAGTTTGCGATGGTACTTCAAGATACATGGTTATTTAGTGGTTCAATATATGAAAACGTTGCTTATGGTACAGACGATGCTACTCTTGATGAAGTGATTGCAGTATGTAAAGTAGCTCAAATTCATGAATTTATTGAATCGTTGCAAGATGGCTATAATACCGTTTTAACTGATGATGGTGTTAATATTTCAAAAGGACAAAAACAACTTTTAACAATCGCAAGAGCAATGTTATCAAAAGGAAAGATGTTGATACTTGATGAAGCAACAAGTAATGTTGATTCACAAACAGAAATACAGATTCAAGAAGCGATGCTAAAACTAAGTGAAGGGAGAACTTCTTTTGTGATAGCACATCGATTATCAACAATTAAAAAAGCTGATTTGATCATAGTATTAAAACAAGGTAAAGTGATTGAGAAAGGTACTCATGAATTCTTACTTGAACAAAAGGGCTTTTATGCCCAAATGTTTAATGCCCAATTTGAAATGTAAGCACGATCATTGATCGTGCTTACTTAATATTTGTATCTATTTTAAATGATGTGCTTTCTTCATCCCAAGTGTCGTACATCGCACGTATTCCATCCTTAAAGTTATAACGGGGATACCAACTTAGCATTGTCTTAGCTTTTGTGTTATCTAATATGTTAGCATTAACTTCAACGCCTGATGTGGCTTTGTATTCGATATGGGGATAAACATGTGTTATTTCTGAAAGGATATCAACTATCTCAGTTAGATTATGGCCTTCGTTGCTACCAATATTGAAAACATCACTTGCGCCATGATACTCAATGGCTTTGATAAAAGCATCAACAACATCATCAATATATAAGTAATCGCGAATAGCTTGACCATCTCCCCATATTTCAATATGTTTCTCACAAAGAAAACTGGCTAGATAAGTTGCGATTACCCCTTGTCCTCGAAATGGTAGTTGACCAGGTCCGAATGGGTTAGCAATTCTTAAACTAATCCCAGTTATTTTGGCGTTATTACACATTAAATCTAAGTACTTTTCAGTAGTTAGTTTTGCAATACCATAAGCGCTGTTTGGATTTGTAGGGTGCTTTTCATCAAGTGGTAAATGCTGGTAAGGACCATAGACGGTACCACCAGATGAAGCAAAGATGATCTTCTTGATTTTGGCTTGTATACTTTTATCAAACAGCTTTATAGCTAACATGACATTATTTTTAGCGTCATTGTATATATCTTGATTGGAGTGAATGGGCATACTATTAGCTAGAAGATATATTAAACAATCACCTTCTTCAATATAGTTTTCTAATGCAAAATCTTCATTGATAGCATCAGTCACTTTTAATAGAAGTGGATGATCAATGTTGATTTTGTATTTATCAATTGCGACAACTTGGTAGTTTTGCTTAAGTAGTTTAAGTACTAAGTTCTTCCCAATAAAACCACCAGCTCCCAAAACAATTATTTTCATTTCGCCCTCTTTATCGTATTTATTAATTGAATCTAAACTACAATTAAAGTTTAGCATATATGCCACTATAAATGAAAGTAGATATCCAAATTACCCTTAATCTTAACGAGGCACTAACTAAGCTGAGCTAAATAATGAACAAATAGCGATAAAATTATTATCTTTTTTAATTACCTAAATGGCTTGTTAAGCAAGAAAGTTAGTGTTATTTTATTAATTGAAAGTTTACATATTTGTTTAGGAGGAAATATGAATTTAGTTTATACGGTATTAGTAGGCGCTATTGGTTATTTAGTTGCTAAGTTTTTAAAGTTGCCCGCTCCAGCTATGATAGGTAGTATGATAGCAGTTGGTGTATATAATATTATTACGGGTTATGCATATATGCCGGTTTCATTGAAGATATTTACACAAGGTATCGCAGGAATATTTATCGGAACGCAGTTAAAGATTGAAGATATTAAAAACATCAAGAAAATGATTAAACCTATTTTATTGTTGATCTTGATGTTTACGATAAATACTTTTGTGATAGGTCACGTTATTGCTTGGATAGGTAATATGGACGTTGTTACAGCTCTATTATCAAGTGTTGCTGGAGGCATCACTGATATGTCTTTAATAAGCATAGATATGCATGCAAATACATCAACGGTGGCATTGATGCAAACATCAAGATTGTTTGTCGCTTTAGCACTATTTCCATTGTGGATAGTATTTTTCTCTAAGAAAGCTAAATTAAAAGATTTTGAAGATGATGTTACGATTGTCAGCAGTAAAAAGACGGAACCTTCATCAAGTAAGTATTTTAGAATGATGCTAACGATCACAGTCGCATTAAGTGCAAGTTATCTTGGTAGTATTGTTAAGATTCCAGCTGGACCATTAGTTTTTTCAATGTTTACGATCATGATACTAAATGTCATAACTAATCAAATCTATATTGAAAGATATGTAAGAATTATTGGGCAATTGTTTGCGGGTTCTTTGGTTGGAACAACGATGAATAGAGCTACATTTATCAATCTACCGAAACTTATTGTTCCGATTCTGATACTTCTTCTCAGTTATTGGTTGGTCAATTTAATATATGCCTTGATTTGTCATAGATATAAGTATCTTGATATGAAATCGGCGCTTTTTGCTTCATGTCCTGCAGGAGCTACTGATATGGCTTTGATTGCGGCAGATCTCGGTGCTGATTTGGGTAAAATTGGTTTAATTCAGGTTGTAAGATTAATATATGCTGTTTCAATCATGCCGCAATTGATCAATCTATTTGTACGATTATTTCTAGTTTAAAACTGAGAAAGTATCACATAAGATAATGTTTTGATAATAATTACTTGTTTTATAGTAAAGACTGGAAGAAAGACTCTAGTCTTTTTAGTTAATTCGATAAGCATCTTAACTTGATTAAGTGATATGGGAGTTGAGGTCATGTGTGAAACCTCTGATAAGTGAATTACATTTTCGACAGCTTTGTGTTATATTAATTTAAATAAGAGGTCAAATATGTTATGGAATCCTTGGCGTGGATGTCATCGCTATAGTGATGGATGTAAGTTTTGCTATATTCATAAAGGTGATAGAAAACGCAATATAGACACAAACGTCATTCTCAAAAGTAAAGATTTTTATAAACCAATCTTAAAGGATAAAAAAGGTAATTACAAAATAAAGAGTAATACACTAGTTTATGTGTGTTTTAGTTCTGATTTTTTGATTGCGGAAGCTGATGAATGGCGACTTGAATGTTATGAAATGATAAAAGCAAGACCAGATGTTACTTTCTTGTTTTTGACTAAGCGAATTGAGAGATTTATGAAGGTATTACCTGATGATTGGCAGGATGGATACGATAATGTAATCGTTGGTGTATCGGTTGAGAATATGAAAGCCGTAAAAGAGCGGTTAACAATTTTTAATGAGCTACCAATTAAGCATAAAAACATCATTCTTCAACCCTTGATTGAAGCTGTTGATATTAGTGCATATTTAAAGCAGATCGAATTAATTGTTGTTGGCGGTGAATCTGATCGCAATGGTCGCTTGCTTGATTATAGTTGGGTGTTAGCAATCAAAGAACAATGCTTTAAACAGGGTGTTAACTTTGAATTTCGTCAATGTGCAACTAATTTTGTTAAGGATGAAAAGCGTTATTGCTTACAAACTAAAACCCTAAGAAGTCAGGCTAAAAAGGCTGCCATCGACCACTACTTTTAATACTAACGATCAGCAAGTGGTATCCATATTTGGTAATTATTATCTAGTGGCCAATTAAAGACTTCAAAAACAGCTTCATCAGCTATCTGATAGAACTCAGATAGCTTTTTTATTTCGGTTTTAAGTCTATCATATGACCAACGTTTTTGGTCTTTAAGATCAACAACTAACCAAAAACAACTTGGAACTTTTCTAATGCGACATCCTTTGCTAAGCGATTTATTATGATCATAATTACCAGCAAATGATGTCGCAATGGTGAACTCTGCGGGATTTTCAGGATAAGTTAAGCAAAATAAAAATGAGTCACTTAAACAGTAGTTTCTCAATGTATCAATTTGAACTAGATTATCATTGATGTTGAGAAATGATAAATCAATTTCATCATTTTGATGATAACTAAGCTTTTCTATAATCACAAAATCTTCTTTTCGATATGTTTTAATCATTGTCATCCTCGCTTTGATTAGGAGTATTAATATATACCACATAATTATATAACGAAAGGAGAAATCAATGTTAAACAATCTTCTTATAACTTTAATGGTGACTGTTGGTTTATGGTTATATCGGTTTTTATAATTGATTTACTTGTTTAAAAATGATTGGAGTACTTGATTTAGATTACACTAATGTCATTAGTGAATTATATTATAATTATATATATATTAAGAAAGAGGTAAGTATGATAATCAAATCAAGGCAAATTGTATTAGAAGACAGAGTTCATGATGGTTTTGTGGTTGTTGAAGAAGGGAAAATAACAGCGGTACTACCAGCAGATAAGCAAGTTGTTGCTGATGTCGACTATGGAAACCAACGTGTTATTCCCGGTATTTTTGACACGCATAATCATGGTACTTATGGCTATGGTTTAAGAGGAGTAGATAGCAAAGAAAATGAAGAAGTGGTAAAAGGTTATTTAAAGGGTTTAGCATCGCAAGGTGTGACTTGTATATTTCCAACAGCTGGCTTGGATACAATTGCTACTTGTGCACGTGTTGCCACACAAACTGTAGATGGTGCAAAAATCGTTGGTATTCATTCTGAGGGACCATGGTTAAATCGTGTTGGAGAAAAAGGTATTAAAACGGGTTGGCCTGAAGTATCTTTAACTACAGCTGAGAAAATGCTAAGTGATGGTGCAGGGTTACTTCGCCTTGTTGGAATTGCACCGGAAATACCTGGTAGTGACATGATCATTGATTTTTTCTTAAAGAATGGTGTTACTATGGCTTTCACGCACAGTGATTATCAATATGAAGATGCAAAAGCGGCTATTAGTAAACGTTTAACAGTATCTACTCATCAAATGAATGTTATGACTGGGCTTCATCATCGTGATATTGGTGGTGCTGGTGCTTGCTTACTTGATGATGATGTTTACTGTGAATTGATCTGTGATGGATTACATGTAAGTTTACCAATGGTTCAACTAATCTTAAAGATAAAAGATAATGATAAGATCATGATGATATCGGATTGTTCAGAACTATCAGGTGCTCCTATTGGTAGATATCGTCGCCCTAATACAAATATGATAGTTTCAGTAGGTGCTGATGGCTTTTTGTTAAGTGATACAGGTCGCTTAATGGGATCAAGTAAACCGGTTATTTATGGTATCAAAAACATGGTTAATATTATTGGATTACCTATATATGATGTATGCAAAATGAGCAGCCTCAATCAGGCAGTTAAATATGGATATAAAGATAGAGGTAGTATAACTGTTGGAAAGTTTGCTGATATGGTAGTTATTGATGATGATTATAACCCACTTTATACATACAGTGAGGGTAGATTAGTATATGATCATAAGACTGATACAGAATTGTTTAATCAAAGTTATCTTGCTGAAATTAGATTAGACTAGTTAAAAATGATAAAAGCGGTTAAGCCGCTTTTAATTTGTTAATATAGTTAAGAAATCGATGTAAAAAAGTGTTACAATCATTGTTATGTCGAGGTAATGATATGGACTACATCTTAAAACTATTTAAGTGGCAAAATATGATCAATGCAAGCGAAATAAAAGGGGATATACCTTCTAATCGTAAGATATATAAAAGAACATTTGATATTGCATGGCCTAGTGCTTTAGAGAGTGTATTAATAGCTCTTATTGGAGCAGTTGATATGATGATGGTAGGCTCACTTGGTAAAGAAGCTATTAATGCTGTTGGTATTACCAATCAACCAAAATTTATTGTATTAGCACCGATAATGGCAATAAATGTCGGATTAACAGTTCTTGTATCACGGCGTAAAGGTGAGCAAAAACCGGAGGAAGCTAATAGTTATCTTAGAAATGCATTGGTCATGTCAATATTGTTGAGCTTTGTTTTATCAGTATCTGCTTGGGTATTTGCGCGACCATTCTTAATATTCGCCGGTGCAAATGCTGATTACATTGATTTAGCGGTTAAGTACTTTCGTATAATCATGGTAGGTAACTTCTTTTACTCGATTGGACTAACAATGACAGCCGCTCAAAGAGGCGCAGGTAATACTAAAATTAGTATGTTAACCAATTTGGTAGCTAATTTGGTCAATCTCGTTTTTAATGCTTTATTGATCAATGGTTTATTCTTCTTCCCACGTTTAGAAGTGGTTGGGGCTGCTATCGCAACGGCAATGGGGAATGTTGTTGCGTTTATTATGGCTAGTTACTCATTAAGTCATAAAAACAGATATCTTTATCTAAAAGTAAGATATTTATTTAAAACGCAAAAAAAGTACTTTAAAGATATATTAAACATATCAAAAAGTTCATTGATTGAGCAGATATTTCTGAGAATGGGATTCTTTATGTATGCTAAGTCGATTGCGATTCTTGGAACGGTTGCTTTCGCTGCTCATCAAGTATGTATGAATGTTATGCATATTTCTTTTGGTTTTGGTGATGGTTTGCAAATCGCTAACACCAGTTTAGTAGGACAATCATTAGGTGCAAGAAGACCAGATATGGCTAAGATTTATTCAAGAGTAACGCAAAGAATAGGCATAGTAGTAGCCATCATTTTAGCTTTGATCTGTTTTGGTTTTAAAGATCAGTTGATTGGATTATTTACAAATGATATTGAAGTAATAACTGCTGGTGCTTTACCTATGATGTTTTTATCGATAATAATCTTATTTCAAGTTCCCCAAGTAATAATTGTAGGAGCTCTAAGAGGAGCTGGTGATGTTAAATTTGTAGCATTTTTAATGTTAATAAGTGTAACATTTGTAAGACCTTTATTAGCATGGGTTTTATGTTATCCTTTAGGCTTTGGTTTAGTTGGTGCTTGGATTGCATTACTGATCGATCAATTAACCAGAAGTGTTATCTCTTCACGACGCTTTAAACAAGGTAAATGGTCTAGCATTGTTGTATAGTACTATTTTTCAACTAGAGTACTGAAAAAAGTAGGAATTTGAAGTTCATGTAAATAACCTGAACCGTTATAGTCTTCATACAAATCTAATAATTTAAAACCAACTTTTAATTGATAGCCAATTTGTTCTTCAAGAGTATGAGAGAATTGAATTCCTGAGTCATCTTTTTCAAGTATCTTTAATTGTTCAGGATTTACTAAGGGATCAAATGGTAGTTTATTAACTATCATTTTCTCTTCATCGTCAACGATATAGTTAATGCCATTGTCTAATCCTGCCATAAGTCTTCCTTTAGGTTTTAGTATGCGATAACATTCTTGCCAAATATGCAAAACATCTTTTACATAACAGTTTGAAACAGGATGAAATATTAAATCAAAGCTATCATTTTCAAATGGCAGTTTTTTAGTCATATCATATTGATATGTACTGATATGGTATCCTTCTTGCTCTGCCATTTTAATCTCACTTGCAATCTGCAAACTTGAATAATCAAGCACAGTACAAACAGCACCTAAAGCAGCAAATATCGGCATTTGTTGAGCGCCGCCTGATGCTAAACCTAACACCTTTTTATCTTTTAGATCACCAAACCAAAAATGGGGTACTGGTTTTGTAGGAGTCAACAAAACATCCCATTCGCCATTTTTGGCAGCAACAAATTGTTGGTGACTAATTGGTTGACCCCACTGCCAACCGTCATTGACCCAACGATCAATAGTTTTAGCGTTTAATTCTGTATAGTTCATGTCTTTTCCTCGTATTCGCATATTAATATAATCATTAATAACAAAAAATCAGAACAAGTGCAAGGTGAACAAGTGATAACTTGTGAATAATTTGATTATTGCCTTTTAAAAAATAAATGTTTATAATATAGAGGATGGTGTAATAACCGTCTGGGAGGAAAGAATGAAGAAAATTTTAGTTTTAATGGTGGCAACTTTAGTGTTGTTATCAGGCTGTGCTAAAAAACCAACAACAGATCCAGTTGTTGAAGACAAAGTTTACAATGTTGGAGTAGGTGTTTATAGCACTATCAATACAACAGACGCAACAGCTGAAGCGTTAGGAACAGTAGCTCTTAACACTACATTTGCTTGGATTGTTACAGATGCTGATGGCAAGATCGTTTATGCTCATTTAGATACTGTTCAAAACAATAAGGCAACATTTGATCAAACGGGAGCTGTTGTTGATCAAATCGTAAAAGTAAGTAAGGGTCAATTATTAGAAGGTTACAATATGGGTGGTACTTCACCAATCAAAAAAGAATGGTTCGAGCAAGCTCAATTCATGGAAGCATGGATGATTGGCAAGACAATTGCTGAAGTTGCAGCAACTGAAATGGCTGATGGCTATCCAGTAGATGCTGACTTAAAAACAGGTACAACAATTCATATCACTGATTTCGTTGCTGCTGTTGCAGATGCTGCTGATAAACTAGTAGAAGTTAAGAACATCGTAAGTGTTGGTAGTGATACCTTCACATCAGGTAGCTTCGCTGCTGGTAAAGTTCAATACAATACCAATGCTGCATTAGTTGCTCTTGATGCTGATGGCGTAGTATTATACGCTAACATCGACGTAGTTCAAAGCAAAGTTGCTATTGATGCAACCGGTGTTGTTACAGCTAAGAGCACCGATAGCAAAAAAGCACTAGGTGACGCGTACAACATGAAAGGTACATCACCAATTAAGAAAGAATGGTTTGAACAAGCTCAATTCATGGAAGAATGGATGGCTGGCAAATCAATCGATGCTGTTATAGCTCTTGAAATGGTTGATAACTATCCAGCAGATGCAGACTTAAAAACTGGCACAACTATTCACGTAAATGAATTAGTTACAGCGATTGATGCTGCAAACAAAGCTGTTGTTACACTAGGTTAAGCTAAATAAAAGGGTGTTCATATGAACGCCCTTTTTTTGTGCTATTTAGTTCTTTGCTTGGATTTTATAACCATGCTTTATTGGTTTCCATTCGACCTTTGTTAGTAAAGCTATAACACTAATAGGGGCATAAGTAAACATGAAAAGCGGAAAAGTAAAACTGTAATATATTTTTTTTATGTTTGATGCATTGATCATACGCCATTCAGATAATATTGTAAGAAGACCAACAAAGTAAAATGATAAATAGATATTAGTGATCGTTTTAATGAACTCAATTAATGCTTCATTAAACATCAACGGTTTTTGTAGAACGAATGCATAACTTAATGATGATACGTTCAATATAAGTAACATGATGGTTAATATTGTAGCAGGAGCTATTGTCGCAAACATATCATAGTATTGAAAGTTCTTTTTTTTATAAAGGGCAGAAACCAGTTTTAAGCCATAGGTATTGATAACTTGATAGAATCCTTTTGACCATCGCATTCTTTGATGCCATGAGGTAGAAAAGTCTATAGGTTGCTCATCATAGATAATCGCTTTTTCACAATAACCTATTTTTCTTCCTTCGATAGTCTTAGCGATGGTAAATTCAATATCTTCTGTCAATAAATGATATTTCCAACCTTTATCTTGTTGTAACACTTCACTTGAAACAACAAAACCAGTACCAGAGATAGCGCAATTTACATTGCACAACATGCGTGAACCATTAAGATATTTTGATTCTCTTAAAAACCATGTTGCATAACCAGCACTTATCCAGTTAGTGGCAAAATTTTTAGAGTTACGATAGCTTGTAACGATGTCATATCCTTGGTTAAATACTTTGTTTAATTCATAAACATAGTTTTTATCAAGTAAATTATCAGCATCAAAAACTATATAGCCATCATAATGATCTATACCAAGCTTTAGATCAATGTGCTTCAGTGCATAATCAAGTGCATATCCTTTGCCAATATGGATTTTATTTGTTCTTTCGATTATTTTAGCACCATGATAGGTGGCGATCGCAGCGGTTTTATCATTACAATTATCAGCGATCACATAAACATCAATTAGTTCTGATTGATAAGATTGATCTTTGATACTATCTATTAGATCACCAATGACGTTTTCCTCGTTTCGAGCAGCAATCAAAACAGCATACTTGTTTAAAGATTGATCATGATGTTGAGGTAACTTCTTAATAAACCTAATCAGTATGTAGAATATTTGATAACTATACACTATTGAAAATAGTATAAACAAAATATGATTTGCATATTTTATAAAGTCAATCATAAAACCTCCTAAATATCAGATGAATAACTCGCATAGTTTAGGCGCGGTTTGTGAACATTTGATGAAGATTTCTACATAATTGACAATATTAATAGGAAATTATATAATTGTACTAGATGGTACATACCGTCTAGTACAAAGGAGGGATAAACGATGCAATGGTGGCATATAGTACTAATTGTCGTGGCAATTTTAATCATTGGAGCATTAAAACTCTACGTCTTCAACAAGATTATGACTAATAAGAAGAATAAAGCAAAAATAAAAGATGAAAGCTAACAACAAGATCAAAGAGAATCCACGTTTTAATTATCAAGCTAATTTTGGTAAAAACAATCCATTATTAATAAATATAAGTCTATATGAGGCTGCTATGGATGAGTTTTCAAGTAAAGATTATCAAAGAGCATCTTTAAACGACATCTTAAAGAAATCACAGATGCCAAAAAGTTCATTCTATTATCAGTTTGGTGATAAATTGGGATTATATCTTGCAGTAATGGACATTATTGGTGATAAGAAGATGGCGTTTTTTAAAGAACGCATGGCAAATATTGATAAGGATGCCGACTTTTTTACAGTGGTTCGTCATCTAACAAAAGAGACGATGGATTTTATGTTTATTGATCCACGTTTATATCATTTTTCAAATTTAATGATGGAAACTGATCATGAAATGATAAAAGTTATAATGAAGTATTTCCCTTATGATATTCAAGGGTCATTTGGTCCATTATTGATGAAAGCTTACGAAGAAAAACAAATAAACAATAAGTATCCATTACCGTTTGTGAGTCGTTTATTAACTGTCATCATGAGTAATATCGATAAGATGATTGATGAAAAAACGACACCTGACATGGCTTACAAAACAATGACTATGGTGTTTGATGTTTTAGAAAATGGAATAAAGGAGTAATATATGGAACAAGCATTTGTGATTAAAGATCTGCACTTCACTTACCCATCCATGAAAAATGAAGTTATCAAAGGGATATCATTTTCAATCCAAGAAGGTGAGATTTTTGGATTACTAGGGCCATCGGGTGCTGGTAAGTCAACTACACAAAAAATATTGACGCGTTTACTAAATGATTACCAAGGAGAAATCACTTATTTCAATCGTAACCTACGTGAGTATACCAGTGATTTTTATGAAGAAATCGGGGTTGGTTTTGAAATGCCAGTGCATTTTGGCAAACTAACTGGTCTTGAAAATATGCGCTATTTCTCTTCTTTCTACAAAAAACAAGCTGATATTGAAACGTTGATGAAGCAGGTTGGTTTGTGGGAGTATCGCGATATAAAAGTAGCGGAATACTCAAAAGGAATGAAGGTTCGTTTAAATTTTGTTAGATCGTTACTTAATGATCCCAAAATTTTATTTCTAGATGAAGTCACAAATGGACTTGACCCTAAAAATGCCAAGATAATCAAAGATATGATCATTGACTTTAAAAAGAGTGGTAAAACTGTCTTTTTAACAACTCATTTAATGAATGATGTTGAACAGTTATGCGATAAAGTTGGCTTTTGTATTGACGGCGAACTTCATGAAATTGCAACTGTACGTGATTTAAAACTCAAGTATGGTAAAAAAGAAGTAAGAGTTGAATATAAGGATCAAGAAGGAGTTCATACGCAAAGTTTCAATATGGATCATATTGGTGAAAATACCGCGTTTATGGAATTATTAAAACATCCTGGTCTTGAAACAATCCATAGTGGTGAAACAAGCATGGAGGATATATTTATAAAAGTTACAGGAAGTAAACTCTATGAACAAACTGATTAAACTTATTAAAGGTGAAATGATGCGTTTATTTAAGTATCATATCTTAACCGTAAGCACCTTTGTGTCTTTTATCTGGTTAGCTTTGTTTTTACTAGTTGATCAAGCTGAAGCACAAGAGTTAGCACCATTATTCTTGTTTGCGGATATGGCGGTTATGTCGGTTATATTACTTGGAGCGTCATTCTATCTTGAAAAACAAGAGGGTACTTTGAGTGCAACATTGATGTTACCAATTACGATTACGGATATCTTGATCGCTAAAACAGTGGCTTCAATTGTAATGGGACTTATATCAGCGTTAGTATTATCGCTTGGTTTGTATGTCATTTATGGTTTAGTATTAAACTATTTGTTGTTACTGCTATATGTTTTAATCACCATTACTGCTAATGCGGCGATTGGGTTTGCATTATCATTATGGGCACGTGATTTTAATCAATTGTTAGGATTATTAATGGCTTACATGTTTATCTTTACGCTTCCTCCAATTTTTATGGCTTTTGGTATCATTCCGGTAAGTTATGAGAATTATCTTATTATCTCACCAGCTTATGGTACATCCTATTTAATGACGGCGGTAGTAAAGGGATTAGCGTTTGACACAAAGACGATGCTTATCATCGGATATTTAATTATTCTTGCTTATCTATTGTTTAGAGTTGTTGTCTATCCAAGATTTAAGAAGAATATCACAAGAGGTTAATCATGAAAAAATACTTTAACTTATTAAAATATGAACTTAAGACGATTTATCGTGATTATTTTCAAGTGGTAATGATCATATTCCCCTTTATTATACTGTTGATGGCAATATATCTATTTCCACTTATCATTGATAGTTTAGCGGTTAGTCCAGAAGTAGTAAAATATGTCATAATCTTACTTGTGATCATGTTAATGTCTTTTGGTGTCTTCTTGATTGGAGCGATGGGTTCATTCTTGTTACTTGAACATAAGGATGAGAAAACAATAAATACAATAGCAGTAACACCGCTTGGTGTTAATGGCTATTTACGCTTTAAAATAGTTTATGTTTACTGCTTTGCATTAATCAGTATTTTAATTGTATTAATTGGATTAAAACTATTTGCGAAGGATTATTATGTTATCAATGGAGTCAGTATCTTTGATAATTTAACTTATACCATGATGATTGCTCACTCACTTGTGGCTGCTTTAGTTGCTCCTGCTTTATCGCTATTACAAGCAACTTTTGCGAATAATAAGATTGAAGGCTTTGCGATCATGAAGTTTAGTAGCATGATAGCGATGGCACCAATGATCATGGTCATGGATACATTCCGTGGTAAACTACAGTATGTTTTGGGTGTTTTCCCCAATTTTTGGGCAATCAAAGCAATCGTTAATGTGATTTATCCCAATAACGATCCATCAAATATGTCATTTTATCTTTACTTGTTTTTTGGAGTAATACTCAGTTTCTTAGTTTTAACATTATGTTATCGAATGTTTAAAAAGAAAGTTATATATTAAAGGGCTATTAATAAGCCCTTTTTCTTTGTTTTATCTTTAAAGTGAGAATTACGATCATTAATGTAAATACAGACACCAAAGCCGTAAAACCACCAGGAGCAACATTTAAGTAATACGCAGCTATTAGCCCAATCAAGATATCAAATAAACTAATAAAAATTGACAACAAAAGAGTTATTTTGAAACCTTTCTTAAATTGTAATGCGGTCGCAACAGGTAATGCAATCATTGAACTTAATACCAAAACGCCAACAATACGAATTGAAACGGCAATAGTTGCAGCGACTAATAGTGAAAATACATAATTTAACATTTTGACTTTGACACCAACGATAATCGCTGTATCTTCATCAAAGGCGCTATAGAGTAATTGATGATAAAGAAAAATAAGACTTAATACCGATATCATACTTAAGATAAATACTAGTAACATATCGGTTGTGTTTACTGTTAAGATGGAACCAAACATGAAAGCATCAGCGTTTCTTTTTAATTGACCAGAACTGATTATTGTAATAGCCACCCCTACACCAAGGGCTAATACGATTGTTAATATCAAATCGCGATATTTCTTGAAGTAATTTCGTAATGATTCAATCAAAACGCCACTTAAAGCAGTAAAGATAAAAGCACCTAAAATGGGATTAAAACCAAATAAAAGCGCAATAGTCACTCCTGCTAATGAAGCATGAGAAAGGGTATCGCCAATCATTGATTGTCTTCTTAATACTAAGAAAATACCAATACATGGACATAGGATGGCGATAAAAAAAGAAACGAATAAAGCATTTTGCATGAATGTGTAATTAAATATTGTCATTGGTAGGAATTCGCTTTCTTTCGTATTCTTCAGTGTATTTCTTTGGATCACAAAAATGACCTTTTCCTTCAGCTAAATGATATATTATCGAAGAATAGGTGATAGCAGCTTGGATATTGTGCTCTACTGCTATGACGGTAATCTTATGATGTTGGTTTAAATGCTTGATCAATCGATATATGTCTTTCTGGGATTCGACATCAATACCAGTTGAGGGTTCATCTAGGATTAATATCTCAGGATTTCCCATTAAGGCTCTTGTGATCATTACTTTCTGTTGTTGCCCACCCGACAAGTCACCGATTAGAGTATTGGCTTTATCTTCAAGTTTAACAATTGCCAATTGATTACCTATGATACTTTTATCGTTTATTTTTAATAGATGACGATAAGAATCAAGTAGTTCATAAACTGTAATTGGAAATCCTGACATTGTGGCTTCACTTTTCTGAGGTACATAACCTACATTTTTGGTATTAAGTTTTATATAGCCGGTATTTGGTTTAATAAAGCCTAGCATTAAGCGTAACAAGGTAGTCTTGCCGCTACCATTTTCTCCAAGCACTGATACATACTCACCATCATTGATCGTAAAATACAGATGATTCAAAACGCATGGTTTAGATTGATCATAAGTAAAGCATAGATCTTCGGCTTTAATCATTAGGCGACTCCTTTTTAGCGATAACATCTCTTGACTTTATTATACAATAATCTTAGAATAATTAATAGATGCAAATGATTTGCATTTAAACGGAGGATAATAAATGATAAAGAAAGCAATCGTTACTTTTATAACTATATTAATGTTACTAATAACAACATCATGTACCAGTAAACCAACGGTGGTAAATGACGATAAAATAATCGTTGTTGTAACATTTGATGCAATGTATGAACTAACAAAAGCTATTGCTCAAGATAAAGTAACAATAACAACTATGATCCCAACTGGGATTGAACCGCATGATTTTGAACCTAAAGCGAAAGATATGGCAATATTGAACACAGCGAATTTATTTGTGTATAACGGTGTAGAAATGGAGTCGTGGGTAGATAAGACATTAGCTGCTTTAAATAATGATGAGCTTGTTGTCGTTGAAGCTTCTTTGAATGTTGTACTTATCCCATTAGGTGAAGATCACCATAACGATCATGATGATGAGGATGATGAAGATGATCATCATCATGGTGAATATGATCCTCACGTTTGGTTGAGCTTACCAGCAGTTAAAGTTCAAGCTTATAACATTAAAGAAGCTTTAATTATGATCGATCAGGATAATGCTTCTTTTTATCAAGAAAATTATGATCAATTCATATTGGATGTAGATGCGCTTTATCAAGAATATCTTGATAAATTCTCACAGGTATCAGATCGTCATTTCGTAACCAGCCATGCGGCTTTTAGTTATCTAGCAGCTGATTTTGATTTAATACAAAATAGTGTTACTAATGTCTATGCTGAAGGCGAACCTACCGCTAAGCAGTTAGCAGAGTTAGTAGAGTATTGTCGTGAACATAATGTTAAAACTATTTTCACAGAGAAAATGGGTAATACAGCAATATCAGAAACATTAGCAAATGAAGTAGGAGCAACGGTTGTTAAGATATATACGATTGAAACAGCTGAAGATAACATGAGTTATCTTGAAAGAATGAGTCATAACTTAAATGTACTATATGAGAGTATGAATTAAAGACAAGCGCGAGCTTGTTTTTTTTAGTTTTCTTCTTTGGCTAAAGCCCATAAGTATAGACTGGCAGTTGAACCGTATGGTGAATATTTTAAGCGACACTGTTCAAAAAAAGCTTTATCTATATTATCTTTATTATACAAAACACGCATACCACGATGAATTGCTAGATCATTATAACTAAGCACATCAGGTCGTTGTAAAGAGAATATAAGTAACATCTCAGCAGTCCAAACACCGATACCTTTTAAAGTGATCAGTCTTGCAATAATCTCTTGATCAGACATAAATTCAAGTTCACTGATAAAAGAAGGGTTTGCGATTACATGTGCTGTGATGTTTTTAATGTAGCTGACTTTACGAAAACTAATACCAATTTTTTGTAGCTGTTCGTCATCTAAAAGCATTATTGTTTGTGGAGTAACGTCTTTAACAATTGTGATTAAACGCTGCCATATTGTTTGATGAGCGCTTGTTGAGATTTGCTGACCTATTATATTAAATAATAAAGATAAATATAAATCATTATTTACTGGACGTTTAATTGTACCAATTCTATTGATTGCTTCTTTAAGTTGAGGATCAACTTTTTTTAAATGAGTAATCGCTTCCCTCTTGATTTCAAAGTACATATAATTACCTCTTAATATATAAGTATAATAACATTCTTTTGATCTAAATAAAAAAACCGTTATCGGTTTATTACTTTAATGGCGGAGAAAGAGGGATTCGAACCCTCGCTAGCCTTGCGACTACTGCTGGTTTTCGAAACCAGTCCCTTCAGCCACTTGGGTATTTCTCCGTAACTACTATATAATAATGCGAACGTAGGATAAAATACAACAGCAATTTTAATCTTGTGTGGGGAAATTGCATGAATGCTTGCTATATAATCGTTTTAACTTACTGAAAGATTCTTTCAATAATGCTGTTGCTTGAGTGTTTGAAAATGATTTAAGTGATAGTTGTGTGAAAAATGAAAGAATTTACAGGGTTGAAAAACTTGACATTTTTATAAATACGTTTACTATTTACTTATTAGAACTAGTGTTTCTGGTTTTAAACAGAAGGAGAAAGAAAATGAAAAAACTGCTAACCGTTTTATTAGTACTATTAATGGTTGCCGGTTTGATGAGCGGTTGTACTACAAAACCTAAAGAAATCACTTCAAAAGATTTTGTTAGTGTGTTTGCAACCGATTTAGATGACATGGATTATGTTGTCACAAACCAAAACCCTGATAGTGTGCACTTAGCAAACTTCGTTGATGGTTTACTTGAAAACGATAGTTTAGGTAATTATGTACCAGCATTAGCTGAATCTTGGGAAACTAATGATGATGCAACTGTATGGACATTCAAATTGCGTGAAGGTGCACGTTGGTCAACATCAACAGGTGAAGATTATGCTGAAGTAACAGCTCATGATTTCGTTACTGGTCTACAACATGCTGCTGATTTTGACTCACAAACCATTTCTTTAGTTTCAGGAATAATTGCAAACCTACAAGACTACATGGATGGTACAATCACTGACTTTGCTGAAGTAGGAGTTAAGGCTTTAGATGATTATACAGTAGAATATACTTTGTCATCATCAGTTCCTTATTTCTACACAATTACGACTTATGGTATCTTGTTCCCAGTCAACCAAGAGTTCCTTGAATCAAAAGGCGTTGGTTGTAAATTAGGAGCACCTGATGTTAATAATTGTGACTTCGGCGCTGTTGCTCCGGACTCAATTCTTTACAATGGTGGTTATATCTTAACTACATTGACATCAAAATCAATCATCGAGTATACAAAGAATGCTAACTATTGGGATGCTGAACATGTTTACATCAACAAAGTTACATTGTTCTATGATGATGCTGCTGATTTGTATTCTGTAATCAAAGGTTTTGAACAGGGTACATATACTCAAGCCGCTTTATTAGCTTCTTGGGAAGATTATGCTGCTTACAAAGAAAAATATGCAAGCACATTAACAACAGTAAAGGTTGACGAGTCGGTAACATTTGTTATTCATTACAACATGAACCGTACTAACTACACTAATACTACAAAGACAACACAAGAAGAAAAAGATAATACAAAGGCTGCGTTACAAAATCAAGCATTCCGTCTAGCTGTACAAGCTGGCTTTAGTAGAGTTGCTTATCAAATGCAGAATATGGAAGAAGTTAACGCTACTGCTACTGTTCGTAACATGTTAACAATGCCTAACTTCGTAATGACATCAGAAGGCGAATCATATGGTTCATTAGTTACTAAGTACTTTAATGAATATGATAATGCTTATGGTGAAGTTAATTTAGCTGATGGACATGATGCATTCTATGATGCAGCTGTTTGTTTGGCTATGATCGAGCAAGCTAAAGCTGATGGAATCCAATTCCCAGTTACTTTAGACATGCCGACTTATGATGCATCACAAGTTTATATCAATAGAGCTAACTCAATCAAAGAATCGATCGAAACTGCAAGTAACGGTCAAATCTTGGTTAACGTTGTATTGATGGGCTATGATGATATCATGAACTATACTTTCAACGTATATGGTAATCCACCAATGACAAACTATGACATTAACTTGTTTGCTGGTTGGGGTCCTGACTATGTTGATCCTAAGACATATGTAGACATCTATAACTTACGTAATGGTGATATGTTAGCACTATTAGGTTTGTTTGAAGAAGGTCAAAACGCTGAGAGCGATGCTATTGCTGAAACTGTTGGTGTTAAAGAGTACACTGAAATGTTAGATGTTGCTGATGCTATTAAAGATGATGTAGATGCCAGATATGACGCTTATGCTCAAGCTGAAGCATTCTTATTATCAAAAGCATTCATAACTCCGATTAGCTATAGAAATATTTCATTAAGAGTAACTAAGGTTGTTCCTTATACTGCTCCTTATGCTGTAGCTGGTCTTGGTGGCGACAAATACAAATTTGCTGTAGTACAAGACGAAATCGTTACAACAGCTCAATTCGAGACAGCTAAGGCTGCTTGGGAAGCTGCTAGATCTTAAGCTTAAATCTAAATCAATTAGTCTAACAATTAAGAGGGATGGCTAATCATCCCTCTTAATGTTATCTTATTAGGGAGGTATTAAACAATGAGACGATATATAATTGGTAGATTATTAAGATCTATTTTTTCGATTTTCGTTGTTGTTTCGATTGCGATTGTTATGATTTATACTTTAGTGCCTAAAGAAAACATTTTTTTTGGTGATAACTATCTATCAAAGTTAGGTGCTAAACCTGATGAAATGATTCAATACAAAAACACCAAATGGAAAACACTAGGTTATCGTGATTATCTTGAACAGGCAGCGATGTGTCGTCAAAGTGATGATTATTCTGGTTGTATGGTTGTAGGCTCAGAAGAATCATTATTATTAAAAGCACAATATGAAGCAAAAGGATACACTGTTGAGAGCTTTCCCAAAAGTGGTTTTCTTTATGCATATAGGGATTATAAAGCATTTGAATTGATATTTAATTGGTTTACACGCTTAGTTGTTTTCGATCATCCACAAAAAGTCGTGGATGTTGAGAATGTTGATCTTGAACGTAAAATTTATATTGCGACTGATCATAATGGTATTCCGGCTATAAAATGTTCGGGATGTACTAATGAATATTTATTATACTTAAATGGTAGTTTTCCTTTTATACATCAAAATTTCGTATCTTTGAATTTCGGTGTATCATATCCTACTTATAGTGGAATAGCCACAGTTGATGTAATCGCTACAGGTCAAGGCTCTTATGAGTACAAGGATGTTGTTTTGCCATCTGGTAATGAGGCATCTTCACCATTAGATTTACACAATTGTCGATATAAAGCATCTTCAACATTGGATCGTTTGGATAGAGAAAAATTCACGAGCAATTATGCTAATTGTAAAATGAACTATAATGATCCTTCAATGATAAGTACATCTTATATGTTTGGTATTTTGGCTTTAATTGTATCTTATGTCATAGGGTTGCCTGGTGGTATCTTTATGGCAAGTCATAAAGGTAAATTAGCTGATAAAATTGGAACTGTATACATTAATATTATGATTGCTGTTCCATCATTGGCGTTTATATATTTCGTTAAATTGATTGGATCATTGTTTGGTTTACCAGATAAGTTCCCACAATTTGGTTTTGGAAATGCATTATCGTATGTGCTGCCGGTTTTAATCTTAGGATTACTAGGAACAGCTGGACTGATGATTTGGACAAGAAGATTTATGGTTGACCAATCAAATTCTGATTATGTTAAATTCGCAAGATCAAAGGGGTTATCACAAAAAGAGATCTTTAATAACCATATATTGAAAAATGCGATCATTCCTATCGTTAATGGTATTCCAGGATCTATTATCTTGTGTATCAGTGGCGCTGTTATTACTGAAACGGTATTTGCGATTCCAGGCATGGGTAAAATGTTACCTGATGCGATTAAGGCGTTTAACAACTCAATGGTCATAACATTAACATTTATCTTAACATCACTTTCTGTTTTATCACTATTGTTAGGTGATATCTTGATCACATTTGTTGATCCGCGTATTAAGCTAGATAATAAGGGGGATTCAAGATAATATGGAAAACAAATTTACACTTGTTAAGCTTGAAGAACAAGCTTCCGAACATATTGTTGCACCTACCTATTCTTATTGGAAGAGTGTTGCTAGACGTTTCTTTAGCAGCAGAGTTGCGATTATCATGTTTATCATATCAGCTATTATAGTTTTAATGTCAGTCATCTATCCATTAGTGGTACCATATAGTCCTACATTCACACCGCATATAAACAACTTTGCGATGCGTTTTATAAGACCCAATGCACAATATCTGTTCGGTACTGATAATGTTGGTAACTCTTTGTTTGACGCTATTTGGGCAGGTACCCAAAATTCTCTGGCAATAGCTTTCATTGCTACTGCAATAACAACCACATTGGGAGTTATTGTCGGGGCTTTTTGGGGCTTTTCAAAGAAGATTGATAAGTTTATGCTAGAGGTTTACAATATAGCCGCTAATATACCTACTACACTTTTAGTTATTGTTTTAATGTATATCTTGGGTAGAGGTATGTGGCAATTGATTTTCTCGCTTTCGGTAACGACATGGCTAAGTACTGCTTACTTCATTCGTGTTCAAGTTATGATCATTCGTGATCGTGAGTATAACCTTGCGTCAAGATGTCTTGGAACACCAGCTCATCGTATTATTACTCATAACATCCTACCGCAGCTAGTATCGGTAATTGTAACTGCTGTTGCAAGAGATGTTCCAACTTTCATTTCTTATGAAGTTTTCTTAGGTTTCTTAGGCATGGGCTTAACTCAAGCTGATGCCTCATTAGGCAGAATGATCAGTGAATATGCCCAATACATGTCCAATGCGAGCTATTTATTTTGGACCCCGGTTGCGGTTAGTGCTATTATTTCTGTTTCATTGTACATAGTTGGTCAGACATTGGCGGATGCCAGTGATCCTAGGACCCACTTCATTTAGGGAGGATAAAATATGGAAAAAAATGTTGTTTTATCAGCTCGCGACATTGAAGTGAAATTCAAAGTAAGAAATCGTGTTCTAACGGCTATTAGAAATGTATCTTTAGATTTATATGATGGCGAGACTTTAGCCATCGTTGGTGAAAGTGGTAGTGGTAAATCAGTATTTACAAAAACATTCACTGGCATGTTGGACACAAATGGTAGCGTGACAAAGGGTGAGATTTATTTTGAAGGTCGTAATGTTGTTGAGATAAAATCAGATAAAGAATGGGAAACAATTCGTGGCAAGAAAATTGCGACTGTTTTCCAAGACCCTATGACATCACTAAACCCAGTTAGAACAATTGGATATCAGATCATAGAAGTAATAATGAAACACCAAGGTAAAACCAAGGAAGAAGCTAAAAAATTAGCTATCGAATTAATGGATCGTGTTGGTATTCCCAATGCGGCAAATCGCTTTGATGAATATCCATTTCAATATTCTGGTGGGATGAGACAAAGAATAGTTATCGCAATTGCTTTGGCTTGTCGTCCTAAGATACTAATTTGTGATGAACCAACAACAGCACTTGATGTTACGATTCAAGCACAGATTATAAAACTCATTAAGGATTTACAAACAGAATATAAATTTACTACTGTCTATATAACTCATGATTTAGGAGTAGTTGCTAATGTGGCAGATAAAGTTGCTGTTATGTATGCTGGTCAAATTGTTGAGTATGGAAGTGTAGAGGACATATTCTATCGTCCTAAACATCCATATACTTGGGCATTACTTTCTTCTTTACCACAACTTGGAGTTAAAGGAAAAGATCTTTATGCCATAGTTGGTACACCACCATCATTGTATGAAGAGGTAATAGGGGATGCTTTTGCACCTAGAAATCCTTATGCTATGCAGATCGATTTTGAACAAGAACCGCCGTTTTTCCAGATTACCGCAACCCATCGAGCTAAAACATGGTTGCTTGATCCTCGGGCACCAAAAGTAGAGCCACCAATTGAAATAAGAAATCTCCATGAGCGTTTAATATCAATGGTTAGCGAGGGAGGTAATTATAATGGTTGATCGTAAGGTATTGTTATCAGTAAAAGATTTAGAAGTAACATTTCAGGTTGGTAAAAGAAAATTTGTGGCTGTTCAAGACGTCAACTTTGATGTTTATGAAGGTGAAACATTTGCTTTAGTTGGGGAATCTGGTTCTGGAAAAACAACGATTGGACGTGCAATTGTTCGTATTAATCCGGTTACTAATGGCGAAATCATCTTTAAAGATCAAAAAATAAGCGGTAAGATTAGTAAAGAACTAGACAAATGGGTTGTCAGAAACATACAAATGGTTTTTCAAGATCCAGCTGCTTCATTAAACGAAAGAGCTACTATTGATTACATAGTTTCTGAGGGTTTATATAATTTCAACTTATTTGAAGATGAAGCTGATCGTTTAAGAAAAGTTGAAAAAGCACTATTAGATGTTGGTTTACTACAAGAGCATATGACAAGATATCCTCATGAATTCTCAGGCGGTCAAAGACAAAGAATAGGTATTGCCCGTGCAATGGTCATGGAACCGTCGTTGCTTGTAGCTGATGAGCCAATATCAGCACTTGATGTATCAATTAGAGCACAGGTGTTAAACCTACTTAAAGACTTACAACGTTCTAAAGGATTGACATGTATTTTTGTTGCTCATGATTTATCGGTTGTAAGATACATCTCTGATCGTATTGCAGTAATTCATAAAGGAAGAATCGTTGAATTAGCTACTGCTGATGAATTATTTGCGAATAGTATGCATCCATATACATTATCACTTTTATCAGCGGTACCAATGCCAGATCCTGAAATTGAGAAGAATAAGAAGCTTATTATCTATGATGAGTCAGTTCATGAATATGAAACTGATAAGCCTAGATGGCAACAACTTAAAGGTGATCATTGGATTTGGGCTAATGAAAAAGAAATGGTCGAATATCGCCAACGCTTGAAATAGAAAAAACGACGGACTTCCGTCGTTTTCTTTAGTTTTGACTATTATCAAGTCTGATATTTAATATTTCTTCAATTTGATATTTTCGTCGATAAACACGAGCCATTCGATCACTAATTGAGGTTAATACTTCATATGGGATAGTGTTAAGATATTTAGCGACATCTTTTATCAATATATGTTCTCCAAATATCTCAACGATGGTATCTACTGGTCGGTACTTATCCAATTTGATCATACATTGATCCATACAGATACTGCCAACTATTAAAGCCTCATCACCTGCCACAAATACATTTCGATTCTGATTGTGGCGATTTAGACCATCGGCGTAACCGATGGGAAGGGTCGCAATCCATTCATCTTCATCACATGTATATGTGGCTCCATAGCTGATACTTTCACCTTTTTTTACTTTTTTGATGTGATCGATTTTAGTATAAAGTGAGCAGACTGGTTTTAAGTCATTATTGAAATTAGAGATACCCAACATAGCGATACCACATCTTGCCGCATTACATAAATTCTCATCAAAGTTAAAGATAGCATCAGAATTGGCAGCGTGTATATATTTAAACTTGTGTTTTAAAGTATCAAGAATAAGTTTGAATGACTCATATTGTTTTTGGGTGTTTGTCTTATCAATATTATCACTGTTGAAATAATGAGTATATATACCTTCAATATCATAATTAGGATATAGTAATTGAATTGCTTCAGCAACTTCGCTAACATCTTTAAACCCAATACGGTTCATACCTGTATCAACTTTTAAGTGTAACTTTAAGCCATTAATTCTTGAGCCAGCAATTCTTTTCGCATGATCTAAAGAGGTAACAGTTATTGTAACATTGTTTTGTAGTGCCGCTCTTAAGTGTTGGGCACTTACATAGTTTAAAACCAATATCGGAGCATCAATTTTCTTAAAACGAAGTGATAAAGCTTCATCTAGGGATGAAACAGCTAGATATGTGGCATCATTTGCGATAGCACACTTAGCCAACTGAAAATCACCAACGCCATAACCATTGGCTTTTATAACCGCAAAAAGTGATTTATCATTTAGTCTTTTTTTAATAGTTTTTATATTGTAATCAAGATTATCAAGATTAACATCTAACCAAGCTTGACGGTAAAACATTATTAGACCACCCGTGCATTATTATATGCGAAATAGATACCTGCTAAACGAAAAGCTAATGATAGTAAACCGTTGATACTACTAACGCTAAACCAACTTATTAAAACACTAAATAAACCATAAGGTAAAAGCGTTGGATATAAGAAAATACCAAAGCCAAAAGCACCGATCATATCACCAATCACAAAACTAAGAAAAGCTAATACACCAGCTAAGATTGAAAACTTTGGTTGAACACCACGACCTTTTTCTAAGATCACTTTACCAATTAAGTAGCCGATTCCAATAAACATTATTGAAAACTGAATTCTTACTATACTTACGATGATACCATAAGCGATAGTTAAGCCTATCGCGGTTAAAGCGCCATAGACAAGAGCGTTTCTAAACCGTTGATGTTTACTTAAGGCTGTCTTGTTATAAACTTTAAACATATAATTCCTCCAATACTCTAATAGTATAACATAATCATAAAAACCTAACATAAGATAAGAAACATATTGTTATTTTAAAATTCTTATGGTATATTATTAAAGCAGTATTTGGAGGTTTAGCTCAGTTGGGAGAGCATCTGCCTTACAAGCAGAGGGTCGGCGGTTCGAGCCCGTCAACCTCCACCATTTGACTTAAAACAGTAAAAACTGTTTTTTTTTGTGAATTTTAAGATATTTCTCTTAAAACAGGTATATATATGTAGGAGGTATTTTATGAAGCTAATTACATCTTTGTTGATAGCTATTAGTATTTTGATAAATCCAGTTCAAAGTAACGAGATAACTTATATGATGCATGAAGTATTACCCCATGTTGAACTGTATGAGTATGGATATAATTATCATATAAAACCGATTGTTTATCATCATATGTCAAACGATACTAATGATTATCAACTTTTTGCACTTTATAAAGAAGGAGTGCTTATAGGTTTTATCTTTAAGCACGAAAATACTTACTCAGTAGGTGCATATTTCGCAACAGCGATAAATAAACATGTAAATGCAAGTGATGAGTTTGAGCTCTTCTTTTATCAAGACAAAATAATGATGAAGCTTAAAAATAAGACAATATTAATTACTGACCTTCAAAAAACTGATAGTCATGATAACTTTATAAAACGTGATTATGGGAGTGAAATTTCTAACTTACCACAACGTGGTATGAATACAAGTCAAGATTGTTGGGCTGCAAGTATGGCATCAGTAATTAGTTTTAAGGGTAATAATACTTCAACAGCAAGTGTTGTTGCTACTACTAATAATGGTGGAATGGCATCGTTAAGTTCAGTTTCTAATTATTTAAGTAACATATATGGCATCAATAACCAATTATATCAGTATCAATTGGGGTTTAATCAAGCATTAACACACATTGGTAATAATAGACCAATTATTGCTCAATGTAATAGAGCAAATGGTGCAAGCCACATGGTTGTTATTAAAGGCGTTTATTATCTAACAAGTGGTAATAATAATGCGATGTATAAACTAATGGATCCATATAGTAGTTCAAGTGTAAATGTGATCACAACAACTTCAGCAGTATTATCTTTTGTATCATATGGAGGTTACACATATCAATGGGAAAGCTCAATCGTTATTAATTAGTAATAGGAGATAAGAATGGAAAGTAGTTATGTCATAACAGACTATGAAGCGATAATTGAAAAATATTATCCACATGTATATCGTTTTGCATATGTTTACATGGCTTCAGGATATGGAGCAGAAGACATTTGCCAAGATGTTTTTTATCTATTATATAGTGTAAAGCCTAAGTTTAATTCTGAACTTCATCTAAAAAGATGGTTGATGAAAGTAGCGTTTAATAAATGTCGTAAACATTGGCAAAACAAATGGTACCGTAACGTTGATTGCTTAGAGTATATGGATGTTTATGAAGTGCATGAAGATGATTATGGTGAACTGGAATATGCTGTAAGTGAGTTACCAGCAAAGTATCGAACCTTGATTCATTTATATTACTATGAAGAGCTTTCAATCAAAGAAATAGCTAACATCATAAATAAGAATGAATCAACTATCTCATCAGCACTACATCGAGCAAGAGCAATGTTGAAGCAAAAAATGAAGGAGGATTATAACTTTGAATAATTTTCGTCGTCGCTATCAAGAGATGATTGATCAACAAGTTAAAATACCATCATATCGTTTTAGAGATAACAAATCAGATCATCTTAAAAAAGTAATGATGGTTTTTGCGGCTATCATTATTATCACCCTGTTAGCTCTTTCTAGCTTCAATAAATTTGGCTATGGCTATCATGATTATGATTTTACAACTTTAAGTAACGATGTTGCTGGTGGAGATTCACAAGAGATCCTAACGATAAAAGATAATATGATCTATTATAGTATAAAAAACTATGATCAAGATAAACTGATAGATCAAAGCATTATTGCTGTTGATTTAAAGCGTAATAAACAAATTAAAATTACGGATATTGATGCTAAAATATCATATTATATTGATGATATGGTGGTTTTCATCAATATGATAGGTAAACTATCAGCTTTTAATATAAATGATTCAAGTATCAATATAATTGATAATAATGAGTATACGCGTCTTTATAGTATCAACGACAAAGTGATTGCAGTGAAACAAGATAGTAGTAGCTCATATTTAAATGTTATAACGTCTAACACAGATCACAATATCATTAAACTTGATTTTACTTTTGATAAGCTTGTTTATATTGATCAAGATAATATTATTTATGCGAAAGAAAAACAATATTTTATCTATCGAAGATCTTTAGAAAGTGTTATCGAATTAAACGATAAATTTATTTATGATAATGAAGCACTTTTGATCAATGATTTAATATATGTAAACGATAGTTTGATTATAGCTTCTGAGAACAAATTGTTTAAATATGAAATTAATTCTGGTTTGCTAAGTATTATAAATACATGGCAAAATATGGCCATAAAAAGATTAATCAATTATAAACAAGACATCTATATATTAACCTATGCTCAGACAAGTCTTTTCTTTAAACTAAGTGGTGATCTAAATACATTATCATACTTCGAACTACCCAAAAACGGCCAAGTTTGGTCGATACATTTAAACAAAGATAATTATGTTGTTGCTTTGGATAAAGGTTTTTATGTTGGTAAGATTAAATGATCAAGAAGTTGTTGTCATGTTTTAAAGCAATTTCTTTTTGAGCATAATCAGTGATTTTTATCCAACTGACTCTTGTTTGCATCTTGCGTAAAAGAAGTGCAATATTTTCTTCATTGCCCTCTATTTCCATTTCCACATTACCATTAGCCATGTTTCTAACCCAGCCACTTAGGTTAAGTTTATCGGCGAGCATTTTTACGGTATTGCGAAAGCCAACATTTTGAACTCTGCCAGTGAAAACTATGTAATATCTTTTCATGATATTATGATACAATATTGTTTGTAGTTTAGACAATAGTTAGAGTTTATATAGAAAAGAGTGAACAAATGGAATTATTAGAAATGCTAAAGGTTATCTTACTTGGGATTATTCAAAGTATCACTGAATGGTTACCAATAAGTAGTACGGGCCATATGTTGTTGTTTGATGGACTAGTTCCTTTACAGGTTTCTGCTGAGTTTAAAGAAGTGTTTCTAGTCTTAATTCAACTTGGCTCAATCATGGCGGTAGTTGTACTATATTTTAAGAAACTGAATCCTTTCAGTAGACTTCATACACCAACTGAAAGAAATCGCATATACAATATCTGGTTTAAAGTCATAATTGGCTCAATTCCAGCTGGCGTTGTAGGAGTATTATTTGATGATGTTATTGACAGTTTGTTTTATAACAGTGTTGTTGTTATCGCAATTGCTTTAATTACTTATGGTGTTGCTTTTATTGTTATCGAACACTTTAATAAGAAAAAAACTGCGAAAGTTAATGATATCGCTGATATGAGTTACTTTGATGCTTTTAAGATAGGTTGTTTTCAAATGTTAGCTTTAGTTCCAGGTACATCTCGTAGTGGCTCAACAATAATTGGTGCTATGTTGATTGGGGTCAATCGCTTTACTGCTGCTGAGTTCTCATTTTTTCTAGCTGTTCCAGCGATGGCGGGAGCTAGTCTTATAAAAATGTTGAAGTTTGGATGGAATTTTTCTTCAAATGAATTAGTAATATTAGTAATGGGAATGATTGTCGCATTTGTTGGTTCAATCATTGTTATTCGCTTCTTGCTTGATTATGTTAAGCGTCATGATTTTAAGCTCTTTGGGTACTATCGTATTATTTTAGGCCTTATTGTCATTGCTTATTTCTTTCTACTTCGCTAAATGGTTAAAAGAGGCTCTAAGTCAAATGTTGGGGTAAACCAATAAGAATGGAGTAAACAAGAGTATTTTGGGAAACCGGAATACTTTTTAAGTTAAGCAAAGTTGATCAAGATACGAGTACGAAAACGATCGAAGTTTCTAAAGCCA
>JAYFOM010000021.1:0-3002 GCA_034932685.1 Erysipelotrichaceae bacterium
CAATAGTAAGATATTAACAGGTATAACCAATACAATTGATAGTGCAGTAGCTAAGACAGTAAGCACAGTTAAAGATATTGGACGAAGAGTAGTAAACTCTGTAAAGACAGGTATCACTAATGTCTATAACGGGGCGAAGAATTTAGCAGTTAGTGGAATAAGAAAAGCTAATAGTTATATATCTGCTGGGTATAACAAGGTTAAGGATTATATAATTGAAAAAGCAGATAGAGTCTATAAAACTGTATTTAACAAAGATAGAAAAAACATATTTGGTGACTTAAGTGAAGCGGCTAATTATGGTGTTAAACCATATAGTATATTACAAAAAGAACTAAAAGAAACAACCCTAGAAGCACATCATATTATTGAGAAAAGAATGGCAATGGCATTAGGAATAAAAAAAACAAGATCAATGCTCAGCGTTGCAGTAACAGCGGCAGAGCATCAAGTATTTACAAACAAGTGGCGTAGTATATTGCCCTATGGTTCTATTTATAGAGACTTGTCTAGTAATGAAATTTGGGAATACGCTCAAGATGTGTATCAAGGATACCCAGCTTTATTAGATGTAGCAAAAATCAGTATTTTTAAATAGAAGAGGAGGTATTTGAAATGAGAGTTAGGCACAGAATCGTGTTTAGAAAGAATACAGTAAGCAATAAATTTATAACATTCCTTATCAAAAAAGGTGCAGTGTTCAAGGAAACAAACACGGTTTATACAATAGCATATGTATTTGAAAGTGATGATTCTATAGATGAGTTAAACTGGTATTATAGAAAAGAAGGAATAGTAACACCACTTATTGATGCCGTTTACACCAAGGCTGAATTTGATAAAGCAAAATGGCTTTCCATACGATCAAAATTTAGATTCGAATATCCACAACCAGAAGACGATTTTACTTATAAAAAATATACGTATGACAATAATAATGGTTGTGGATCTTGTGGTTGCGGACTAGTCCAAAAGGAAAGTTTTAGAGTAAATAAAGCCCCAAAGTGGGGCAAGAGACATTTTCTTATGTTAAATTGGGTAGAAGATGAGCTTTTTGTCAACACTCTCGCAAAAGATTGTATTAATATCAAAGATATAAGAGGATTTAGATACTTAGATGTAATCAATCACAAAAAAAACACTAAGTTTGATGACTTTTATCAGATGTATGTCGAAAAAATATTAGACCCAGGAATGACTAACTTAGAACAATCAGTAAAACTAGTAAGAAAATGTGATACTTGTAATAGTGTTAAGTATATTTGTACTGGAAGAGGAATATCATTCAAGAAAGAAGTTTTTGAAAACATAGATACGGATATTATTAAGAGTTATGAACGCTTTGGTGATGGACATATGTGTGCAAGTGAAATTATTGTATCAAAAAAATTATTCGATATGATTAAGAGCAATAATCTCGATAAAGACTTAGTATTTGAACCAATCACACTTGTTTGATTCATGTTAATAGAAAGAACTCACAATCGGTAAGAGTAATAACCATCACAGATTGGTAATAAGATTCACGCTGATCATGGTGATCAAAATGAGATTGAGTATGAATACGATAAAAACAGTCGGTTAATCCAAGTTGTTTATTCAACACGTAATCTTGACCTATATAATCAGTTTACTATAACCGAGACCTATGAGTATTATCGTGATGGTAAACTACGTTTATATGTCCCCAATCAGCCAGCTAACAACAATACTGAAACTAAGAAAGTATACTACTATTACCAAAATGATCAATTAAGCAGTAAAGTAACCACTTTAAGTAAAGTAATCAATGACCAAGAAGTGATCAGTGATCAAGATACAGTTAACTATCTTTATGATCAAAGAGGTCAACTCACAGAATTAAGTGATAAATTAGGCAAGACACTTTATGCATACGACAAGAGTAAAAACCTAACTCAAGTAACAAGAGTTGAGCAGTTAGTGAGCTATGATAATGATCACAATGAACTAACAAGGGTTGATCAAACAAGTCAAACGGTAGGTTATAGTTATGATAGTTATCATAACCAAACAGCGATCATCTATCCTGATAATACTATTGTTGTTTATGAATATGATGAGCTACAACGCTTAAGTAGTGTCACAGATCAAAATGGAACAACTATCTATGCCTATGACACTGTTGATAATGAACTAACAGAAACTTTGCCAAGTGGCGAGACAACCGTTACTACTTACCAACTAGGTAAAGTCACACGTAAGCTAACAACCTACTTTGATACCCAGTTAAACCAATTAATAACCTTAGTAGATCAAAGTATTACCTATGATGAAACAGGTAATGTCTTAACTGATACCTTGATCAAAAATGAAGTAACGACGATAACACAAAATACCTATGATGAGCGTAATCAACTATTAAGCAGTACTAAAACAGAAGGTACTGATAAGATAGAGTATAACTATGTGCATGATCCCTTTGGCAATAAGAATGAAGTGATCAAGTACTTCAGTAATGATATCTTGATCGGTAGTAATACAAAGTCTTATACGTATAATCATCTCAATCAATTAGCTAGCGCTACTATCGATAATGTTTTAGTCAATTACGAATATGATGCTTATGGTAATCTTGTTAGTGAAGATGATGGAACAACTGAAATTACCTATACCTATGATCTAGCTAACAATTTGATAGCTTATGATGATGGAACAAGTTATCAGTTTACCTATGATGGTAGTGGTAAACGTCTTAGTAAACAAGTAGATACCATTGAGGTAAGGTATGTTAATGATGCAAGTAAGGCTAATGAGCAAGTATTAACATATACCGTCTTAAATACTACTTTCAAACTAACATATGGCTTAAAACGTTTATATGAGGATGATAAAGCCTATATCTATGATAGTTATGGTAATGTCATCATCCATGATGATAAGCAATATGCATATAGTCCATATGGTAGCTTAAGTGAAGGCATGATTGATGGTTATAATGAATATGGTTATAAAGGTGAAGTCCATGATAATCAATCACTACA
>JAYFOM010000022.1:0-52711 GCA_034932685.1 Erysipelotrichaceae bacterium
CCTCTTGTTGGATCGTTCGTTTCTTAAACATAGTTTGTCCTCTACTTATCTACTAAAATTTTACCATTATCTTGCCTTTCTTAATAGTATTCTTCTAACCAAATAAAAAGACTGTTAACTTATTTTGTCAACAGTCTGAATCTAGAGAAATTCTCTAGATTTTCTTATTACTTTAATAAATCAAATCCGTCTTGATATAGTGCGATTAGTTCATTAGTTTGATCTTTGGTAAGCTTAGCAACAGAGGGATTATGAGCATTTACAGTTCCTGTATGAATGTTTACTACATTACCATTTTTAAAGAAGAATGCGGCTGGAACATAGAAGATTGGATATCCCTCATCATCAAACTCGATATTATCTCTAAGATAATTAGTCAATATATCAAAGTCAATTTTATAAGTTGTTTTTGATTGTTCGTCACTGAAGTTCAAATAGTAAGCTTTAACATCATTTTTTGTTGCGACATCTTTATATACTGGTAAAGCTTCTACACACCAAGGACAACCATCCATTTCAAACAAAACAACAAATGTTTCGTTACTGTTTATTTTTTGAATAAGTGTTTCAAGATCAACTTGAGTAGCTGCGTTATTCTTTGGTGTAGCAGTACAACCAATTAACAAGAATGACATCATAAATAATAATATAAGTTTTTTCATTTTCTCACCTTAGGCATAATTACACTACAATTGAATATAATTGTCAATTAAAGTGATGTATAATGGTTATATATTGAAAGTTGGTGAAATAATGAAAATAGCAGTAATTACTGATAGTGGCAGTAATATCTTTCAAGAGAAGGTAACAATGGAAGGTCTTTATGTTCTACCATTGACCATTACTGATGAAGATAAAACATACCTTGAAGGACTTGAAATATCAGTGGATGAAACTTATGATTTGATGGCGCAAGGTAAAATGTTGAAAACATCACAGCCACCACTTGGACTTATTGAAGAGTTGTTTTTAAGATTAAAGGATGAATATGACCTGCTTTTCGCTGTTCCCATTACCAGCGGTCTATCTGGGTGTCTTAGTGCAATGATAACAACCGCAGAGCGCTATGATATACCGTTTGATTATATTGATTGTTACTCAACAGCTTCAAATCAACTTCATTTAGCTACAACAGCTCGTCGTTTATTTGACCAAAATGAACCGCTAGAAAAAGTTAAAGCATTACTTATCGAAGCTTCACTACAAAGCGTCACTTTTGTTTTACCAGTTGATATGAAACATTTGGTAAGAGGTGGACGGTTAACAAAAAGAGCAGCCACATTAGCTGGTTTGTTCAAGATTGTGCCGGTATTGATCGTGAACAAAGAATCTGGTGGTAAAAACGACGTCTTTGATAAAGTAAGAACATTAAGAAGAGCAGAAGATAGAGTGATCGAATATTTCAAGGATCATAATGTCGGTAAGGGTTATCGTATATGTGTAGCTCATGTTAAAGATGAAGCTGAAGGAACCAACTTCTACCATAAAATGAAAGAAGCTTTTCCTGAAGCGGATATATACCTGACGCAATTAATATCAACAGTTGGTGTTCACACTGGCTTAGGGTGTGTTGCTTGTCAATTTATCAAAATGATCGAGCAATAGGCTCGATCTTTTTTTAGTTTAATGCCTTGTCAGATCGCGATAAAAGTATTAGAATAGTATTAGCACTCTTTATATTAAAGTGCTAATAGGAGGATATATGAAGAAACAGTTTAAAGCAGAATCAAAGCGTTTATTAGATTTGATGATCAATTCGATCTACACTCACAAGGAAATATTTTTAAGAGAATTGATCTCAAATGCCAGTGATGCGATTGATAAACTTCATTTCATTTCTTTAACCGATAAAAAGGTTGAATTAAATAGCGACAGCTTAGCGATCAAAATCGAAGTTGATAAAGAAAATCGCAAACTAACAATCAGTGATAACGGCATAGGAATGGATAAAAATTCACTAGAAAGCAATTTGGGAGTTATCGCAAAAAGTGGTTCTTTGGAGTTTAAAGAAATGTTTGAAAATGAAAAGGTTGATGATATCATCGGTCAGTTTGGAGTGGGTTTTTATTCCGCATTTATGGTAAGTAAAAATGTTGAAGTCATTACCAAGTCATATGATAGTCAACAAGCATATCTTTGGACAAGTACGGGACAAGATGGTTATACCATTAAAGAAACAGAAAAAGAAAGTGTTGGTACCACGATTGTCTTAACACTAAAAGATGATAGTGAGGATGAAGATTATAGCGTTTATCTTCAAGAGTATAAACTTAAAGAATTAATTGAGAAATACTCAGACTATATTCGTTACCCAATTCAAATGATGGTAACAAAAAGTAGATTAAAAGATGGTAGTGAAGATGAGTATGAAGATTATCTAGAACTTGAAACATTGAATTCGATGATTCCTTTATGGAAACGTAATAAAAATGAGATAACAGCCGAAGAGTATAATGAGTTCTATAAGAATAAGTTCAATGATTTTGAAGATCCACAAAAAGTAATTCATTTCAATATTGAAGGTAATGTTTCATTTGATGCCTTACTGTTTATCCCAAGCCGTATTCCTTATAATTATTACACAAAAGAATATGAAAAAGGCTTACAACTATATAGTAAGAATGTCTTTATAATGGATAAATCCCAAGACTTACTTCCTGAGCATTTTAGATTTGTGAAGGGATTAGTTGATTCACAAGACTTGTCTTTAAACATTTCACGTGAAATGTTACAGCACGATCGTCAACTAAAGATCATTGCTAATCGTATTGAAAAAAAGATTAAAAGCGAATTATTATCAATGTTAAATGATGAACGCGAAAAATACGAGAAATTCTGGCAAAGCTTTGGTGTTCAAATCAAATATGGTATTTATAATGAGTTTGGTGCTAATAAAGAGCTGTTACAAGACTTATTGATGTTTGTAAGTAGTAAAGAAGAGAAGCTTGTAACCCTTGATGAGTATGTTAATAATATGAGTGAAGATCAAAAAGAGATCTATTATGTCAGTGGTGATTCTGTTAACAAGATAGCCCAATTACCACAAACCGAAAAAGTTAAAGATAAGGGATATGAGATTCTATATTTAACCGATGAGGTTGATGAATTTGCTTTACAGATATTGATGAGTTATAAAGACAAGAAGTTTAAATCGATAAGCCAAGGAGATCTTGATCTTGATAGTGAGCAAGAAAAAGAAGAGCGCACAAAAAAAGCAACCGAGAATAAAGATCTTTTAGAAGCAATCAAAGAACAACTTACAGGCAAGGTTAAAGATGTTAGGATTTCATCAAGACTAAAGAGCCATCCAGTATGTTTAGTGGCTGATGAAGGTTTATCTATGGAAATGGAAAAAGTACTAAGCAATCTTCCAGAAGGGCCTGGCGTTAAAGCAGAGAAAATCCTTGAGATCAATAGTGATCATCCTTTGTTTGAGGCACTAAGGAAAGTGCAAAGTGATAGTCCTAATGATTTACAACAATATAGTGAGCTTTTATATGACCAAGCATTATTAATTGAAGGATTCAGCATTGAAGATCCATTAGCGTTTTCAACTAAGTTATGTGAATTAATGGTTAAAGCAAGTAAATAAGTCTATCTTTTGATAGGCTTTTTATTTGTGGTTTTTAATAAGAAAGCGATTAAAGGAAAATGTGGAAAATCAAGATTATCTGACCAAACAAATCATTACTTATATTGGTAACAAAAGACTATTATTACCACAGATCAAGCAAGGGGTAGAAATAGTCTTATCAGAACTCAATCAAGATAAACTATCATGTCTTGATCTTTTTGCGGGTTCTGGTATTGTTTCTCGCTTTTTAAAGAAATACGCTGATCAAATTATCGCTAATGATTTAGAATACTACTCATATGTTATAAATGATTGTTACTTAAGTAATAAGATTGATGTTGATCAAGCTTTATTACATGATTATTTTATTGTCTTGAAATCACATGAACATGAAAACAATGTTGGTTTTGTGACTCAACTTTACGCACCAAATAATGATAATAATATACAAAAAGGAGAACGAGTTTTTTATACCAAAGCAAATGCGATGTATATTGATAACATGTTATTTAATATCTTTGATAAAGTGCCTGATCAACTGAGGAAATACTTCATTGCACCTTTACTATCAGAAGCGTCAATCCACGTTAATACAGCTGGTATATTTAAAGCATTCTATAAAGATGAAAATGGTATTGGTAGTTTTGGTGCAAGAGGAAAAAATGCATTATCACGCATTAAAGGGAGAATATGTTTAGAGTTTCCTATTTTTAGCAACTATAAGACAAGTAATACAATCTTTCAAGAAGATGCGAATCTGTTAGTCGATAAGCTACCAATGGTAGATCTTTGTTATCTTGATCCACCATACAATCAGCATCCATATGGTTCAAATTACTTCATGCTAAATTGTATAGCGAAAAATGAAAAGCCGCTTAACATATCCACGGTTTCGGGCATTCCTAATGATTGGCAAAGATCTGATTATAATAGTACGAAGAAAAACAAAGCAGCATTAATTGATTTAATTGGAAGAATAAAAGCGAAGTATATCTTGCTTTCGTTTAATAATGAAGGCTTTATTGATTATGAGGAATTAGTTCAAATACTTAATAATTATGGCTTTATCCGTATTATTAAAACAAAGTATAACGCATATCGTGGTTCAAGAAACTTAAAAAACAGAGAGACGCATGTTAGCGAATATTTATTTCTTCTAAAAAAAGAAGAGTATAATAAGTGATTTTAATTAGTTAATAATAGGATATTTTAAGATTTGCGGGTATATATATGTAGGTGATAATATGCAATGTCCCAGATGCTTGAATGAAGATCCGCGGTATTTCTATTTGGGGAGCAGAGGTTATTATTGTCGCAAATGTGTAGCATATAAACGGGTGCTAATTGATGAATCGATTACTAGTGTAGATTATGAGATTAGCGCAAAGTTGTTAGATGTAGATTATCAATTAAGCTTTGATTTAACTGAAGAGCAATCAGTAATTAGTGAGAAGTTAAAGAACATGATTGATGCATCAGATGTGCTGGTATATGCCGCATGTGGCGCAGGGAAAACCGAGATAGTCTTAGCAAGTATCAGAAAATACTTAAAAAAGGGTTTGAAGGTAGGGTTTGCTACGCCAAGAAGGCAAGTTGTTTTAGAAATAGGAAAACGATTAGAAAAGGCATTTAGCAAACTAAACGTTATTATGGTCTGTGAAGATTATACTAATATAACCCTTGGTGACTTAATTGTATGCACCACGCATCAACTATATCGTTATTATAACTATTTTGATTTATTGATTCTAGATGAGCCTGATGCTTTTCCTTATCACAACAATGAAGTGTTAAAGGGTATCGTTAAAACTTCATGTAAAGGAAATATAATCTATCTAACGGCCACACCTGATAGTGACTTGAAAAAGTTATCAACACTAAGTCTTTTCACCAGACCTCATGGGAAAAGCCTACCTGTACCTACAGCTTTGACATTGCCAAAAATTGTCGGCTTGATAACGTTAGCTATGTGGTTAAAATCAAACGAAAAATCACTTGTTTTTGTACCTACAATAAAAACAGCGAAATTGTTGGCTAAGTACTTTAAAGTTCCAGCAATTCATTCGCAATGTGAAAACAAGGACGAGTTGATCGAGGGATTTAAAAATGGCAACTGGTCACACTTAATTTGTACAACTATTCTCGAAAGAGGAGTTACTTTTAGCAATATAAATGTATTTGTATTAAATGCTGATCATGTGGTTTTCAACTTAGCATCGTTGATCCAGATTGCAGGCCGTGTTGGTAGAGACGTAAATTTTCCAGAAGGAAAGTGTTTATTTATTAGTTTTAGCAAGACAAAGAAGGTGAGTGATTGCGTAAAAACAATCAAAATGATGAATGCTTGATCTGTTTTGATAAAAAATACAAGACAGCTTATTTACCAGACTTTCTAATACAAAGTGATAATATCTGTCAGAAATGCCGTAATGGCTTTGCGAAAGATAAAAATACGATAAATCATGAAGGACTCTTAATCGAACATCTTTATGATTACAATGATTATTTCAGTCAATTATTGATTCAATATAAAGAACTGAATGATGAAGCTTTAGCTCCTGTTTTTATAAAACCTTATCTTTCTTATCTAAAAAACAAATATCGTGGTTATGAACTTGTGCCTGTTCCAAGTCGAAAAGCCAAAAAAGAAGCAAGAGGTTTTGATCATATCAAGCTTATATTTGCTGAGCTTAATCTTTCTTATAGCGAAATTTTTGAAAACAATGCTATGTATGATCAAAAAGGTAAAAGTCTTATAGAAAGACAAGCGATAAAGGATCACATAAAACTTAGCTCTTTTAATTTATCGCGAGATTCAAAAATACTAATTGTTGATGATTTGATTACTACCAAAGCTACTATGTTTGCTTGCTATCAATTAATAAAAAATGATTATAAATGTATCAAAGGATTAGCTGTAGCATACCAAAAAAATAAAGAGAGGGAATAATATTATGAATGGTAGAGTTAAATGGTTTAATACTGAAAAAGGGTATGGTTTTATCTGTCAAGAAAATGGTGTAGACATCTTTGTACACTACTCACATATATGTCAAGAAGGCTATAAAACACTAGCTGAAGGAGAACTTGTTGACTTTGAAATTGTTGAGGTAGATAAAGGCTTACAAGCCCGTAATGTCGTCAAATTATAATTTGCTTTATTTATGAAAACGGTTATAATATAGGTGTAGTTGACTAAAGTTAGCTCGAGGAAAGGTATAAGGTTTAAGATGACAGGCAAAGTTAAAAAGTTTAACAAAGAAAAGGGTTTTGGATTCATCAAGTTAGATGACGACAGAGATGTATTCTTCCACTACTCACAATTAGTTATGGAAGGCTTCAAAACAATCGAAGAAGGCGCAGATGTTGAATTCGATTTGATTGAAGGCGACCGTGGCTTACAAGCACATAATATCGTTAGACTTTAAAAACGGGAAAAGGTTGTAGTAATACAACCTTTTTTGTGCAAAAAATGAGATTTAAATTTGCTCGATATAATAGATGCCAGGGGCACTTTCTAAGATAGCTAAGATGTCGCTATGCGACATTGGTTTATAACTACTGACTGAAATAAAGGCATTTGAGATATCATTGTTTTGATATTTGCTGATATTCATTTGGATATCAGTAACTAGAATGTCTTTTGAACGAATAAATTTCAAGAAATGACTAAAGGGCATAGTGTTATCCATCTCTATGTATATTTCCATTACTTTTGCGTGAGTGTGGATGTAGGTGTCTAGATTGTGCATGAAAGCCATGATGATAATGATAGCCAATGCACCAATCAGAGCTCCTTCATAAAAACCAATACCAATAGCTAAGCCACTACATGCTGCTGTCCATAGTCCTGCAGCGGTTGTAATGCCTTTAACTTGATTACGACCAGTGATTAAGATAGCTCCAGCTCCTAAAAAACCAATACCACTTACAACTTGAGATCCCATTCTTACTGGATCAGATGTCATGTAGACTTGAAAAACATACTGGTTTGTCATCATTACAAGGGCTGAACCAACACAGACTAGCATGTATGTCCTAAAACCAGCGGGTCGTTTCTTATAACCTCGCTCAATTCCTAAAATGCCACCAACAACTAGCGCAAGCAAGACTCTTATTATAATCGAATAAATATTAATATCGCGAATGCTGTCAAACATAAGTCACCTCTTTTACTAATTATAATAAAAAATGAAAGCGATTACAACGATAAGCAAATAGGACTAGATTATGTTAGTCAAGAATATTATGATATACTTAACTGATGAAAAAATCGATATAGTCGTGTTATAGATGTAATATGATATAATATATCGGTAATTAAAGGAGAGATTAAATGGCAAACTTCTTAAGTAATCTACTCAATTTTGATCAAAAGAGACTTAATGAAATAAAGAAAATAGCTAATAAAGTAGATTCATTTGCGCAAACAATGAGTCAAAAAAGTGACGTAGAGTTGCGCCAACAAACTGATATTTTACGTGATCGCTTAGCTAATAATGAGACATTGGATGATATTTTGCCAGAAGCTTTTGCGACTATTAGAGAAGCCGCAAAAAGAGTAATTGGAGAATATCCATATTTTGTTCAAGTTATGGGTGGTATCGTTTTACATAACGGAGATATAGCAGAGATGAAGACAGGTGAAGGCAAGACCTTAACTTCCATCATGCCGGTTTATCTAAATGCGCTTTCAAAAGAAGGTGTTCATGTAGTTACTGTCAACGAATATCTTGCCGAAAGAGATGCTAAATGGATGGGACAAATTCATGAGTTTTTAGGTTTAACCGTAGGTTTAAACTTAAGAACGCTTTTGCCCGTAAGCAAACGCAAAGCTTTTGAATGTGACATTACATATACTACAAATGCGGAAGTAGGATTTGATTATCTTAGAGATAATATGGTAACTGATGTAAAAGATCGAGTTTTAAGACCATTAAATTTCGCTCTTGTTGATGAAGTAGACTCAATTTTGATTGATGAATCAAGAACACCGCTTATCATAAGTGGTGGTGCTAAACAAACCGCTAACTTATATATGCAAGCCGATCGTTTAGTGAAGCGATTCGTTTTAGATGAAGATTACGAAATAGATGTTAAGACAAAAGCAGTTCAAATTAAAGAGCCAGGTGTTGAGAAGGCAGAACAAGCATTCAAGATTACAAATCTTTTTGATGTTCAATACACTAACCTTGTGCATCACATTAATATGGCATTGAAAGCCAATTATGGTATGGCTAAGGATGTTGAATATGTGGTGAATGATCGAAAGATTGTTATTGTTGACCAGTTTACGGGAAGAATGATGGAGGGGCGTCAATATTCTGATGGTCTTCATCAAGCCATTGAGGCAAAAGAAGGTGTACCTATCAAGGAAGAAACCTCAACCTTGGCAACAATCACATATCAAAATTTCTTTAGACTATATAAGAAACTATGCGGTATGACTGGTACTGCAAAAACAGAAGAAGAAGAATTTCTATCACTTTATAACATGAGAGTATTAGAGATACCAACTAATAAACCAATTGTAAGAAATGACTATTCTGATGCTGTATTTGGGACTAAAAAAGCAAAGTTTCAAGCATTAATTGAAGAAATCATTGAATGTAATCAAAAGGGACAACCAGTATTGGTTGGTACGATAGCGGTTGAAACAAGTGAATTTGTTAGTAAGATGTTAACACAACGACGCATTAGACATGAAGTATTAAATGCGAAAAATCATGCTCGCGAAGCTGATATCATAGCTAAAGCTGGTCATAAGGGATCAGTTACAATCGCTACTAATATGGCTGGACGTGGGACTGATATTAAACTTGGAGAAGGTGTACGTGAACTTGGCGGACTTGCTGTTTTAGGAAGTGAACGTCATGAATCAAGACGTATCGATAACCAATTACGTGGTCGAAGTGGACGTCAAGGAGATCCGGGTTTCTCGCGCTTTTATGTCTCAGTACAAGATGAACTAATGGTTAGATTTGGTGGCGAGAGAATGGAAGGACTATTTAGTCAACTTGGTGATGTAGCTGTTGAATCTAAAGTTATCACTAAGTCAATAAGTAGTGCTCAAAAACGCGTTGAGGGTTATAACTTTGATGTCAGAAAGTCTTTATTAGAATATGATGATGTATTACGCCAACAAAGAGAAATCATTTATGATCAACGTAATTTCATCTTGGAAAATGATGATATCCATGAAATCGTACATGGCATGTTTGATCGTGTAGTGGAAAGGATTGTTAAAGCACATAGCTTAAGCAAAGATAAGAATGGGGTTGTAGATGTTGATGGTGTTATCGGAGCGCTTAAAACAATGGAGTTAGCGGATGGTATCATCAATAGTTCAATGTTCACAAGCAAATCGGTTGATGAGGTAAGTACTATCTGCAAAGACAAGGTGTGGTCAACATACCAAAATAAAATAGCAATGATCAAAGATCAAATAATGCCACTTGAGAAAGTAATGGTATTAAAAGTAATGGATCGCGCTTGGATTAATCATATTGATATCATGAGTAAATTACGAGATGGAATTCATCTTAGATCATATGCTCAAAGTAATCCACTACAAGCTTATGTTGAAGAAGGTTATCAAATGTTTGAAGAAGTTCTTGCGCAAATATCGCAAGAGGTTGTTACATTCTGCATGCGTTTAAAAATAAAGTTTGAGGAAAAAGCTTAAATGGAACTATATGAAATAAGACAAAGAAACGACGAAACAAAAGAAAAGCTAAATCAGCTTGGAGATTCGCTTTGACTTAACTAAGAAAAAAGAACGAATTGATCAACTTAGTGAAGCGATGACAAAAGATGATTTTTGGAGTGATCAAAAAGCGGCACAAAGAATAATCAACGAACTTAACAGCACCAAAAGCATAGTTGATCAGTATGAACATCTCTTTAATATAGTTAAAGAAATTGAAGAAATGGTTATATTGCTGAAAGATGGACATGATCAAGAGATAATGGAGTTATGTGAAGAAGAACTAATACAAATGTTAGAAACATTTGAGGAGTTTGAGATAAAAGTGTTGCTTAGTCATCCGTATGATAAAAACAGTGCAATAATTGAACTTCATCCAGGAGCAGGCGGCACAGAAAGCCAAGATTGGGCTGAAATGTTACATCGCATGTACACCCGCTGGGCTGAGAAAAAAGGATTTCGTATTACAACGCTTGATTATCAAGCCGGTGATGAAGCTGGGATTAAATCAGTAAGTATTTTAATTGAAGGAGAAATGGCATATGGCTATCTAAAAAGTGAAAAAGGGGTTCATCGTTTAGTTAGAATATCACCCTTTGACTCATCAGGAAGAAGACACACTTCGTTTGCGGCCGTAGATGTAATGCCAAAGTTTGATGATGAAATTGATATAGTTATCAATGAAAGTGATATTATCATAGAAACTCATCGTTCAAGCGGTGCAGGCGGACAAAATGTTAATAAAGTCGACTCCGCTGTTAGATTAATTCACAAACCAACAGGTCTTATTGCTAATTGCCAATCAGATCGATCACAATTAGCTAACAAACAACAAGCAATGTTGATGCTAAAGTCTAAACTACTACAACTAAAGATAGAAGAACAAGAAGCTAAAGTCGCGCAAATAAAAGGTGAACAGAAAGCTATCGAGTGGGGAGCTCAGATTCGATCTTATGTGTTTATGCCCTATACCCTAGTTAAAGATGTTAGGACAGGTCACGAAGAAGGAAACATCGCTGCTGTCATGGATGGTAATATTGATGAGTTTATTTATGCCTATTTAAAGAAACAGGTTCAAAAGTAAAAAGGAGACATCGCTCATGTCTCCTTTTATTTATAAGTATAAGTTAGGCTTTGATTTTGATTTTACTAAGTCGTTATCTTTAAACTTTTCATATAACGGATGCGTATGCCAATGAACAGTATCATTAGTTATTAAAAAAGCAAGTGTCTGAAAAACTGCTAGTTTATACAATGGCGAAATCAAAGGACATGTTTCTTCAGTCGTTCTAAAGGCGTATTTCTCTTCAACACTTGGATCATTTGTGATGATAAAGGCTTTATCAGTAATGATACGAGTGGCTTTATAAACATTGATAATACGTTCTGATGAGGCGTATCCTGAATTGTTATCAATAAAGATAGCAGCGTAGCTTGGATCAAACTGAATATTAGGACCATGAATGAATTCTTCGGCCTCATAAGCAAAACAAGGAAGACATACAGTTTCACTTATCTTTAATGCACCTTCAACAGCAGTACCAAAGTTAGGTCCACTTCCTAAAATATGTAGTTTATCAAGCGAAGTAAATGCTTTGTAATTCTCATGATACTTATTTATCGTTTCAGTAGTTAATTGTTTGTGAATAACCATCGCTTTTCTGATGTCTTGTTTTACTTCTTCGTATTGAGCTAAAGTTATGGTTTTTTTAGTAAGAGCAACTTCTAAAGCAAATAACATCCAAAATAAAGCAAGAGTTACAACACCTTTAGTCACAAAGCCAACTTTTTCCTCACCAACACCCCAGTTAATCAAATGATCACAATATAGTTGGAAATCACATTCATCTCTGCCGGTAATTCCTATTGTCGTTTCATTTCTTGACTTTAATAACTTTAAACAATCGATTGTGTTTGTGCTATATCCGCTTTGTGATATACAAACGGTAAAAGCCTTATCTCTTAAATCATTTTCATGATGTAAGAAAGTGAATGGGGGAATGATCTTAAACTCACTTTTAAGATATTCGCGGACAAAGCTACGGGCGCATAATGAGCCATTGTAACTTGAACCACTAGCGACTACTAAGATACTATCATAATCATTATCGCAATAAAGATCTACCAGTTTTTTGGTAAGCTTAGCTGATTGATCAACATTATCAAGCACAGTCTGTGGTGTTTGATAAATATAATCCATCATTGTTGGGTTCTTTTCCATTATTTTTCTCCTTGATTGTTTATAGATATTATAGCACTGTAACATTTATATAAAACAATATCTTATTGTGATTACTTATATTGTAGCACTTAATTTGATACAATATCATAAGGTGGGGTTATGGTGAAAAAACAAGCTTTGAACTTTAGAAATGCATCACAAATTATAGTAGGTTGTTTTATTCTTGCGTTTTCTGTTTCAGTCTTTGTATTACCCTTCAATATATTATCAGGTGGCGTTGCGGGTATAGCAGTGGCTTTTAGTGCATTGTTAAATGTTGACCCGACGCTGATAATTAATGTATTAATGATTGCTTTATTTGTTATTGGTAGTATCTTTTTAGGTAAAATGTTTGCGATCAGTACAATGATAACGACTATTCTTTATCCATTGATGTTGATCATGATCAACAGTTTCAATATCGAAATAGCGATTGATCCAATACTTGCCAGTCTTTATGCGGGTTTATTGGGCGGGGCTGGAGTTGGTCTTGTATTTAAAGCGGGTGCTAGTACTGGCGGTATGGATATTCCACCGCTTGTTATAAATAAATATACCGGCATAAAACTATCAAGTTTAATCTTGATCATTGATGCTTTGACTGTGCTTTTAGGATTGATCAGTTATGGTATGGAAGCAGTATTGATTGGATTTATCGCTGTTTGGGGAACTTCGTTTGCGGTTGATAAAGTCTTAACGTTTGGTGCTGATAAAGCTAAAGCTGTTTATATCATCAGTGATAAGATTGAAGAGATAAATTCAATGATTCATAGTGATCTTGATCGCGGTACGACGATCTTACAAGGCAAAGGCGGATATACTAAAGAACATAAAGAAGTATTATTGGTTGTCTTAACTAACAATCAATATCCAACCTTTGTTCGTGCGGTAAATGAGATTGATGCCCAAGCATTCTTGATCATTCAAGATGCTAATGAAGTACATGGTAATGGCTTCTCGTTTGACTATAAGATTTAAGCATTTCAAGTTTTGTCCATTTTTGTAATAATATAGCTATGTTATAATCTAAAAGAACGGATGTGACTATATGTTAGAATTCTTGGATGTTGGTAAAAAATTTAAAAATGGCTTTAATGCCCTTTACAATGTTAACCTTAAGATAGAACAAGGTGAGTTTGTTTATATCATTGGGCCAACAGGATCAGGTAAATCAACATTGATCAAATTGATCAATTGTGAAGAAGCGCCGACAAGTGGTGCTGTTTTGCTTGATGGCGTTGATATTGGTAAGCTTAAAACATCACAAGTTCCTAAACATCGTCAAAGTTTAGGGGTTGTATTTCAGGATTATCGCTTGTTACCTGCAAAGACCGTGTTTGAAAATGTCTATTTTGCGCTTGAAGTAATAAATGTTGATAAAGTAAAAGCTCGTAAACGTGTACGTGAAGTTTTAGATATGGTCAATCTTGGAGATAAGGCAAACTCATACCCATCACAACTATCTGGCGGACAACAACAAAGAGCGGCAATCGCAAGAGCTATCGCAAATCAACCAAAGATATTAATAGCTGATGAACCAACAGGCAATCTTGATCCACAAATGTCAAAGGAAATAATTCAAGTCTTAGGTAAAATTAATAATGAAGAAAAAACAACTATCATTATGGTAACCCATGATGAGAAAATAGTTGATTTCTATAAAAAAAGGACAATCATCCTTGAAAGTGGCCATGTTGTGGCTGACTTAGTAGAGGGAGGTTATCATTCTCATGATAAATAGGATCATGCGGGCATTTAAGGAAGGTTTCTTGGGTGTTGGAAGACATCGAGCAATGTCGTTTTCTAGTGCTAGTGCGGTAACGATGACTTTAATGATCGTTAGTGTCTTTTTGATCTTAAGTGCTAATATAAGAGGTATTGTTAGTAGTATTGAAGAAAGTGTGCAAATTCATGCCAAGATAAGTTTAGGAACATCAAGTGAAGAAATTATGGATATGCGCAAAATTATTGAAAAGATACCTGGTGTCAAGATGGTAACTTTTTCAGATAAAGATAGCGAACTACAGGCCTTTATTACGGCGTATGGCGATCAAGGGGCTTTGTTTAGAATGTATGTTGGTGATAAAAACCCGTTAAGAGATGCCTTTTTAATTGAAACAATAAGTGGCGAAGATATTGCAATAGTAGCTGAAGAAGTTAGTTTGATGACCAATATTGAAAAAGTAAATTATGGTGGAACAGGTACATTGTTATTGATGGAATCAATGGAATCAATTAAGAATGGAAGTCTTGTTGTGATGGGAGCTTTAGCTTTGTTGGCGGTATTATTGATAACTAATACCATTGATACAACAATTAATGCCCGCTGGGATGAAATATTTATAATGAGAACAGTTGGAGCGAAAAATGGCTTTATTAGATGGCCGTTTATCATAGAAGGGATGTTTATAGGTGCGCTTGGTGCAATCATACCGATTTTAATCACGGTTGGTGGATATATCTATCTTTATGATTTACTTGATGGCTACTTATTTACAAGAATCTTTGCGTTAGTACCAACCTATCCTTTTATCTTGATGTTGGCTTCAGTTCTGTTTTTGCTTGGCGTTTTTGTTGGTATGTTGGGTAGTTTTATCTCTGTTAGCCGTAAACTATGGTGGAAAAGATGAAAAAGCTAGTTAAATATCTTTTAGCGATAACTATCTTTCTATCATCATCAATAATGATAGTTAAGGGGGATGATTTCGCTGGTAATGAAGCCTACTATGATAGTTTGTGTAGTGGTAGTCTAAGCGATGCAACAACGATTGAACTATGTAAGTTATATCAGATATATCTCAATGAGAAAGCCAATGATCGCTTAAATGACCTTGAAGATATTCAAGATAAACTTGAAAGCTTAAAAGATAACATAGCCGAGAACATCAAGAAAGTTAAAGATTATGAAGCAAAGATCGCGGTAATTGAAAAAGAAATCGCGACATTAGAAAGGTCCATTAAGACAACTGAAGAATCGATAGTTGCCTTGATTGCGGAAATAACAGTAAGAGAAGACAAAGTTGAATCGATTGATGAAGCAATTCAAGATCGTATGATAAGTATGCAATCGTTTATTCATGTTAATAATTATATCGAATTTTTAATTGGTGCTACAAGTCTGCTTGATTTGATAAGAAGAGTTGAAGCTTTAGCTGATATTGAGGCTTCGGATCATAAGATGATGAAAGATCTTGAGGCTGAGATTGCCATTCTTAATATAAACAAAGAAGAATTGGATCGCCAAAAAGTATCGCTTGAAGCTAATAAAGCTAATGTTGAAGCTAATAAAAAGTATGTTTTAGGCTTAAAGGCTTATATCGAACAAGCTTTGATTGAATTCTATCGCCAAGAAGCGGATCTTGAGGCACAGGCTAATCAAATTGCTCAAGATTACGCTGATTCAGTTGCTAAACTTCGTGACATTAGTGAAGCTTTAGGAAACATATTACCCTCACCAGGATGGACAAAACCAGTCGTTAATGGTCGCATTTCGGCATCAACATGGTATTATCCACCTTCATTTGGCGGTGGTGTTCATTTGGGTATAGATGTTGCTGCTAGTGTTGGCACAACAGTAAAAGCAGTAGCTAATGGGGTTGTGCTTTATCGTGCAAATGCATGTGCAACGATGGGGTATCTTGGTAGTACTTGTGGTTATCCTGGAAGTACTGGTGGTGGTAATCAGATATATCTATTAGTAGCTGTTGGTAATAAAACTTATGCCATCAAATATTTACACTTAGAGAAGGATTCTCCAATTGCCATTGGTACAATTGTCAGTGCTGGTGATAAAATTGGTAATGTTGGATCAAGCGGTAACTCCTCAGGAGCACATGTTCATATAGAAATATTCTACTTGGGAACTCGTTCAATATCATACTACGCTGATAACTGGAATGGTGATATGTCCTTTGGGGCCGGATGGGGTAGTGCAGCTTTATCAAAAACTTGTGAAAACACCAATGATTCACCACCTTGTCGTTTAGCACCAAGATCATTACTTGGATATTAGAGTTCTTCGGAACTCTTTTTTACTGGTTGATTTCCTTTAAATTTTACTTGAAATAGTTTAAACTAATGTTAGTTGAATCGAGGTTTGTTGATGAATAATAACAATGAAGAAAAAAAGGTTGAAATAAAACTGGAACGCCATTTGTGGCCAGATGAAGTAGAAAAGATAAAAGAGAAAAAAAGACAAAAACAAAATACGATCTTAATCGTTATTTTGATTGTATTTAGTATCAGTTCAAGCTTAATGATTGGTGTTGTTTTAGGCATGAAAAGCAATGAAGCTTTTTATCAAGAAAAAAACACACAATTTAGTCGCTTTGAAAAGATATACGAAACACTATTAACTGATTGGTATTTTATCAATGATATTGATGATCCAGAAACTACCTTGATCGATCGTGCTATTGATGGCATGATCGGTTCAGACCTTGATCTTCATACTGATTATATGACTCCTGAAGAAGTCAAAGCTTTTGCGCAAGGTATCGATATGGGATTTACAGGTATTGGTATACAATATAACATCATTGATGATGGTGTGATCATTAAAAAGATATATCGAGGGGCTCCAGCAGATTTAGCAGGACTAGAACCTGGCGATATTATTATTGAAATAAACAATGAAAGTGTTAAAGGCTGGGATAGCACTAAACTAGTAAGCGAAGTTAAAGGTGAAGTTGGTACAGTTGTATCTGTTAAATACATACGACAAAATAAAGAGTATAGTGTTGATATCACAAGAGATGTGGTCGAAAATTCAGTTTATGGTGAGATAATTGAAAACGATATTGGTTATATTCAAATATCGCAGTTTAGCTCAGCAGCCCCAAGTGAAGTAGATAAATACCTTAAGTATTTTTATGAAAATGATATAACGAAGTTGATCATTGATTTACGTGATGATGGTGGCGGTTATTTGACATCATTGATTGGTGTAGCAAGTCTTTTCCTTGATAAGAATGAACCAATATTGATTCAAGAATATACTGATAAAACTGCTGAAGTATCGTATGCGACAGGTGGTAACTATACAAATTTTGATAAGATTATTATCTTAGGTAATGAGTATTCAGCCAGTGCTTCTGAAGCATTTATTGGTTGTATGCGTGATAATGGTAAAGCAATCTTTGTCGGTGTCACAACTTATGGTAAAAGCACCGTCCAAGTTCCAGTATATTTTAGTGATGGCAGTGCTTTGAAATACTCAAAAGCTATTTGGTTAACTCCAAATCGCGTTAAGATCAATCAAGTAGGGTTAGTACCTGATGTGACTGTTCTATTACATCCAGTATTAAGTATGGCATTGATTGACATTATCGATGATGAAGCATTTATATATGATCAAGTAGATAATAAGATTGCGACAGCTCAGAATTGTTTAGATTTCTTAGGATATGATCTAAATCGTTTTGATGGTTATTTTGATCAATCAACAGTTGCTGCGATCAAAGCATTTCAAAGTGATTATGGATTAAACCAAGATGGAGTGTTAAATTCAGAAACAGCGTCCTTATTGTGTACTGAAGTAGTACGTGAATGGAATAACAACAATGAACAATATGATACTCAGAAAGCGAAGGCAATCGAATTATTAAATGAATGAGTTTAAACTTGTTAGTAAATTTGAACCCAAAGGAGATCAACCAAAAGCAATAAAAGCATTAGTTGATGGTTTAAATGCGAACAAAAAACATCAGGTATTGTTAGGAGCAACAGGTACTGGAAAGACATTTACTATTGCTAATGTCATTCAACAAGTTCAAAAACCAACATTAGTCTTTGTCCATAACAAAACACTTGCAGGACAATTATATAGTGAATTTAAAGAGTTGTTTCCTAGTAATCGCGTTGAGTACTTTGTGTCTAATTTCGATTATTATCAGCCAGAGGCATACATGCCTAAAACTGATACTTATATTGAAAAAACAGCGATGATCAATGAGGAGTTAGATATGTTAAGGATGGCTGCTTTAAATGCCGTACTTGAACGTAGAGATACGATCATCGTTTCTTCAGTTGCTAGTATCTATGCTTCAAGTGATCCACAACTTTACCGGGATATGTTTTTTACGATCAAGGTTAATGAAAAGATCGATCGAGTTGCCTTATTGCGTAAGTTGGTAGAAAGACAATACCAAAGAAATGATTTAGATCAAAAAAGAGGCACCTTTAGAGTAAGAGGAGATGTGATTGAAGTAACTTTTGGTTATACAGATCAACACCACCTAAGAATTGAATTGTTTGATGATGTTATTGAACGTATTAGTGAAGTAGAGGTAGTTAGTGGTAAAACGCTTAATAATTATTTGGTATATAATATTTTTCCTGCCAATGAATATGCTCGCGACAAAGAAACCATATGGCGGGCTTGTGAGAAAATAGAAACTGAATTACATGAGCGCTTAAGTTATTTGAAAAGTGAGAATAAGCTTCTTGAAGCTCAACGTCTAGAACAAAGAACTCTCTATGATCTTGAAGCTTTAAGAGAGTTTGGAATGTGTTCTGGTATAGAGAACTATTCAAGACATATTGATGGACGAGAACTAAATGAAAGACCATTTAATTTATATGATTATTTTCCTGAGGATTTTCTTTTAGTAGTAGATGAATCACATGTCAGTGTTCCTCAAATTAGAGGGATGTACAATGGGGATCGAGCTCGTAAGACAGTGTTGGTTGATTATGGCTTTCGTTTACCAAGCGCTTTGGATAATCGACCTATGCGCTTTGAAGAATGGGAACAAATTGTTAATCAGGTTATCTATGTCTCAGCCACGCCTGGTGATTATGAATTACAGAAAGCGCCTGATAATTTTGTTGAACAGATAATTAGGCCAACCGGATTAATAGATCCAAAAATAACCATCAAGCCACAAAGAGAACAAATTGATGATATCATCGATCAAATAAAACTACGTGTTTTAAAGAATGAACGAGTTATGATAACAACCTTAACTGTTAAGATGGCTGAAGACCTAACAAGTTATCTAAAGAAATTAGATTTAAAAGTTGTTTATCTTCATCATGAGACAAAGACGCTTGAACGAATTGATGTAATTAGAGATTTCAGAAAAGGCAAGTATGATGTTTTAGTAGGTATTAACCTTTTAAGAGAAGGATTAGATATTCCCGAAGTATCATTAGTTGCGATCTTTGATGCGGATAAAGAAGGATTCTTAAGATCAAGTCGCTCACTGATCCAAACTATTGGTAGGGCTGCGAGAAACGTACATGGTGAAGTATTCCTTTATGCGGATCGAATCACTGATTCAATGCGCTTTGCGATAGCTGAAACTAATCGTAGACGCGAGATCCAAGAAGAATACAATAAGGTTAATAACATTACACCAACAACGATCGTTAAAGAAATAAGAGATGCGATCAGTGGTAAAGAGACAGCAGAAATGGCTGTTAAATTCATGAAGAAGAAAGTCAAAAAAGATCAACAAGCCCAAGAAAAACTAATAAATGATCTTGAAAAACAAATGCGTGAAGCTGCTAGAGTACTTGATTTTGAAAGAGCTGCTGAGCTTCGTGATATAATTCTAGAATTGAAATCTGTTTAATGAAAGTTTAAGAAAATATTAAATATTCCCCTATTCATTGACAATGAAGGTTAGCTATAGTAGTGTACTATTTGAACTATGACACTAAGCAAGATATAACGGAAATGTGCATGTTGTGCTCATTTACTGGAAAATCATTGTATTAGTGCTAGAATAAACTTGTCAAAGAGGGGGTTTTTTATGGCAGAAAACAAAGATTTTCTAGGAAGTATAGCCAAAGAAGCACAAAAGAAACCGGCTAGCTTCCAAGAAGAAAGAGTAGAAAGGATTAACAAACCTAATCCGTTCAATTTAAAGACGATAGGAGCAGTTGTTGTCGCATTGGCAGTAATTGGTGCTGCTGTCTACTTTATCTTTTTAAGACCAAACATTACAATGCAAAATTTTGTTGGTCGAAATATCAGTGAATTTACAGCTTGGGCAAAACAAAACGGTGTCATCAACACCGGTGTTTTAGTTGAAGAAAGATATAACTTCGATATTGCGAAAGACATAATTGTCGAGCAAGATGTGGCTGAAGGAACAAAGATCAGAAAAGATGCTAAGATAACACTTGTTGTGTCAAAAGGTGCTAATCCTGATGAATTTGTAACATTCGCTGACTTAAAAAATATGACATCACAAGAAATTGATGCATGGATCAGCGAGAATAAGTTACTAAACACAAGAGTGACTTCAACATATGATAATACGGTGCCTGAAGGACAGGTAATATCTTATGAGTTACGTAATATTGAAGAAAGTGCATTTACCCGTGGCGCTACTCTATCAATTATTATATCAAAAGGTGTTAAACCAGCAGCCACAATAACAGTAACAACTGACTATGTTGATCAACCTTATACATCCTTTAAATCATGGGCTGATACTAATAAGTTAGTTGTTGATATGAAAGAAGCTTATGACAGCAAAATTATCGCTGGTAACATAGTATCAATAAGCGTTAAAAAAGATGATAAAGTCAAAGAAGGCGACACTATCACTGTTGTGGTATCAAAAGGTCAAGCTATCAAGATGATCTATCTAGATAAGTATACTGAACAAAGAGTTACTGATTGGGCAACAGCTAATAGTGTTACTGTTAGATTTGATAGAATATATCACGCAACAATCGCAAAAGGTGTTGTTGTTTATCAATCAATCACCACAAATACAGTACTAAAAGATGAAGATATATTAACAGTAGGGATATCGTTGGGTAAACCAAAATTAGAAGCGAACACCGATATTGCTTTAGAAAGTTTAAAGGCAGATATTACCAAATTAAATGAATCTGGAGCTAATTTATCGATTAATTCAAGTTATAGTTATGAGATAAATGAAAATATTAAAGCTGGCGACATTATAAGAATAGCAAATATAAATGATTTGACGGTAGGCACAAGATTAAATTTAGTTATTTCTGAAGGGAAAAACATTTTATTAAAGGATTATACAGATGATGATAGTGATAATGATGTTTCTTGGCATGAAGCATTTACTAATCCTAACCAGTATAACGAGAAAGATATAAGAAATCTCTGTGGTGTAAACGAAGGCGTAACATGCAAGATCACTTATCAAAACAGTGGTTCTCTAGATGATGCAACCGTTATATCTGTTTCTAGATCAGATGGTAAAGCATTAAAAGCGGATAGTTACATTAAACAAATAGTAACTGTCAATATAGTTATTTGTGATAAAAACAGTTAGTAATAAGAAAGGACAAATATATGAATTTTATAAGTAGAGCAATAAAGAATATCACAAGATTGAAGACTAAGTCAGTATTGTTGATATTTACCTTCTTGTTGATTGGTAACTTAGTAATCGTTGGTTTAGGTATAAGTTATGCCAGTGATAACGCTAAAATATTGACAAGACAAAAAATGAAACCGGTAGTAACTTATGAAATAGATTACCGTGCTTTTGAAGATTGGATTAATTCATTGCAGACGCAAGAAGAGCGAGATGAAGCTTATAACCAATATCCACGTTTACTTAAAGCGGATTTTGATAAGATCGCTGCTAGTGATTATGTTGAAATCGTAAATGCACTATTGAAGTATGATGTTTATGCGTCAAGCTTTACACCCATTATCAAGGAAAGCCAAGATGGTGATGGCCCAATTATTTATCGTGAAGAATCAAAGGATGAGTATGTTTATGTTCCAAGTAATACCCGTTTGATTGGTAACGTTTTTGATAACATGATTGAGCTTAATGATGGAACATATGTAATTAATCAAGGCAGATTCTACACACAAAGTGAAATCGATAGTAGAGCAAAAGTAGCGGTTATCGAAGAAAGACTTGCTAATGCGAATAACTTAAGAGTTGGGGATTATATCACAATCAATGTTGTTGGTAATAACTCTTATGAAACACAGTTTATTGGTGATCTTGAAACGACAATTGAGTATGAGATCATTGGCATCTACGCTAATAATACAGTTATTAACGAACAAGATTCTTGGATGAACTACTACCCGGCTTACGCTCCTGAAAACGCGGTTTTAGTACCAGCAACATCAATCACTGAGAAATTAAACGCTATTAATGTTGCTGCTTGGAATTACTATAAAGAAATGTGGCCAGATGAGCCTTACTACCAAGATGATGCCAATATGCCAACTGAAGATAGTTATTTCAATAACTTTGTATTATTGTTGGATGATCCACTGCATGTTGAGAAATTTGTGGCTGAAAGTTCACCGTTACTACCTCGTTTTACCAGATTAAACGCAAATGATGACTTGTTTAAAAAGTTTGCTAAACCATTAGATACGATGTCGCTATTTGCTAGTATCATTGTATGGATTGTTGTTATTAATGCGGTTGTAATTATCAGTTTGGTCACAGCGCTAACAATGAAAACGCGCGAACACGAAATAGGTATCTTGTTATCGATGGGAGTAAGTAAACTTAAGGTTGTTGGTCAGTTATTTGCAGAACTTGCAGTAGTTGCTGTTATTGGATTTACCTTAGCAGTAGTAAGTGGCAGTTTTATGGCAAAGGGTATCGGAAACGCGGTACTTGAATACCAACTTTCTAATACTGAAACAGCTAGAGACGATAACTATTACTATTACGATGATACATACTTTACAGAGATCACACAGGATGACATGATGAGTGAGTATGAAGTTAAGATTAATCCTATTATTATTGCTCAAATCTATGTAATGGGTATGGGTGTAGTTTTAGTAAGTATCTTGATTCCTTCATATATGATAATGCGCTTTAATCCTAAACGGATCTTAACGAATACGTACTAGTAAAGGAGATAAATATGTTAAAACTTGAAAATATTAACTATAGTTACATCGATGGTGGAAATAAAAGGACAATTCTTGAAAATGTGAACTACGAATTTGAGAAAGGTAAGTTCTATACCATACTTGGACCAAGTGGCAGTGGCAAGACAACACTTTTATCACTAATCGCAGGTCTTGATCGCCCTGAAAGTGGAAAGATCTATTATGATGGTGAAGATATTGAGAAGATCGGTTTAAATAATTATCGTCGTAATAAGATCGGTATCGTTTTTCAACAATTCAATCTATTGACTTATTTAACGGCGGTTGAGAACATTGAACTAGCAATGACTGAGACAGAGAATGAAATTCCAAAAAATATTAGAGAAGTGGCTTATGCATTGCTTGAGAAATTTGGAATAGTACAATCAAAAGCGGATCGTATGATAAATAAACTATCAGGTGGTGAACAACAACGTGTTGCTATTGCAAGAGCGATTGCTGGTAACGTTGATCTAATTTTTGCGGATGAACCTACAGGAAATCTTGATACTGAAACTGAAGGTGAGATCATTAAGATATTCAAGAATCTCACTGAGGAGTTCAATAAAACAGTTATTGTAGTTACGCACTCAACCATTGTTAGCGAGATGAGCGATTTAAGGCTTTATCTTAATAATCGTGAACTGAACAACATGTAAATGATTGAGAAGAACTCAGATTTGAGTTCTTCTTTTTCATATGAATGAACAATTTCTGTTGCGTTAAATATTAGGTGTATAAGATGGTTACTTGAAAATAAATATTGTATAATAATGTTATTGTAAAGAGGATATTATGGAAAAAGATTTTATCGTGATCAAAGGTGCACGTGAAAATAACCTTAAAAACATAGATATTGATGTGCCACGCAACAAGCTTGTTATAATGACTGGTCTTTCTGGTTCAGGAAAGACTTCTTTAGCTTTTGATACTATTTATGCTGAAGGGCAAAGACGATATGTAGAATCGTTGAGTACTTATGCTAGACAGTTTCTTGATAATGTAGATAAACCTGATGTTGATTTGATTGAAGGATTATCACCATCAATCGCTATAGATCAAAAATCAACTAGCAACAATCCTAGATCGACAGTTGGTACTATTACTGAAATATACGATTATCTAAGGCTATTATATGCACGTGTTGGTTCACCGTATTGTCCAACTCATGGTGTAAAGATTGAGTCACAAACGATCAAACAGATGTTGGATCGTATCATGATGTATGAAGATGATACTAGATTGATGATTTTGGCTCCGGTTGTTAAAAGACAAAAAGGAACACATAAAGAACTTTTTGAGAAGCTTCAAAGCGAAGGATTTATAAGAGTTAGAGTTGATAATGAGATTCGTTTATTGGAAGATAAGATTGAACTTGAGAAAACCAAGAATCATGATATTTTCGTTGTTGTAGATCGCATTGTTAAAAAAGAAGAGAATCGTTCAAGAATTCATGATTCAATAGAAACAGCTTTAAAGATGACAAATGGATTAGTTGTAGTCAATATAAAAAATGAGGATATCTTATTCTCGCAGAATTATGCTTGTGATATTTGTGGCTTTTCTTTGCCTGCGCTTGAACCCAGACTTTTTTCTTTTAACTCACCACTTGGTGCTTGTGAAGTTTGTAAAGGATTAGGTGTAACTCAACATGTTGATGTTGATCTTTTGATACCTGACTTTAACAAATCAATTCGTAAAGGTGGTATTATCTATTACAAGAACATTGTCAACAGTAATAATCTAGAATGGCAAATGTTTAAAATATTGCTAGATCATTATCAAATCAGCATGGATAAGCCAATTAAAGAGTTGACTAAAAAAGAATTATCAATTGTGTTAAATGGTTCAGAAGAACCGTTAGAATATGAGTTAAACTCTAATAGTGGCAATCATTATCGACGTTTTGATTATATTGAAGGTGTAGCTAAACTGATTGAAAGACGTTATTGGGAAACCAGTTCTAATATGTCGCGTGAATGGTATGCGACTTTTATGGCAGAACAAACATGTTATAAATGTCAAGGAAGTCGATTAAATGAAATGGCTTTAAGTGTTAAAGTTGGTGATAAGAATATTTATCAATGGACGCAAATGTCTATTAAACAGGCTCTTGTTTTTATGCATGATTTACGATTAGATCCAATGAAAGCTGATATCGCTCGTTTGGTGATTAAGGAAATAGGAAGTCGTTTGCGGTTTTTGAAAGATGTTGGTTTAGAGTATTTAACGCTAAATCGTTTAGCAGGTTCATTATCCGGTGGTGAAGCGCAACGTATTAGATTAGCTACACAGATTGGTTCGCACTTAACTGGTGTCTTATATGTTTTAGATGAACCATCTATTGGTTTGCATCAAAGAGACAATGCAAAACTCATAAAAACTCTACAAAATATGCGTGATCTAGGTAATACCGTAATTGTTGTTGAGCATGATGAAGAAACGATGTTGGCAAGTGATTACATTATTGATATTGGACCTGGGGCTGGTAAACATGGTGGTGAAGTAGTTGCGATGGGTACACCTGAAGAGGTCATGGCTAATCAAGCATCTATTACTGGTCAATATTTATCTGGTAAAATAGTTATCCCTTATCCAAACCAAAGAAGAAAAGGTAATGGCAAGAGTTTACAAATAGTTAAGGCAAGTGAAAACAACTTAAAGGATATCAGCGTTAAGTTGCCTTTAGGTACATTTATTTGTGTCACTGGTGTTAGTGGTAGTGGTAAATCAACACTAGTCATGGAAATACTTGGTAAAACAATTCAACAGAAATTGGGTAGATTAAGAATTAGACCGGGTAAACATCAAGCGCTTAAAGGTTATGAGAATATTGATAAGATTATTATTATCGATCAAGATCCTATCGGTCGTACTCCTCGTAGTAACCCTGTTACCTATACAGGGGTATTTGATCATATCAGAGACTTATTTGCGCTTAGTGTTGAGGCAAAAGTTCGTGGTTATAATAAAGGTCGCTTTTCTTTTAATGTTCCAGGAGGAAGATGTGAAAGATGCTTGGGTGATGGAATTAAGCGTATATCAATGAACTTCTTACCAGATGTTTATGTTCCGTGTGAAGAATGTAATGGTAAACGCTATAATGAAGAAACATTGCAGGTAACTTATAAAGGTAAGAATATTTATGATATATTAGAGATGACTATCGAAGAAGCGTTGGAGTTCTTTTCGGGAATTCATAAGATCAAGCACGGTTTACAGACACTGATTGATGTTGGACTTGATTATATCAAACTTGGTCAATCAGCAACCACATTAAGTGGTGGTGAAGCGCAAAGAATAAAACTTGCAAGTGAGCTTAAGAAAAGACCTACTGGGAAAACTTTATATATCTTGGATGAACCAACAACTGGTTTGCATAGTCACGATGTTAGAAAATTACTTTTGATTCTTCAGCGTATTGTTGATAATGGTGATACGATCGTAATTATTGAACACAATCTTGATATCATTAAAAACGCTGATTATATTATCGATCTTGGACCAGAGGGTGGCGATGAAGGTGGTTATATCATCGCAAGTGGCACACCAGAAGCGATAAGTAAAGAAGAGAAAAGTTATACGGGACAATACCTACAAAAAGTACTTAAAAATACTTAGGAGGGAAATATGAAAAACCAAATAACGATCAAAGAGTTTAATGAGTTCTTCAATTTTAAACAGTTAACAGGTGATGAAAAGTCATTACAACGGATGATTGTCGTACCAGATACCAATCGTCCGGGATTAGAACTTGCTGGTTTTGAAGAGAAAAGTGATTTTAATCGGGTTACTTTGCTTGGACAAAAAGAAGGAGCCTATATTAGGGTTCAAGATGACAAGACGCTTTATCAAAGATTTGATTTTATTACCAATGATATCGTTCCTTGCATTATCATTACCCATAACGAACCCCTTCATCCGGTATTAGAAGAAATAGCGAAGCGTAAAAATTTTCCGATTTTTTCTTCAGAGTTACCTACGAATAGGGTAATGGTAAATGTTGTTAGTTTTTTAGATGATAAACTGGCTGACTTCAGTAATATCCATGGGGTATTATTGAGTATATTCGGTAAGGGCGTGCTTGTTACTGGTGAAAGTGGTGTTGGTAAAAGTGAATTAGCATTAGATCTTATCAATAGAGGACATGTATTAGTTGCGGATGATCGAGTTGATGCATATCATATGCATAATAAGATTGTCGGTAAAGCACCACAACTATTAAAAGGTTATCTTGAAATACGAGGCATTGGTATAATTGATGTTGTAAAGATGTTTGGAGCGCGAGCTTTCTTAAATGATATTCATATCGAATTTATTATCCATCTTGAGCATTTTGATAAACTAAAGGCGTATGAGCGTGTTGGTAATGAGGAAACATTTGAAGATATCATGAGTGTCCAAATACCCAAATTAACCTTGCCAGTTAAAGAAGGGCGCAATATGTCAGTGTTAGTTGAATCAGCGGTTACTAATTTCACGCTTAAGAAAATGGGGATCAATAGTTCACAAGACTTTGAGAATATGGTGTTTCAACACATAGTTGATATTAATGAGAAAAACGGGATTAAATAGGAAGTGTAGGTAAACAATGAAATTATTTCCAGATTTACAAACGATAATCGCCATTGGACCGATATCGTTAAGATGGTATCCAATATTGATCATTATCGGTGGCTTATTTATATATTGGTATAGTGCAAACAACTTTAAAAAAGCTGGTTATGGACCAGAAATCGCTGATGATCTATTTATTGGATGTACAATTTCAGCGGTGGTGGGTGCTAGATTATGGTTTGTGGCTTTTTTTGATCTAGCATATTATTTAGCTAATCCCCTTAAGATTATTCAAACATGGGAAGGTGGTCTTGCGATTCAAGGAGCGATCGTTGGTGGCGTGCTTTTTGCGTTAGTTTACTGTAAACGTAAACATATTAGTTGTTTGCGTTTATGTGACATGATCTTTCCCAGTATGTTAGTAGCGCAAGCTATTGGAAGATGGGGTAACTTTTTTAATCAAGAAGCTTTTGGTCGCATTGTTAGTGAATCATTTTATGACAAGTGGCCATCATTCTTTAAGGATGTAATGTTTATAAGTGGTAGCTATCAAGAGCCTACTTTCTTATATGAGAGTGTTGGTAATCTTATTGGATTTATCATCATTGTCTTTATATACAAAAAGGTTTCAAAGCTTAAAAGAGGCGATTTAGTATATGCTTATTTAATGTGGTACGGATTGGTTCGTTTGATCGTTGAAGAGTTTAGGTCGGATAGTTTAATGTTGGGTAATTTCAAGATGGCGCAGATTACATCAATTGTTTTTATCTTAGTTGGCGTATTAGGAACTTTTGGCGTTTATCGTCGTTTGTTCAATGTTAAGCCGGTTATACTATTTGATTTTGATGGAACCCTTGCGGATACCGAAGCGATTATTATCATGAGTTATAAACAAATGTTTGCTAAATACTTGCCAAATCATGAACTTACTTTAGAAGATCAAAACTCATTGTTAGGTCCAACTTTGAAAGAATCATTTGAAAGATTCGGATTTGAAGCGGATATTGATGATCTGATCAAAGAATATAAAGAGATTAATTTTAAATTGCATCAAGATCATGTAAAACCAATCGAAGGAGCACAAGAACTGTTAAGTGAACTAAAGAGTAAAGGATACAGAATAGGTATTGTTTCAAACAAACTGGCAGAGGGAATTGATTTGGGATTGGAAGTTACTAATCTTAAAACGTATATTGAGGTTGTTATTGGGTTAAATGAAGTGATAGATCCCAAACCTGATCCTGAGGGTATTAAAAAAGCTTGTATTGAATTAGGTGGTAATTTTGATAATTGTATTTATGTTGGTGATAACTACAACGACATCATGGCGGGAAAGAATGCAGGAGTATTTACAATTGGTTTTAATGAAAACGAGATTAGAAGACAAAACATGGCAAAAGCTGAACCAAATCGCATAGTTAATAACTTACTTGAAATACTTGAAATACTAAAGGAAGATATATCATGGACAAAAGATATGAATTAATTATTATTGGTGGTGGACCGGCTGGAATGACTGCGGCGGTTTATGCAAGTCGCGCTGGTATTAAGACGCTTATGATTGAAGGGTCAGCGCCAGGCGGAAAACTTATCAAAACAGCTGAAATTAGTAATTGGCCTGGCATTACAGATATCAATGGTGTGGATTTAGCATTGAAAATGTTTGAGCATTCAACTCATTTTGGAGCTGAAGCTGACTTTAAGGAAGTTGTTATGGTTGATAAGACAGCTGATGGTATTATTGTTAAATGTGCTGATGGTAGTGAGCTTAATAGTGATGCCGTTATCATCGCTACTGGTACTAAAGAAAGACTATTAAACATTCCAAACGAAGAAAGATTGACAGGTAAAGGTGTTTCTTATTGTGCGGTATGTGATGGAGCATTCTTTAGAGATAAAGTTGTTACGGTTATTGGTGGTGGTAATTCAGCACTTGAAGAATCACTATACTTAACTACATTTGCAAAGAAGATTTATTTAGTTATTAGAAGAGATGTCTTTAGAGCTGATGAATTAGTTCAAAAACATGTAATGGCTGAGCCTAAAATTGAAATAATAAGAGAACATATACCAGTGGCAATTGTTGAGGGTGATGGTAAGGTTGCTGAGATTGTTATTGAAAATGTTAAAACTAAAGAACAAACGGTGTTAAAAACAGATGGTATTTTTCCATACATTGGTGCTGATCCAAATACCGCAATGGTGAAGCATTTAAAAATTACGGATAAAGACGGTTATATCTTGACTGATGATAAAATGCGGACATCAGTGCCAGGAATATTTGGTGCAGGAGATGTCAATGCGAAATATCTTCGTCAAGTTGTTACAGCAACATCTGATGGGGCCATTGCGGCACAAGCGGTCTTTCACTATCTAAAGGATAAATAATAAAACCCTGATCCGTGTAGGATCGGGGTCTTTTTGATTATAGTAATTGTGAAACACCCGGTAGCGTGGTAAAATAATACTTGGAGTTGAGAATATGAAAAAAGTAGTTGTTATTGGTGGCGGTACTGGCCAGGCGGTTATTTTAAGAGGTTTAAAACAAATTGAAGATATTCATTTATCGACAATTGTAACGGTTGCTGATGATGGTGGAAGTACAGGGCGTTTGCGTCGTTTTTTTCAGATGCCGGCAATGGGTGATATTCGAAATGTTCTTATTGCTCTTAGTGAAAGTGAGCCGTTATTGACTCAACTTATGGATTATCGTTTTGAGGGTGATAAAGATAATGAAATGGCTGGGCATAATTTAGGAAACTTGATGTTAACAGCTTTAACACAATCATCTGGTAGTTTTATGCAAGCGATTGCTGATTTAAGTAAAGTATTAAAAATTAAAGGTGAGATCATTCCGGCTTCGGATCAAATCATCACTTTGTATGCTCGTTTGTGTGATGGCACTTTGGTTAAGGGTGAATCAAACATTCCAAAGCACTCTAACCAAATAAGTGAAGTCTTTTATCAAGAAGATGTTAAAGCTACCAAAGAGGCTCTTAGAGCTATAACAGAGGCTGATGTAATCATCTTTGGTATTGGTAGCTTATATACTAGTATTCTTCCAAACATCGCTATAAACGAACTACGGGATGCTTTAAAGGCATGTAAAGCTACTAAAATATATCTATGTAATGCGATGACCCAACATGGTGAAACTGATAATTATTATATGGAAGATCATGTTACGGCAATTGAGAAACACTTACAAGATGAGATAGATTTAGTAATCTACGCTAATGATGAGTTACCAGTACATAACCTAGAACGATATATCTTACAACAAGCTTTTCCGGTTTTAATCAGACATAAAGAACATCGTTATCTTGTTGAAGAATATGAAATGTTGTCATTTAAGAATGAATTGATAAGACATGATTCACAACGAATCAGAGATATCTTTATTGATGTTTTATCACGATATGGTAGTAAATAATGTCATTTACAACAGAAGTAAAAAGTGAGATTGGTCAAAACATCTTAAAACCATGTTGTGCAAATGCTCAATTAGCGGCTTTAATTCAGTTATGTTCCACGATTGTTATCAATAACAAGGGGATGCATTTAACAATAAAAACGGAGAACGCAACAACTGCTAAAAGAATATGGGTGTTAATTAAGGATCGTTATAAAGCAGAGATGGAACTATCAGTGATCAAAAAAATGAAGTTAAAGAAAAACAACATTTATGTGATCAAGATTGATGAGCTAAGTCAAACTATTCTTTCTGATATTGATTTGTTACAAGATGGTAAATTTAAAGATCACCCAGGTCACTTGATCGTTAAGAAAGAATGTTGTGCTAGAGCATACTTAGCAGGAGCATTTATGGCAAGTGGTAGTGTAAACTCACCTACAAATAGTAACTATCATCTTGAAATTGCGACACTTGCAGAGAAGCATGCGATTTTCATTCAAAAATTAATGAAACGTTTTGATTTACCAGCCAAATATATTCTTAGAAGAAATCAACATGTCGTTTACTTAAAAGCTAGTGAAAAAATATCTGATTTTATGCGCTGTACTGGTGCTCATAATTCAGTAATGGCTTTTGAAGATTTAAGGATTCAACGTGATTTTCGTAACAGCTTAACTAGATTAGATAACTGTGAATTAGCAAATGAAGTTAGATCTCTTGAAGCAGGTCAAAAACAATTAGATGATATAAAGATATTAGAGAAGAATCAAAAAGTGCAATACTTAGATCATAGACTACAAGAAGTGATATCCTTACGTAAGGATATGCCAGAAGCAAGTTTAAATGAATTGTGTGAAGAATATGCTAAAAGGACGCATAATATGATAAGTAAATCAGGTATGAAACATCGCTTGGCAAAAATATCAGAATTAGCAAGAAAGTTGAGCATATAAATTAACATCGCAAATTCTAAATAATAAAGTTATAATGTTAGAGGTGATAAAAATGCGTGGTTTTTCAGGATTATTAATATTTTTAATTGTTCTAGTGGTACTACAGGCGGCTTGGCCGTTGATTGTTTTCTTCGGCGTCTATATGTTAGGACGTTATCTTTTCACGATGTTGACGGCTAAAAAAGCAGCTGAAGACTATCAAAGAACAGAACAACAAAAACAAGTAAACGAAGATTGGATCAATCGTAGCTATCAACAAAATACCAATAGTGATGTGATCGATGTTGAATACACAGAAAGGGATGCCGATAAATAAATATGGAAGCTGACTGTCTAAAGCCGGTAACGATTGATGATATAAGCTTAATTGAACACTATTTAAAATTGGCAAACTATGAAGAAAGCAATCATAATGTCGTCAATATGATGATATGGCTTGATCTCTTTAAACTATATCAATGGCATGATGATGATATGATGATCATTATATGTGTTTTTAAAGACATTACTTTTGCGTATATGCCTTTATGTACTGAAAAGCATTTTATTAATGCGATTGATAGAATAGAGGCAATTTTTACAAAGCTAGATAAACCGGTTGTTCTCAATTGCTTTACCCAAAATGAAGTAGATTATTTAAAAGCGTGTGGTAAGGATTTACCATTTGTTGAATACGCAGATATTAATGATTATATCTATCCAACAGAAAAATTAAGAACATTAAGTGGTAAGAAACTACAAAAGAAACGTAATAATCTGAATTACTTCTTAAAGACATATGAAGGGCGATTCACATATGAGTCCCTTAACCGAACAAATATAGAAGAGTGTCGTGATTTTCTTGATGATTGGCGTGATAATGAATGTGATGAGTTTTTGGTCAATGAAAATGTCGGTATTGAAAGAATCTTTGATCATTGGGATAAATTTAATATAAGTGGTGGTTTGATTAAAATTGATGGCTGTGTGCGAGCGTTTATAATTGGAAGTGAACTATCGGCTAATATGGGACAAATCAATGTCGAGAAAGCCGATGAAGAAATAAGAGGGCTTTATCAAGCGATCTTGAAAGAGTATCTCAATGTGAATATGCTTGATAAAGAATATCTAAATCGAGAAGATGACATGGGTAAGCCAAACTTACGTCAAGCTAAAATGGCATATAATCCAGCTTTTATGATTAAGAAATTTATCACGAAAGGATCTTAATATGATCAAAAAGGCACAAACAAGTGACATCGAACAGCTAACTAGGATATATAACGGCTTGTATGAGTCAAAATATGTTTCCTTCTTTTTTGAGCACGTGTTTAAACCTTTTAATACCTATCTGATAAAGAATGAACAGCAGATATTAGCTACAGTGACTGTTAATCGCCATCCAGTAATGATAGCGGATAAAAAAATCAATGTCAGTTTTTTAAGTAATCTTTATATAAGTAATGATGCAAAGACAGATGGTTTAGGACGTATCATGTTAGATGAGGTAATGGAAGAGATGAGTCATAATGACCTATTGACCATGATATTTACCAAGGATATTGGAAACTACATTACGTATGGTTTTAAACCAATTTATCGTCAACGTCTTTACTCGTTCACGCGTCAACACATACCTATCTATTCCGATATAGGCATAACTAACGAGGTTAACGTTCAGCAATTAAAACAACTTTATCAACAATTCACAAATTATTTTGATGGCTACTATCATCGTGATAAAGATTACTATACAACTAAGAAACAACTTATTAATGTTTTGGGTTATAAATTAGTAGCCTATCAGGATGATGATGGTAAGATGACAGGATATATGATTTATGAGCGTTTAAGTAATAAGATTGTAATTAAAGAGTTAATCTATCTTAACTCAGTAGCTTTCATCAAACTTCTTAATCATGCTTTACATTTATCGCCATTAATAGATTTTACTTTACCAAACGGTATAAATGTTAATCGTATCATTCCTTCAGCTCAGTATGAGATCATGGAAAATATCAGTGTCAGATTAAATGATAAACCACTGTTTGAACGTCTTTTTAACACCAAGATAACAATGATCGATGATGTCTTTGATCAAGCACAAAAACCATTATTCATAAACGAAGACTATTAAAAAAAGCCTATAAAATAAAGCTAAAAGCCAACTGTGTTAAATTATTCACAATTGACTTTTTTAGTTAGTGTCGCTATAATGGAATAGTCAAGAGGAGGACTTTTTTATGACAGTAAAAGTTGCTATTAATGGTTTTGGACGTATCGGCCGTTTAGCATTCAGACAAATGTTTGTTGCTGATGGTTATGAAGTTGTTGCAATTAATGACTTAACAGCTCCGGATATGCTTGCGCATTTATTAAAATATGACTCAGCTCAAGGAAGATTTGGTCATGATGTTGTTGCGAAAGAAGATTCGATCGTAGTTGATGGAAAAGAAATCAAAATTTATAAGGAAGCTGATGCAAGTAAATTACCTTGGGGTAGTTTAGGTGTTGATGTTGTTTTAGAATGTACAGGTTTCTATACATCAAAAGATAAATCACAGGCTCATATCACTGCCGGTGCTAAGAAAGTAGTTATCTCAGCTCCAGCTGGTGATGATCTACCAACAGTTGTCTTTAATGTAAACCATAAAATTCTTAAAGCAGAAGATACAATTATCTCAGCTGCAAGTTGTACTACAAACTGCTTAGCTCCAATGGCTAAAGCATTAAATGATTTTGCTCCTATTCAATCAGGTATCATGACAACTATTCATGCTTATACTGGTGATCAAAATACTCAAGATGGACCACATCGTAAAGGTGATTTGCGTCGTGCTCGTGCTGCTGCTGCCAACATCGTTCCTAATTCAACAGGTGCTGCTAAAGCTATCGGTTTAGTTATTCCTGAATTAAATGGCAAATTGATTGGTTCAGCTCAACGTGTTCCTACTATTACTGGTTCAGCTACAATCTTAGTCGCTGTTGTTAAGGGTAAAGATATTAGCAAGAAATCAATCAACGCTGCAATGAAAGCTGCTGCAGATGAGTCATTTGGTTATACTGAAGAAGAATTAGTATCAAGTGATATCATTGGAACAACAGTTGGTTCATTGTTTGATGCAACTCAAACTATGGTAGCTAAACTTGATGATGATACATATCAAGTACAAGTGGTTTCTTGGTATGACAATGAATATGGTTATACTTGCCAAATGGTACGTACAATCAGATACTTAGTAGAAAACTTTAAGTAATTCAAGTATTAAACTAGGGGATACCGTTAAGGTATCCCTTTTTCATTAATGACTTGAAGTATATATGGGGTTAAGGTAAAATAAGCATGCACGTGCCCGTGGCGCAACGGATAGCGTATTTGATTCCGATTCAAAAGGTTGCAGGTTCGATTCCTGTCGGGCACGCCATTTAGTAAAAAACTCACCTAAAACATAGATTATAAGCGTTATTAGAGCATTTAATGTTCTTTTTTTGTTAATATTGCTAACAAAGTGTTGTCGTGAATTCACGAATATGTTAAGGTAATTATTAGAGTTTAGTTGGAGACAATATGAGTTATAAACTAGAATTCGCAATATGTGCACTAATAATTCAATTAGCTGTCTGTTATCGTTTCTTTAGTGAAAAGCGTTTTGAAAGCAAACAAAATCGTTTGTTTTCAGCAGTATTGATAATTGCGGCTGTTGATCTATTTCTTGATATTATTAGTTCACTAATGATAGATTTTGCTTTATCGTATCCATATTGGCTTACATACTCAATAAACACCGTTTTTTATATGCTACAGTTGTTATTACCTTTATTATTGGTTTTGTATGTTATCGTTATCATAAAAGATTATCGTATTACAACAAAATTGATGCTTTTAATTATCGTACCATGGGCGTTGTTTGAACTATTTATAATGACTAATTTTATCCATAAAGCAGTTTTCTACATTGATATCACTATTGGCTATGTTCATAATAGTGGTTTTTATTATTTATACTATGGTGCAACTCTTTATATTATTATAGCCTTTATCTTTCTTTTTAGATATCGTAAACAAATTATCGAGCGTCAATATCGCGTATTCATGAGTTTCATTTGGATTGTTATATTAACGATGGTTTTACAGTTTTTGTTCCCAGAGTATTTATTAACAGGAGTAGCGATATCATTATTTATCTATGTAATATATTTTTCGATGCAAAACCCCAGTGAAATGCTTGATAGTTTTACGAAAGCTTTTAATACTGAAGCGATGCATTTATTCATTTATGAGAAGTTGAGTGAGAACATCAACTTTCAACTTATTATCATTAATATTGATGGTATGAGAAAGATAAATAATTTATTTGGGGCATTAGTTGGTAATGAATTAATGTTTGAAATAAGCAAATATATTCAAAATATAAGAAAAAACCCATGGGTTTTTAAACTTCAAAGGTCACAGTTTGTTATTATTACGCTTAATGCCAAAGATCAAACAAGAATATTAACTGAATTGAGTTCGCGTTTTAGTAAAAGTTGGCATATTAACAATCTTGAGTTAATGGTCGAAGTTAATATTCGCTATTTTGATGAATCATCGACCTTCAAAAGAAGTGTAGATATATTTAATCTAATTGATATCGCATATGAAAATAATACATTGATTCAAGATAGTTTTACTATTAGCAAAATAGATCAATCATTGATAGATAGGACAAATCGTCTGAATGAAATTGAAAATGCATTACGATTTGCGCTTGATAATCAATGTCATTTGGAAATTCATTTTCAACCAATTTATTCTTTGAAAGATAAGTGTTTTAAATCGCTTGAAGCCTTAATCAGATATACTGGAAAGGAACTTGGCAATATCTCGCCAGGCGAATTTATTCCAATAGCGGAAAAAAGTGGTTTAATCATTAAAATGGATGAGTTTGTGATTAATGAAACGCTTGCTTTTATCAGTAAATATAATATCAAAGAGAAGTATAATATTGATAAGGTTTCAATTAACTTATCAGCTGCTGAATTTATCAACCAAGGATTCACAGAAAGATTTAAAGCGATATATGACAATCATAAAGATGTTGATAGCTCCATGTTAATATTTGAGGTAACTGAAACCGCAGCCACAATATCATATGATATTATCAATGAAGCAATAACGACACTTAAAAAGTATGGAATAACATTTGCACTAGATGATTTTGGTAAGGGCTATGCGAATTTATCACAAGTAGCGAATTTATCTTTTAATATCGTAAAACTTGATCGTAGTCTTTTAAAGATTAATATATCAGAGATAAGAAGTGATATTCTGTTTACAGATTTGCTGAATATGTTTAAAAAACTTGGTATGAAAATAGTAGTTGAAGGTGTAGAAACGGATGCTGATCTTCAGAAAGTCATTGAACTTGAACCTGATTATATACAAGGTTTTTATTATGCTAAACCAATGCCGATTAGAGATTTGTTATTATTTTTAAGACAGAATAAATCATCTTGTTAGTTAAAGTTGCAGTTTTATCAATAACTGTATATGATTAAACTAATAGTAAGGTGATCGATACATGAAAAAAAGAAAACTCAATACACTTCTAATATTAATGATATTCTTTTGTCTTGCTTTTTTAGTAGTATTATTTGGATTTGAATCACATCACAACAAGATCAAAGAACAAATAAATGATAATAAAGCAAAGATATCACTACTTGAAGCTGAAAATAAAGAATTAACACAAATAGTATCAGAACTTGAAACAGTAAATCAGGATAAATTGCAGGAGCTATCACTATGGCAAAGACAATACGAAAAAATCAAAGCATTAGTTCAAAATTAGTTATTGTTATATCAGTAGTATTGATGATCATACTGCTTTTTCTCTTGATGCAAAAAATCAATTTAGTTAAGCAAGATAGTGAAATCCTGCATCAACAAAATATAGCGCTGGACTTATTAAATGACGAAAAACAAACTTTGACTACTGAGAAAGAAAGATATGATAAAATTCAAATCGATTTAGATCAAATAAAAATCCAATATTTCATTGATGCTCAAAAACTTGAACAGATGATAATTAATAAAGAAACAACTGCTAAGATTGCTTATTTGACCTTTGATGATGGTCCATACCTATTAACAACAAAGTTTCTGGATGTATTAGATGAGTATGATGTATTAGCAACATTCTTCACCTTAGGAAAATCGCTTGAGTTATATGAAAGTACCTACTGGCGCATCATTGACTCTGGTCATACTTTAGCGAATCATACTTACTCGCATGACCTAAGTAAAAATGGTATATATTCAAGTGAAACAAAATTCATCAATGATCTACTTAAACATGAAGAGTTTTTAAAAACAAACTTCAATATAACAACTAATGTTATGCGTTTTCCAGGGGGATCCGCTATGACAAAACGTTTTTCATCATCATTTAAAGATAAGATCAAAGAACTTGGTTATGGCTACATAGACTGGAACATTTCTTGTGGAGACGGAACTAGCCCTGTTAAACCACCTGAGGTTTATCGCGACAATGTTCTTAACTCTGTATATGATAAAAAAATAATATGTGTTTTAATGCATGATTATAGTAAGAATACATTATTAGCATTACCTGAAATAATCACAGGATTAGAAGCCAAGGGATATATATTCTTACCGTTATTTTATGAAAGTACAATGATAAAGAAATAAGGTCAGTTTAAGACCTTATCAATAAAGATATTTACAATGTTAGCGTCTAAATGACTGTTTTTAAGGCGATTAAGTTCAATTATTGCCTCTTGTTTGCTTAGATATTCATAATATATATTTTTAGCGGTTAAACCAGCATAGATATTAGCTACAGCGATAATCTTACTAAATAAAGGTATTTCATCACCAGCCAACCCATTTGGTAAACCACTACCATCAATATGTTCATGATGTGATAACACATAAGGTGCAACTTCGCGATAGCGATCAAAAAAGTTGAGGATTTTATATCCTGCTTCACAATGTTTCATGATCGATTCTTTTCTTTGAGTTGAATCACGGCTATTTCTTGTTAACATTTGATGATCTAGAGTAATCTTACCTATATCATGTAAGTATCCTGCTAAGCGTATTATATTAATATCATCATCACCTAAACCAAGTGCTTGTCCTATTAATACGGCATATTGGCTTGTTTGTTGAGCATGATCTAATTCAATAGGATTTTCATAGAAATAGTTTGATAAACTTGTGATCATTTCATTTTCAAAACTCAATCGATCAGTCAATTTATTATGATACATTAAATTATCGGCTTGCGTGATTACATCATCAATAGCAGTGTCAGCTTCGTATTTAGTGGCACAACCAAAGGTAACTGATAGTTTTAGTTTTTCATTTACTGTTTTAGCGATATGACTTTCCAAATCAATAATGATTGCTTGTGATTCTTGACGGCTTGTTTTTGGCAATATGATAGCGAACTCATCTCCACCTAAACGAGTAATGACAGCGTCCTTTTGTAAGATATGTCTTAAGATTTCAGTAAATTGCTTAATGAGTTGGTCACCTTCAAAATGACCAAAGATATCATTGGTGAATTTCAGGCCATTAACATCTGCTATGATTATTGATAAAGGTAAGTTTTCGCTTGTATCTAAACTGTACTTTGCTTCATTAAAATAGCGTCTATTATATAAACCAGTTAAGGGATCAGTATTACTTAGTAAGCGACTTTTTTTCTCTGCTTCAACTAAGGCGGAAATATTGATCGAAAAACAAGATGCGCCGATAATTATATGGTCCTTATTATAAATAGGTGCATAATAATTTTGCCAATGTTGTCGTGTGATATTTGGATCGCCATATTCTTCGATTGTCTGAATGTTTTTACCATTTAAAGCTAGATCAAGATTACTCTTCAATCTTACTTTGTCTGCCATGAAGTTAACGTGATCAAAAACAACATTTTGGGTTTCAATAGATTTACCCCATAGGGTTGTAACTACATCTTGATGCATCTTGTTGAAATAGATATAGCGATATTGACGGTTGATCGCATAGATGACAATTTCATTTGAGCTATCAGCGACTGATGCTAATAAACTGTTTATTTCTTTTAAGCGTTGATTGCTATAGATTAGCTTTTTAAGGATAAGATAGGTTAAACCAGTTATTATGAGTATAAATATAATATCAACGTACATATTGTAGTTGCGTGCGTTTATATTACCTTTTAAGTAGTAGTCGATTAAAAGTTCAGATAAGAAAAACCATAAGAAAATAACAGCAACAACCACAACTATATAAAATACAGTGTAGTTGATATTACGCTTATTAATACCTAGCAGTTCATTAAGATCATCCCAAGTAGATGTTTTTCTTTTCATATGATTTATTAGCTAATTACCATCTTTCTAACTTAATTATAGTTTATGGTAAAAAGCTAAGCAATAAAAAACCCCTTTATTGGGGTTATAGCAATGCTTCGATATCGTTTGCAATCTTATCTGGTGCTGTTAATGATTCATATCGCTTAACAACATTGCCTTCACGATCGATCAAGAACTTCTCGAAATTCCACTTAATATCATCACCAAGTAGTTTCTTCTTTTGTTGCTTTAAGAATGTAAATAGGGGTGCTGCGTTTGGACCATTTACATCAATTTTAGCGAAACGTTTAAATGTTGTTTGGTAATTTAAAGAACAGAATTCGTTGATCTCTTCACTTGATCCAGGTGCTTGGTTTTTAAATTGATTACAAGGGAAATCTAACACCTCAAATCCCTGCTCACTATATTTATCATATAGTTTCTGTAAACCATCATATTGTGGTGTAAATCCACATTTTGTTGCTGTATTAACAATTAGTAAAACCTTACCCTGAAATGTCGATAAAGACACGGGTTGTTCTTGTTGATCTAAAACCGTTATATCATATATATTCATATTTTCACTTCCTTTATGATAAGCATACTTAATATGTTTGTGATTGTCTATTCTTTTGCTTTTTTGTCAGTTATAATAAACGACAATTCATTATTAATATGCTATATTTAATTTAATCAAATCATTATAAAATCAAAGTTAATATAAACATAAATAAATAAAGCAAACTGTTTGTCAGTCACAAAAAACTATGCTAGATTTCAAGCATAAACATAAAGGGGAAACTATGACAATAAACACAAAAATGGTGTGGATTAGTGGTGAAGAACTTTATGGTTGGTTTACTTTAGGCTTGTCTGAAGTACAGTCAAACCGTAAGTATCTAAATTCAATTAATCTTTTTCCAGTAGCTGATGGCGACACCGGCACTAATATGGCTACAACAATTAAAGCAATGGTGGAAACCACCACATTAAAACAATCTTTTAGTGAAGTAATAAAAAATCTTGCCCAATCGGGTTTATCATATGCTCGCGGCAATTCTGGTATTTTGTTTGTATCATATATTAACGGCATTGCCATTGAGAGTGCTGACAATGATAAAATGTCAATTAGTGAATTCGCATCAGCAGCACACAAAGCTGTTGAATATCTTTATAAAGCGATTGAGAAACCAGTCGAAGGAACGATGATCACCGTAATTAGTGATTGGGCTAGTTTCTTAAAGAAGAACAGCGAAAAGTATGATAACTTTGTAGATTTGTTTTTGGATGCGTACCAAACCGCTAAATCATCGCTTGCCAAAACAGCAGAGCAATTACAGATACATAAGAAGAATCATCAAGTTGATGCTGGGGCACAGGGGTTTGTGCATTTCTTGCATGGATTGAATCGTTTATTTACTAAAGAAGAGATAAAGATTAATGCACCGGTGGTCAAACCGTTTATAGATATTAACAATGAAACATACAATTATCGCTATTGTACAGAACTATATATCCAACTCAATCTTAAATATCAAAACATGAGAAGTGAGTTAATAATAGAGTTGGTCAAAGAAATGCTTAAAGATATTGGCGATTCTATGATAGTATCAATAAATGAAGACAAACTTCGTCTTCATGTTCATGTCAATCAACCAGATGAACTGGTTAAGATCATGAGTGAATTTGGTAGCTACATTGAACAAAAAGCTGATGATATGTACTTACAGCTCAGTGTTCAAAAAGAAAGAAAGCATCCCATCGGCATCATTACTGATTCCATCGCTGATTTACCTGATGAGTATAAATTGCAACACCAAATCACAACAATTCCTTTGGGAATCATTGTCAATGAAGAGGTTTACTTAGACAAGATTACGATTAAACCACATGATGTATTTGCTCGTATTGATAATAAACAACATCCTACTAGTACTCAACCAGAGCCAAATCGTGTAAAAACTATTCTTGAAAGTTTATGTGATCAATATGATTCATTGATCATTATAAGTGTCGCTGCAAAGCTTAGTGGCACAAATAGCGTAATTAAAAAAGAAGCAGAAAGCTTGATTGAAAATGGATATAAGATTTCTGTTATTGACAGTAAATTAAATTCTGGAGCTCAAGGCTTATTAGTCACAGAAGCTGTTAAAATGCTAGAAGCACATAAATCACATGATGAAATAGTAACCACACTAGCACAAATGATCGCTAAAACTAAAATATATGTTTGTTTAAACACACTTGATTATGCGGTAGCTGGAGGAAGAGTTCCAGACACAGTAGGGAAAATTGGTAAACTATTCAGAATGCGACCGATCATGAGCCTTGATCAAGATGGTAAGGGCATAGCTTTTAAAGTTGGTTTTAGTCAAAAAGGAATAACCAAAAAAATATATGATCTTGTTAAAAAAGCTCATAATGATAAAGGCATTATTGGATATAGCATCGTTCATTGTGATAATCCAGCTTTGGCTGATCAATATGTGAACGATATGAGCATAATGGTAAATAAAAAACCAGAGTTTGTATCTGATATATCCTCAATTATCGCCATGCATAGTGGCCCAGGTTGCGTTGCTGTATCAATCATGACTAAAGAGGTATAACAATGGGACAATCAATAACAATTATTTTAATATTTAGTTACTTCTTGGTATTCTTTATCGTTGGAACAATGATCAAAAACAACTCGATCGTTGATATTGGTTGGGGGCTGGGTTATGTCATTGTCGCGATTACACTACTTTTAATTGATAAAGTTATTAATATAGGACAAATGATCATTACACTTATGGTTGCTTTATGGGGTTTAAGATTATTCTATTATATTATGAAGCGTAATTGGCAAAAGCCTGAAGACTTCCGTTATCAAAAATTCCGTCAGGATTGGGGTAAAAATGTCATCTTAAGAGCCTTTTTCCAAGTATATATGTTACAAGGATTCTTGATGTATATTATTGCTCAGCCGATAATCATGATGTATGGAGTTAATCGCGAGCCAATGGTTATGCTTGTGATAATGGGTATTGTTATCTGGCTTGTTGGTTATTATTTTGAAGTAATTGGTGATGCGCAATTAAAGGCATTTAAAGCTAAACCGGAAAATAAGGGAAAGATCATGCGAGAAGGTTTATGGCAATATACCCGTCATCCCAATTATTTTGGTGAAGCTACGATGTGGTGGGGTATTTGGTTGGTAGCTTTCGCTTATAAAATCCCATTTATCAGTGTTGTTAGTCCTATCACTATCACCGTTTTACTACTTTATGTATCGGGAGTTCCGTTATTGGAAAAGGCAATGCGAGATCGTCCTGGTTACACAGAGTATGCGGCGAAGACTAATGTATTCTTTCCTTGGTTTAAAAAGAAATAGAAAGGGTTTATATGGAAAACATTCGTAATTATTTAGTAAGTTTTGCGGTTTTTCTTTTGATTGATATGGTTTGGTTGGGATTAGTAGCGCGAACTTTTTATACTAAACATCTAGGTTATATCATGGCTGATAAAGCTAATTTCGTTGTTGCTTTTGTCTTTTATGCGATCTTTACTTTTGGACTTTTATTCTTTGTTATCTCGCCAGCCTTAGCTGCGCAAAACCCAGTAAAAGCTTTGACTTATGGCTTGTTGTTTGGCTTTATCACTTACGCCACCTATGATCTAACCAATATGGCTACATTAAAAGATTGGCCGCTTATCGTAACGATCGTTGATCTTTTATGGGGTACATTTTTAGGTGGTACTACAGCTTGGCTTAGTTTTATGGTCATTACAAAATTATTTAAATAGGAGGTTATATGTTATTTATTTGTTATCCAAATTGCTCAACCTGTAAGAAGGCACAAAAGTGGCTAGACGATAATGGTTTTAAGTATGAGTTGCGAGATATTAAAAAAGATAACCCCAAAAAAGAAGAGTTAGAGAATTGGCATCATAGAAGCGAAAAGACATTGAAGGCATTTTTCAATACTAGTGGTGAAATATATCGCAGTCTTCAATTAAAAGATCGTTTGCTTACGATGGACAAACAAGAGCAATTTGACCTATTAGCAACTAACGGTATGTTAGTAAAAAGACCTATCTTGGTAGTAAACCAAAATGTTTTGGTGGGATTTAAAGAAAGAGAATGGGAAGAAGTATTAAAGCGTTAAAAGGGTAATATTTGTCACTTGTTAGTATAATTAAAGCAAGAGGTGAGTATATGAAGGGATTAATCTTAGTAAATGATGATTATGAGTTAAATGTTGCTAAGCAGATTATTAATGATAAAAAACTCAATATGGACGCATTAATAATGAAGATGAAAGATTTAAATGAAGAAGAACTTAAGGGCTATGGAGTTCTTATTGGTTATAGTGCAAAAGTTGACCGTGATGATTTAACAAGACTTGCAAGAAACAATATTAAACTTTATATTACAAGATCAACAGGTTTCAATCATATTGATATTGAGGCTGCTAAAGCACTAAATATCAAAATAGCTAATATACCAGGTTATTCTCCTAACGCCATTGCTGAGCTTACTTTGGCTTTAGCTCTTGATCTAAATAGATTGGTAAGTGATCAGGCTTATCGCTTTTATCAGCGTGACTTTAAAAGACCAACAAAGTTATTTAAAGAAATAAGGGATTGTACGGTTGGAATACTTGGTGTTGGTAGTATTGGTGCAGTATCAGCGCGTTACTTTAATGCCATGGGCGCAAAAGTAATAGGCTATAATCGCTCAATCAAGCATGAGTTAAAGGACATAGTTAAATATTTACCTATGCAAGAGGTTATTGATCTAAGTGATATCTTATTACTTCATCTACCATATCACAAAAATGAAAATCACTATTTAATCAATAAAGATAGTTTAAAAAACGCTAAATCAAATTTGATCATAGTTAATACTGCGCGTGGCGAGCTAGTCAATTTAGCAGACATCATTGATCTAATAAAACAAGATAAGTTGATGGGATATGGTGCTGATGTGTTTGAAAATGAGCAGCACTACATCGGTAAAAAAGTACCAACATATGATGATCCTATTATTAATGAAGCACTTAACATGTTTCCTAGAATTATCTTTACAGCTCATATGGGAGCAGCGACAAACAGGGCAGTCGAAACAATGATAAAAATGGCTATAGAAAATTTCCAAACATTCGCTGAAACAAGTACAGTAATAAATGAAATCTATTAATTGGTGTCTTTGACACCTTTTTTAATAATGAAACTAAAAGTAGTATTCGCATTTTTAATACTACTAACTTCAATTATTATATCATGTCTTGAAGCGATTTCTTTTGCGATTGATAACCCTAAACCTGAACCACTCTGATTGTTAGTGTTGGTTTTATGAAAACGATCAAAAATAAAGGGTAGTTCTTCTTTCGAAATACCAACACCATTATCAATGATACGCAATACTAATTCTTCTTGATCATCAAGCTTTAGTAAGACTTCGCTATTTGAGTAGGAAAACTTGATCGCATTATCTAAAATGATGATTATCATTTGTTTTAAGCGTTCGTAGTCACCCCAAATATTCATATTGGTAACATCGATCTTTGTTTTAATGGATATTTGTTTGGCAATTGCTAGTTTATCTGCACTTTTTACAGCGTCATTAATAACATCAACAAGGTTAATTTCACTTTTGTTAAGGGGATAATCTGGGTTCTGTAATTTAGATAGATCTAATAATTCAGTAACGAGACGGTGTAACTGGTCAGTTTCTTTAAGCATTTGTTCATAAGATGTTTTTATACTTTGATCATCAATAACGACATCATCACGTAATGCTTCAAGTGATCCCTTTAACACAGTAATTGGTGTTCTTAGCTCATGCGAAATATTACTCATTAAATCTTGACGCATTTTGTCTAAACGCACTCTCGCTTCATCTGATGCTTTTAATCTTTCAGCAAGTATATTTATATTATCAGCCAGTGTCTTGATCTCGTCTTGTAGTTTGATATCAGTATGAACATAGTCTTTGTTAGTCATTGCTATAGCTGCTTGATTTAATGTTAATAGTGGTTTTGTGAAGTTTCTTGAAAGATAAAAGCTTAATGCTATGGCAACCAAGAAGGCTAATAAAATACTTATCATCATGATCGTTAAAGCATTGCTCAATACCTGATCAACACCACTTACTGGTGAATGCAGTAAAACAGCTCCAACCACCTGATTATTTACGATTATCGGAGCGCCTATTGTGATTGTTGATGAAACAAACAATGAACTAAAATCACGGCTGGTAGATACTTTGCCTGTAAAAACATCAGTCACTACTATTGAAGCATCACTGGGTAGATCAGCGGTGGTGGTGATTTTGTTCTGTTGACCCATATGGTTGCTTATAATATTAAGCTCATCATCAACAATCCATACATCGGTCATTGCGACATCATTAACAAATCTAATATATGCACCATAAGCATTATTACCCTTACCAGTCATTCCTTTTTGTACTTGTGATAAGGCATCAGCGATTTTTATCGCTCTTTGTTGAAGTTCAGTTTCATAAAGCGCAAATGTTGATTGTCTAAAGAAAGAAAAAAACAAACTACTAATGATTATAGTAAATATGATCAATGAAAAAAAGAAATAACTGCTTAAGCGCCATGTAATCTTTTTTTTCATGAGATAACCTCAAATTTATAACCAACTCCCCACATTGTAGTAATTTCCCAATTAGGGTGCGGATATTCATCAAGTTTTGATCTTAATCGCTTTATATGGGTATCAACAGTTCTAAGATCACCATAATAATCGTATCCCCACATTGTATTAAGTAGATTGTCACGGGTGAATACCTTATTTCGATTAGTAGCTAATGTCCATAATAACTCAATTTCTTTTTTTGTAAGTTTAATCTGCTTTTCTGCGATCTTAACCTGATAAGCGGTCATATCAATCACTAAGTTATCTATCTTTACTAGTGTTTTATTCTCAAAAGTTTCATATGACAAACGTCGTAGTACCGCTCTAATACGCGCCATGACTTCTGATGGTGAAAATGGTTTGATGATATAATCATCAGCACCAATATCAAGTCCCATGATCCTCTCAAAATCTTCACCACGGGCTGTTATCATGATGATAGGAATAAGTGAAGTTTTTCGTATCGTACGACAAACCTCAAAACCATCAATTTTAGGCATCATGACATCAAGCAAGATTAGACTAAATTTGCTTTCATCAAATTTGTCTAATACCTCTTGCCCATCGTTTGCGATCTCAACTTCATAACCTTCTTTAATGGCGTATTGTGATAATATCGAAGTTATCTGTTGATTATCATCAGCTATAAGTATTCGCATAAGATCTCCTTTACTATAATTATAGGATTAAATTGTGTCATTTTCTTGTCAAATTAATAATAGCACATTAATGATGGGCGAATTATGTAATAAAAGTTTTAGAAAAAAGCCATATTTATGTCACAATCATTCTTTATATTATAAGCGTAGACCAAGAAGGTCTTAGGAGATAAACATGAAGATAAAAAAAGGTATATTGATTGTCACAACAATCCTGACTATGTCAGCCATGACCGTTGGTGCATTCGCTTATAATGCTGATACGGAAGCGCGTGATCCTGAAATTTGTACTAATGAACAAAAGATGGAAAGAGCAAGACTTGGTTATGATAAAGCAGATGTTTGGCAAAACAATGAAGAAATGATGCAACAAAGAGCTTTAAACAGAGAAGCAAGTGAAAATCGCGTTTGTGATGGTACATCACAACAAGTACGTCTACGTGTTAGTAGACAACTAAAACAAAGCGATAAGAACTAAAAAAGGCCGATTGGCCTTTTTTAATAATAATCTTCTTTGATCGTTGCCATAATTGATTTAGGATCATGGTTTTTAGCTAATAGATAAAGATAACGCTTAAATGGTTTTTCTATGTGTGTATGCATGGTTTTAACACCTTCGCACAGATGATACTTAACTAAGTTATCTTTATTAATAAAACGATTTTTTGTACAGCCGCCATAACAATATTTCAGCCATTTACAATTATCACATTCATCAGCTAAATCTGATTTTGCTTGACCAAAAATTATCTGTTGGTGAGAATTAAGTGCATCTCTGAAGTCGATATCAACAATATTTCCCAGAAAATACTCTTGACCAACATAATGATCACAAGCATAAAGGGAGCCATCATTTTCAATAACTAAGACATTACCACACGTTTTTGATGTTTGACATACCGTAGCAGGTAGTTTTTGATTAATCAATTCAATATCAGCGAAAGTCTGAATCTTGATCTTATCAATATCATTTGTGATCCACTGTTTAAATACTTCTATCATAAACAAACCATAAGCGTCACTACTAATTGATTCCGCAGTTAAACTATTATCATCGTCTAGCTCAATGATAGGTATAAATTGTATCCATCCAGTGTTTAGCTTGGCAAGTGCTTGATATGTTTCTTTGGGGTAATTAACATTAAAAGCATTGATAGTACAAAGTAAGTCAATTCTAATTTTATGATTTTTAAGTAGTTCAATACTAGTGATGATCCTGTCATGTGTTGATTTGTCATATAAATCACGACGATAATGATCATGGGTTAGCATAGAACCATCAATACTTACACCAACATCAAAGTTATTTTCTTTAAAGAAGTGACACCAAGTGTCATCAATAGTTAAACAATTAGTTTGAATGTTATTGTAGGCTTTTTTGTGTTTTGGTAAGTGAATTTTTTGATATGTGATAGCCTTTTGATAGAAATCTAGTCCAGCTAATGTTGGTTCACCACCATGCCAAAAAAAGGGTACTGTTTGACCAACAGTTTCATTGATATATTTCTTGATGAATAATTCAAGAACGCGATCAGACATTAAGTGTGGTTGCTTATCTACATTACGGTAATAACAATAAGTACATTGCATGTTGCAGGTTGAACCTACAGGTTTAGCCATAACAGTGAAGGGACGCATAAATAAACTAGTCATTACAGCTTTTCTTTAAAAAATGTTAATACTTTATTCCATGAGTCCATGGCTTCAATTGGGCGATACCTGTCGGTATGATAATACCAAAAACCGTGACCACAATTATCATAACGGTAAAATTCATAATTTTTATTTAGTTCTTTTAGTTTTGCTTCAAGGATATTGACATCACTTGGGGAAGGTGATCTATCATCATTACCAAAAATACCAAGCAATGGACAGTCAAGTTGATCAGTATAATCAATTGGGGCTACTGGTTGTTGTGTAGATAAATCATTTTCATTCATGGCCACTTTTCCACCCCAACAGTTAACAACAGCATCAACATCATCTAAGCAACAAGCAGCAAGGTAGGCGTGTCTACCACCAGAACAGGTGCCGATTACTCCCACTGTTTGTTTACTGTTAGGTTGGCTTTTAATATATTCGATTGCACCTTTACAATCTGCTAAGACCATCTCATCTGATACCCCACCTTGACTATTTGCTAAACTAGCAACTTCGCCTGGTGTAGCATGACCAAAACGACAATAAATATCCGGGCATACTGTTAAATAACCATGTTGAGCAAAACGTCTTGCGGTTTCACGATAAAACTCATCCCATCCTGGTCGGTGTGGAATTAAAACGATACCCGGTAAAGGTCCTTCTTTTAAAGGTTTTGCTACATATGCATGAAAAGCTGTTTGCTGGTGACCAACAATGCTTACAACTTCACATAACATAGCATCTTGTTGGTCGGTCTTAAAACTATCCCACATATAACTACCTCCTTTAATACATTATATACCACATGGTTATATTAGTTATATGCTCAAATGTAATAAAAAAGGTGTTAAATAACACCTTAACTGCTCATTAAGCGTTTCTCACCAGTAATTTCTTGAATTGGTTTTATGTTTTGTGTGACTTCAAGAACACCTAAAAATTCATTATTGTCATCTCTTACAGCGAAATATCTGATCAAGATGTATTTATCTTTCATATTTATCCAAAAATCTTCATTGGCTTTGCGACCGTTTTTTAGATCATCGATAATAGTCTCAACAATATGCATGCTTGCTGGTGGATGACAATTAATAACTTTGCGTCCGATGATCGAGTTAGCACGTGCAAATACTCTTTCGCTACCTTGTGAGAAATACTTAACCAAATCATCTTTATCAACAAATGTAATATCAAGTGGTAGTGTATTGAGCATTGCTATTAACTCTGTTTTCGATAAATGACCGCTTCCAAGTTGAATATCATCAGTGCTTGATTGCTCAATATCGGGTTGTTTTTGTATTGCAGTTATTGCTTGCCATTTAGGTACATATTGAATTAAGCAAAAACCAAGTTCGTGATTATCGTGAGCTATCTTAGACCATTCTTCTTCACTTAAATGATCGATTAACATTGGTACTAAAATGTTTTCTTCTTTAAAGATCATTTCATTAATTCTTGTGGTTAAATGTTCAATCCAATCGTAAGCAACTTCTTCGTTATTGGCATTGGCTTTGATCATTGCTTTAAGGTCTTCTTTAATCTCGTTATCAACTCCCCACATAACTTTTGGTGGAGCAGTGATACCATATTTCTCTAAGTAAGGAAAAAGTAAGGTTTCTTTCTTAATATAGTGTAGGTTTATTTCTTGTAAGCGTGCTAGTTCCTTGGCTAAACGTTGTTTATCTTCATAATGGATCAGTATCTGATCAATAACTTTCTTGATTGCTTTGTTCTCTAAAACTAAAATATTCACTGGATGGCCAGGGATATCAGCCGGCGTTATTGTTTTATGGATATCAACGATTGAACCCTTGAAAACGGCAGCGTGGATATCACATAGTTTTTGAACTTCTTCAACAGGTAAACCGTTAGCGATTAAAGCTTGTTCGGCTTGTGCTATCTCTTCAGATGATACACCATCAAATGCTTGTGCAAACTGCTCTTTAACTTCGTCAAAGCTTTTTCCTTCATGTAATTGTCTTATTAAGTCGATGATGATTTTTTGTCGATAAGTACTGTTATTTATTTCTTTGCTCATGAGATTCTCCTTTATTAAATTTGATTATAAAAGAATGCTCTAAGATAAGATGTGACTTAAATCAAATATCGAGAGTTTGTTGTAGGAGTTCGAGATTTTTAATTAGTATCTTACGATTATTGATTGATATGATAAGTGAATCATTCTCAAGTTGTGTAAGCTTACGACTCATTGTTTCGCGCGCTATACCTAAGTAATTAGCCATTTGTTCGCGACTTAGTGGAAGATCGATCACAATACCCTGTTGAGTTACTTTGCCGTGCTCTATCGCATAACTGACTAATAAGGCGTTAACTCGGGTGTCGACATCTCTAATATTAAGATGGTAAATAGTCGATTCGAGTTTACGCATCCTTTTATATAATTCAGAAATCAAGTTCATAGCAATATCAGGATGTTTTATGACGATCTGATTAAAGTGGTTTTTTGATAAAACACATATATGAACTTCACTTAATGCTTCGATTGTATAATCACTGATCTGCGTTTCGGTTAAAAACTGTTCACCAAAAAATTCGGTCTCATTGAAAACATGAATAATCTGTTCGCGTCCTTCGCTTGAGTATTTACTGGCTTTAACCTTTCCTTGATTAATCATGATCAAAGTGTTGATTGGTTCTTTATCATGTAAAATGATATCACCTTTGTTGTAAGCGTAGTGTTGGATCAAAGGTAAGATTTTTACTAGTTCGTCATTACTTAAAGATGAAAAAAGTGGTATCTTGCGTATACATAATCCTTGTAAACCACAATGGGCACAATTTTTAGTTGATAACATAAAAAACCCCCAATTACTTATATTATAGCTTAATTAATGTAATTGGGGATGAATATTAACGATGCATTGAATTCTTAAAGTTAATTCCGTTTTAAGAAGGAAGTGGAAATAAGTGTGAGAAAGTTTATGATAATGATGTGTTCTTGTAGCGAAGAAAGGAATAAACTATCATGAAGTTCGAACACATTAATTTTGAACAGAGAAAGATCATCAATAACCAGATCACACGTTTTAAGGCAACTGCTGTTGATATCGGCAATCTATTAGGAGTTGATCCTAGCTCAGTATCAAAAGAAGTAAAAAGAAATAGAATAGTGTCTAAAGAAGCTTCTAGCAATATA
>JAYFOM010000023.1:0-6307 GCA_034932685.1 Erysipelotrichaceae bacterium
TGCCTTTGGCTTTAGAAACTTCGATCGTTTTCGTACTCGTATCTTGATCAACTTTGCTTAACTTAAAAAGTATTCCGGTTTCCCAAAATACTCTTGTTTACTCCATTCTTATTGGTTTACCCCAACATTTGACTTAGAGCCGAATAAAAAAAAGAGTTCTTTTCAGAACTCTAATCATTAGCCAATTTTCTTTCTTTACTTATTTGAACATAACAGATATAAGCAAACACAACACTAATAAAGAAAGCAACACCACTAAATACAAAAGCTAATTTTGGACCAACGGTATAAATAAATCCAGCAAACAATGAACCAAAAACCATCCCAAATGAACGCATTGAATTAAACATTCCAACCAATACGCCACCACTTCCTTCAGTGCGATTAAACTTCGCTAAGATTGATTGCATAAGTGGTAAGTACACCGCATTAAAACCAAAGAAAATAACATTAATTATGATAAATGGTACAATATCATTAATCATAACAATCGCAATCATCATTGCTAAACAAATTGATAGTACATAAATTATTGATTTATTAATATCTGTCTTTCTTAATAACCACATGCAAATAGTTGAATTAGCGATCAATGTTATAAACCCAACAATTGCTTTTAGAAACCCATTATAAGATGGTGGAAATCCATATTGATCCTTAATGAAATAGTTAAAAGATTGATCATAAGAAATACTAGCAAAAGAGGTAGCGATCGCTACAACAAAGAAGCTGATCAATACGGGTGTTAATAAGCTTTTAGCGTCAATGACAATCCTAACAGGATTTGAGTCTTTAGCTAATTGTTTAAGCGGTTGCTTATCTTTAATTGGCTTATCATCAAGAACTAACCAATTAATAATACCAACAATAAATAAACCAATTACCTGAATGGTAAAAGTTAAAGGAATAGAATAATCACCTAATACGCCACCGATCAAATACCCAAATGGTGAAACTACTGAGGTAATCGTGGCTGAAATTGCTAAGTTACGACCTCTATTTTCAAGGGTACTATTGTCCATTATATAAATCATTTGATTAACGATGATCGCCCCATTAAAAAGACCAGCTAATAATCGACCAACAACGATACCAGCTTCAGTAGTAGCTAAACCAAAGATTCCCTGGGCAATAGCGTAACCAATAAAGCCAAAACTAATGATTCTTGTGCTACCAATATTACTTGCAAGTTTTCCCCAAAAAGGTGAAAACAAGAAGTTAGTCAGCGCCATAGCCGCAAAAGCCACGCCAAACATATAATCATTTAAACCAAGATTTTGAATAAAAGTGGGGGTTATCGGATGGGCAAAATTTGCCACAATGAAATATAACCCCATTAAAAAATACATTCTATTTATCGATATTTTTCTCATATTATTTAATTAAGTGAAAACACTCCTGTCTTTCTGCTACATAATGAACTTTGTCATCAGTAAACATAATGTCAGTCTCTGCGCCTAATGTCAAGACCATATTCCATTCTGGTAGATCAACTTTCGCATTTAGTTCAAGCGAATAAAAAGTATCGTTATATAATTTATAATCACCAGTTCCTTTTACCCCGTTTTGCATATCCCATAAGCCAATTGTTGGACCTGCGCCATGACCATGATGACCGATTGGATGGGTATAAATACAAGGAACAATGCCTTCACCTATTGCTTTTTCACGTGCTATTTTCAATATTTCATTACCACTTAAACCAGCTTTGAAACTACTTATTGTTATATCTTGTAAACGATTAACCGTTTTAAGAGCTTTCTTTAGAAAATCAGGAGCATCAATTTCATCAAGTTTTAAAACATAAGCATTCTCTTGAGTATCAGTACATAAGTTAAGGTATTTAATACCAACATCACAATGAAGAAGATCCCCTGGCATGATAATCGCTTCTTCATAGATTTCACCAACATCTTTTCGGCGAATTGATACCTCATAATCAAACCATGGTGTTAAGCCAAGATCGATAGTTTGTTGTAACATGAAATACTTAACATCACGATTTGTTGTAATACCTGGTGTGATAACACGCGAAGAGAAAGCCTCTGCGATGATACTATGTGCAATTTGCATGATACCGGTATAAGCTGCTATTTCTTCTTTGGTGCGTGTCTCAAGCCATCCTACACATAATTCATCAGCTGGAGTAATTTTAGCCATCATATCTTGATCAAACTCAGCAACTATCTGATCATATAGATTTTTAGATAAACCATCCGCAAACGCGTAAGTCTCAGATACATTCAACCCTATCTTTTGGGGATTACACTCTTTGATAATACGTGCTAAACACTCAAATTGAGTTTCTGGACCACTTATCTTTTTAACATCTTTGCCATCTGGTAATAGTGATTTACCATCCTGCCAGTTTGCACCTTTAGGATTAGTCCAAACTGCCTCATAGTAATCATCAAGACCAACACCTGGTCGTGTTAAAGCCATTTTTCTAACTGTTTGATCATCATTTAAATGAAAAACTAAGATCGTAGTTCTTCGTGCTGTCATCATGGCACACGGAACTAGTGTAGTTAAAACTGGATCCTCATTGTACTCACGACAACACACAACCCAAAGATCAATTCCACTTCTTTTCATGATCATTGGTAATACATTATCAAGACGATATTTAAGCCATCGATTACGAATTTTCTCTTGTTCGCGATATGAATAAATTTTAGTTTTTAGTTCGCTTGAACATACTGTGTTTTCAATTAAGAAACTCTCTTTAGATATTGCCATATATTCTCCTTTTAAATAACAAAATCACCATTTTGCATGATAATCACTTCTTCATTATTAGCTTTGATACCTACTACATGAAACTCATCGGTACCAATCATAAAATCATTGTGGGATACTGCTGAGTTAACACCATTTCGTAATAACTCTTCTTTTGTCATATTTAATCCATTCTTGATACATCCAGGAAAACTTGAACCAAAAGCAAGATGTGAAACGGCATTCTCATCAATCAAACCGTTATAAAATATCCTTTGCATCTGATTGATTGGTGACTTCTTGCTTACCAAAGCCACTTCACCAAGACGAGATGTTCCCTCTTCTTTAAATAGAGCATCTTTCAATAGATCAACATTACTTTTGGCACTACAGTCAACCGCTCTGCCATCTTTAAAAGTGATACTGAACTCACTGACTATCTTACCAGCGATCAGTAGTGGATAAGAGGCATAAACAATACCATTAGTACTAAAACAATCAGGATCAGTAAAAACCTCCTCTGTTGGCATATTAGCTACATAACTGACCTTATGAGCACCAATACTAAGATCATTAGCTCCAGTCCATATATGATCTTTGACCAAATCCATACGAATATCAGTACCAAGTTCACTGGTTATATGTAGCGACTTGAAATTATATGCATTAAGCTTTTCTGCTCTTTCATTTAAAACCGCGATATGTTTTTGCCAGTTACTAACGACATCAGTAGTATGATCAACTCTGACCATCTTACATAAAGCATCTTCAAGCGCATTAAAAGCTTTCTCTGGTTCTAACTCTTCAAAAACTTTATTAGCCCAATCAGCAGTGGCAACAGCGGTAGCACACCATTGGAGCACTCCTTGATGGATGTATTTTCTAATAACATTACGTACGTCATTACTTGCTTGACTTAAAGCTAATAGTTTATCACTTGCGACATCTTGATTTAAACTTGGATAACTTCCCATCAAACTTAATTGACATGCTCCTTGTTGTAAATAAAACTCAAGTTGTTCTTTTTTCCAATCAGGCACAAGTCGTAATTCTTCAGTCGTAGCCGATAGTGCTCTAGTATGGTTTATCACTGGGTCTTCAATAAAAACAATTACATCCTTGGCTTTAGCCTTAAAAGCTTCTTTAACTACTTCCTGTGCTAATTCAAGAGCCTCTGGTATAGTTTGAATGATCAAGTATTGATCTGGCTGCAGATTAACACCAACCTTGACAAGCATCAAAGCAAATTTCTGCCTTCTAAGCTGATCCATCAGCTATACTCTTTTACTAATTTCAGTAAGGATTTTTGTTTTAATCTGATCAACCGCTGTGTTAACATCTTCAGTTGATACAATGTTATTAAAAAGTGGCGCTAACTCCATATCCATTCGCGCTTTATTCAATCGATTTTTGATACTTGCTTCGTCATCTTTATAAATTAGATTAATCTGTTTTTCTAATTCCTCAAAGCTCTTAGGCATGACAAAGAAAGCTAAAGCGTCAGGTATGTTTAATTTGATAGGACCTACCCCTTGGGCTTCAACCTCAATCAGAACATTCTTGCCTTGCTCAATTAGAAACTCAACTTGATTCTTAGGTGTACCATAATAATAACCATTAAATTCTGTATACTCTAATAACTCATGATTTCTAACCGCTTGCGCAAAGCCTTGATGAGTGACGAAGTAATAATCAATTCCATCAATCTCTTTTTCTTTTTTCGGTCTTGTGGTCATTGATACTGAATAGAACAAGCTTAGTTCTGGATCTTGCATTAAAGCATGGCGGATTGGTCTTTTACCAACCGAAGAAGCTCCACTAAGTATTACAACTAATCCTTTTTTCATGTCTACCTCCTATTTTAGTGCACTGACAAATGTTGTCAGTAACTTATATGTGCGATCAAACGAAGCAAGATCAAGTTCTTCATCCGGTGTATGGATAAACTTAGTCTTAGGTCCGATCGATACGATATCCATATCATCATACATTGCTTTAAAAACTCCACATTCGCAACCACCATGAGCAGCTATCAACTCAAGCTTAACATCATATAAATCTTTGACAACTGTTGTTAATGTATCACGCATATTTGATATTTCAGAGTAATTCCATCCTGGATAAAAAGCATGAATAGAATATGATGCCTTAAAGATTTCACATAAACAAGCAATTTCTCTAATTAAGTTTTCAATTCCACTTTTTAGTGCTGAACGAATTGAGATAGCTAATTGTAATTGATCCTTTTCCGTTGTGACAACACCCAAGTTTAATGATGTCATCGTTAAACCCTCAATCGCCATCGAACGCGCTTTAAATCCGTTTGGTAAAAGATAAACCATGTCAATTACTTCTTTGCTACATTTATCAGTCCAGCAAGATGTTACCTTATTAACAGCTTTAAGAAGGTATTTAAAGCCAGCATCACTAAATTCTAGTTCTTCCGTGATATCTTTAGCCGATTTTTCAAATAGTGTTTTTAGGTTTGCTAGTGGTGTTTTTGATACAAACACAACATCTGCTTCACGCGGAATAGCATTTTCTTTTAATCCACCATCATAACTAACTAATCTTATATCGGCGTTTTCAAATTGTGCTTCTTTGATCATACGAATCACAAGTTTATTAGCATTACCCTTTTCTTTGTTTATTTCTCCACCTGAGTGACCCCCACTCAAGCCTAACACTGATAATTGATAAGTTTCATCACTGTTTGCTTGCCAAGATAACGATTTAACAACGCGATCACGACATCCACCAGCTGATGAAAGTAATGTATTAGTTTCACCACCACCATCAAGTGAGATCATGCGATGAGCTGAGATGTCTTCAGCCTTTAAATTCATCGCACCATATAGTCCCGTTTCTTCCTGAACGGTAAATACGCACTCAAGAGGTGGATGAGCAAGTTTATCATCAGCCAAAATAGCAAGCATATAAGCCACACCAGTTCCATCATCCGCACCAAGAGTTGTTCCTTTTGCTTTAAGTAATCCATCTTCAACATATAGATTTAATGGATCATTTAAGAAATCATGACTTGAATCTTTATTTTTCTCACAAACCATATCCATATGAGCTTGGATCATCAAAGGGGCACTGTTTTCATAACCGCTAGTTGCTTTTTTATAAATAATGACGTTAAACATATCATCTTGCTTAAATGCCAATTGGTGCTTTTTCGCAAAAGCGACCAAATAATCACTTAATGCCTTCTCATTGTTTGACCCATGTGGGATCATGGCAATTTCATTGAAATAGAAACAATGGGGTTTACTTAGATCGAATTCCATATTAATCCTCTTTTCTGTTATTTGTATACTTATCTATCCAAGCTGTAATCTCAAACAATCGCTTACTACGATGTTTTGGTTTACCACTTCTTGATAATTCATGATTTTCTTTTTTAAAACCAACAATTTTTGTATCTATGCCACGACACTTTAATACGGTGTACATCTGCATCGCTTCTTGGATCAAACAACGATAATCCTCATAAGAATGAATAAACAAAGTAGGAGTAGTCGCCATATGCGCATACTTTAGTGGGGACATGTTCCATAGTTCACCTACGCAATCATAAGGATCA
>JAYFOM010000024.1:0-120519 GCA_034932685.1 Erysipelotrichaceae bacterium
ACTGCTTCATCAAAGCGATAAGATGGCTATCAGTAATCTTTATAAATCTATCAATTCCTTATCTAAACGACTATATGGTCGTTTTTTTATCAAATTAAAAGTACACCCTTTTTATAGAGTGTACTTGTCATCAGTCTGAAAGCTATCCGATTGGATAGCTTTATTTTCTAATATCACCTTGTCCTGTTACTAAATACTTGTAACTGGTTATCTCTTTTAACCCCATTGGACCTCTAGCATGGGTTTTTTGGGTACTGATGCCAAGTTCAGCGCCAAAGCCAAACATGAAGCCATCAGTAAAACGGGTAGATGCATTAACATTGACCACAGCCGCATCAATATCTCTTTGAAACATTTTAGCATTTTCTTTATTTGCGGTGATGATACATTCGGTATGTTTAGTACCGTATTTGTTGATATGCGCAATAGCTGCGTCAATATCATCAACCATTTTGATAGCCAAAACAAGTGCTAAGTATTCGGTTTGCCAATCTGTTTCGCTGGCTAACTTTACTTGTTTGAAATTGGCGCATAGAAATTGATCACCATAGAGTTCAACTTTATGCTCAAGAAGGGTTGTGATCAGTAGTTGAATATTTGCGTATGGCCAATTTTGGTTAATTAGTACCGTCTCAACCGCATTACAAACGCCAGGTCTTTGGGTTTTTGCGTTTAAAACAATATTGGCGCTTGTTTGATAGTCAGCATTTTCATCAATGTAAATATGACAGTTACCAGTTCCAGTTTCAAGAATTGGTACGGTTGCGTTATTAACAACATCATTTATCAGACTAGCTCCACCACGCGGTACGATCAAATCAATATAATCGCGTAGCTTCAACATCTTGTTTACAGCATCACGACTTAAATCACTTAATAAGCAGATAATATCAGGATTAATACTATGATCTATCAATACTTTACGCATGATCTCTACTAGTATCAAGTTGGTATTAAAAGCACTTGAACTACCGCGAAGAATTATGGCATTACCTGCTTTAAAAGCTAATGTGGCTGCATCAACAGTAACATTAGGACGAGCTTCATAGATCATACCAATTACGCCTAATGCAACACGAATCTTCTTGATGTTTAAACCATCAGGACTTATCCATTCATCGATGATCTCATTGATTGGATCAGCAAGATCACTTATCTGTTTAACACCAAGTGCCAAATCATTAACACGTTGATGTGTAAGGGTTAAACGATCAAGTAGCGCTTCATTCATGTTGTTTTGCTTAGCAAGAGCTAAATCTAGTTGGTTTTGAGTGATGATCTTACTAGAATTTGTGATCAATGCATCTGCGATAGCGTTTAATACTTGATTCTTTGTATTTTCATCAAGATTAGCGCTGATTCGGCTGGCGATCTTGGCTGCTTGTGCGATTTCTATCAGTGTTGTCATATCATATCTCCTCATCTAGGTTATTGACCCAATCATTTTGATGAATTACAACTGCTTTATACGCTTTGCCATATTGTTTGACAATACTAGCAGTAGAATGTCCAATAATAAAAGCTAATTGTTTAGCGTCATAATTAACTATACCTTTACCTAATAAAATATCATGATCAACCTGGTAAACCTCAACGATATCTTTGATGTTGAAATCACCACTAATTGCCTTAATTCCGATTGGTAATAAGCTTTTATTATTATCGCATAGGGCAAATTTAGCACCTTCGTCAATATATAGTTTGCCTTTAGCTAAACCATGATAAGCTACCCATTGTTTTCTGGTTTTCATGTCGTCTTTTGCACTAAATGCGGTACCGATGGCGGTATTATTTACGGCTTTGATCAAAATATCTTCTTGATTGGTGTTACAAATGAAAGTGAATACTCCAGCATTAGTAGCGAGTTTTGCGGCGATGATCTTGGTTGCCATCCCACCTGTCGCATTAGCGTTTTTAGAGCCTTTAGCGAGGGCTTCGATCTCGGGAGTGATCTTATCTACTTTCGGTATTAATTGTGCACTAGGATCAATACGTGGGTCCTTTGTGTATAAACCATTGATATCGGTAGCTAATATGAGCATATCAGCGTGCACCATAGCCGCAACTTGAGCAGATAAGCGATCATTATCACCAAACTTAAGTTCATCAATTGATACAGTATCATTCTCATTAATGATCGGTACTACTTTTCTATTCAATAATACTTCAAAAACGCGCCATGCATTTTTGTATCTTCTTTTATCCTTAAAATCATCTTTAGTTATTAAAAGTTGTGCGGTTTTAATATTATGTAGACTAAAAGCACGATTATACTCTTCCATTAATAAGGCCTGACCAACAGCAGCAGCTGCTTGTTTACCAGCTATATTACTAGGTCGCTTATTAAATCCTAAATGTCGATAACCGGCTGCCACAGCTGCTGATGTTACTAAGATCACTAAGTGTGAATCAGCGATCAGTTTAGCAATTTGGTTAACGATGTTTTGTAGTTTAGTGATATCAAGTGTACCTGATTCATTGGTTAAAGAGCTAGTACCAACTTTTATGACGATCAATTTACCATAGTTCATGCATATTCTCCTATAATAACTAATAACTGGATTATACTATATGATAAATGATTATAAAAGAAAGCATTGTATGTGATTAAATCACGGAAGATAAACTTGATTTAAAGTATCATATGAAAAGAGGTGAAAAAATGATAGATGTGTTAGTGATAGGAAAAGGACCAGCTGGAGTATCTGCTGGTATTTATGCGAAAAGGGCTGGTTTAAATACCATGATAGTTGCCAAGGATAATGGAGCACTTAAAACTGCTCATATGGTTGAAAACTATTATGGGTTTATTGAACCAATTAGTGGTAATGATTTGATCGATAATGGTATAAGGCAAGCTCAAAGATTAGGAATCAAGACAGTTGATACGGAAGTATTAACAATTGATTACAATGAAAACTATATTGTTCATACTGCCGATGAGATATATGAAGCAAAAAGTATTATTCTCGCTACTGGCTCACCAAGACAAATGCCAATGATCAAGGGTTTAAAAGAATTTGAAGGAAAAGGAGTATCATATTGTGCTGTTTGCGATGCTTTCTTCTATCGCAATAAAGACGTTGCTGTTTTAGGATGTTGTGATTATGCGATGCATGAAGCTAGTGAACTGATCGATATTGCTAAATCGGTAACTATAATCACTAATGGTGTAAAACCACAAGGCCAAATACCAGAGGGTGCGATCATTGTCGAAAATACAATTGATGCAGTAATAGGTGATGAGCTAGTACAAAAAGTAATCTATAAAGATGGAACTAGTTTAGCAATTGATGGACTATTTATAGCATATGGTGTAGCTGGTAGTACTGATTTCGCTAAAAAGATGGGTGTTCTAGTTGATAATAATAAGATTATTGTTGATGAAAACATGGCAACTAATCTACCGGGCTTATACGCGGCTGGTGATTGCATTGGTGGTATTTATCAGATTGCTAAGGCGGTTAATGATGGGGTTATCGCTGGAATGAGTGCAAGTAAATATGTTAAGAAACTAAATCAAATTAAATAGTACCTTGAGGGTACTGTTTTTTTTAGGTAGAATAACATTATAGAGGTATCATAATGACAGAAAAAGATTTAGAATATTACCTTAAAGAGAATATTACCGTTTGGAACAAATTAACGCCATCACAAAAAGACGACTTAAGTCAAAGTTCTATCATTAACTGTTATCAGAAAAATGATAATCTTCATGGTAAGGATAGTGGCTGTATCGGTACGATGTTTGTCCTTAGTGGTCGCTTAAGAGTATATGTCTTATCTGAAGAGGGCAAGGAAGTAACATTATATCGTTTATACGAAAATGATTCTTGTGTCTTATCAGCTTCTTGTGTCTTAGCTAACATCAGTTTTGATGTTTTCATTGACGCTGAAGAGAACACCGAAGTATTGATGATAAACTCAGCGGTAGTATCGCAAATCATGCGTGATAATATTTATTTTGAATGTTATATCTATAAAGCGATAACTGAGCGCTTTAGTGATGTTATGTGGGCTTTAGAGCAGATTCTTTTTAAGAGCATTGATGAACGAGTAGCTTATAGTTTATGGGATGCTATGATCAATAGTAAAGAAGATGTATTAACGATCACACACGAAGCCATCGCCAAAGATATTGGTAGTGCACGCGAGGTTGTTAGTCGCATGTTAAAATATTTTGAAAGTGAAGGGATAGTGCAGCTTTTTAGAGGTGGAATCCGCATTATAGATAAGAATAAACTGAAGAAAGTGATAAAATAAAAAGAACCTTTCGGTTCATTTTATAGCATTGCTAATATCGCTTCTTTTGATTTAAAGCCAAGCGTAGTTGATGCGACTTTACCATCTTTGATAACCATGATGGTAGGAATTGACATGATGCCAAACTGTCTAGCTAATTCAACTTGTTCATCAACATCGATCTTTACGACTTTGACATCGCTTCTTTCACTGGAAATCTGTTCAATTACTGGTGATAACATCTTACATGGTCCACACCATGTTGCATAGAAATCAACCAATACCGGTTTGTCAGCGTTTATTACTTCTTGTTTAAAGTTTTCTTTTGTTACTTTTAGTGTCATTTTATATCACTCCTTTGATGATCTTATGATACAGTTAATAAATAGTTAGTTCAGTGATATTATCACATAAAGAGGATTTGTATGATCAAGATAAACAATATTAGTTTAAATAAGCTGACACAAGATGATATTAAGCCATTATATCAGTATGTTAATACGGATTTTGTTCAGAAATACAACATGTTATCGATAACAACTTATGAAGAGTTTGCTCAAAGCATGTTAAATAGAAAAGGTACTGATTATGTGATCAAGTTAAAAAACACTAATGAAGTGATCGGCAATATTAGCGTTGATGAAGATCATATTAGATACAATGTTAATGCGATCACAATATCATATTGGCTAGCTGAAAAGTTCGCTAACAAAGGTTATATGAGTGAAGCACTAGAAATTATCATTCAGCAACTTTTCAATGAAGGTTATGATATGATCACAGCTAGAGTTTTTAGTGAAAATATCGGTTCAATTAAATTACTTGAAAAACTTGGATTTGAAAAAGAAGGTTACTTAAAGAAAGCAGTAAGAAATAATCATGGTAAGGTATTTGATGATGTTTTGTTTGTTAAGTTTAAATGACAATCAGATACGCTTTACATTCTTTAACGTTTTCATTATAATTAAGTAAATTCTATGATAAGAAGAGTAGTCAGTATTAATTCGTTTAGCGAGTCTATGGTGGTGTAAATAGATCGAATGGTACTGACGAAGGTCATCTTGGAGAAGCTTTACTGAAGTAAGTAAGTAAAGCCGGTAACTACCGTTACAGTATGAGGCTATATCAGCGAATTTAGGTGGTACCACGTTAAGCGTCCTAGGGGATGCTTTTTTTGTTAAAGGAGATAACATGTTAAACTTAATACTTCCAACTATTAAAACGAAGCGATTGATCATTAGACCAATCAAATTAGAAGACGCTAATGATCTTTATGTGATCGCTAGTGATAAAAGGGTCAATGATTACTTGAGTTATCCTTTACACAAATCGCTTGATGAAACCAAGCAAGTAATTGATAAATATTTTCTTAATCGTCCAGCTAATGGGATACCACAGACATACGTCTTGGTGTATAAGGAAAACAACAAGATGATCGGTACTTGTGATTTTGTAAGTATCAGGTATCATGATGTTGGTGAGATAGGATATAGTTTAAACTATGACTATTGGAGTCAAGGATTGATGAGTGAAGCACTTAAGGAAGTTATCAATGTAGGTTTTACGCATGTGGGATTAAGAAAGATTGAGATTAAACACAGTGTCAATAACAAAGCTTCACAACGTGTTATTGAAAAAACAGGATTCATTTATGAAGGAACACTTAGAAAGCTTATTTATGATAAGCTAGTCAATGACTACGCAGATTGTAAAACATACGGCATCTTAAAAGCAGAATGGAGGCATATACATGAAGGAAATGGCAGCTAAATATGAACACACTAAGGTTGAAGCGGATAAATATCAGAAATGGATAAAAGCTGATTATTTCACAGCAGGTGATTTAAATAAAAAGCCTTTTTGTTTAGTGATACCACCACCAAATATTACTGGTAAACTACATTTAGGTCATGCTTGGGATACTACCTTACAAGATATTATCGCTCGTTTTAAAAGGATGAATGGGTTTGATACATTGTGGTTGTCTGGTATGGATCATGCTGGAATTGCGACACAAGCAAAAGTAGATGCTAAACTAAAAGAGCAGGGTATATCACGTTATGATATTGGTCGTGATGCTTTTTTAGAACATGCTTGGCGTTGGAAAGATGATTACGCAAATGAAATAAGAAAACAATGGGCTAAACTTGGTCTTTCACTTGATTATTCAAGAGAACGTTTTACTTTGGATGAGGGCTTAAGTAAAGCCGTTAATAAGGTTTTTGTTGATCTTTATAATGATGGTTTGATATATCAAGGTGAAAGGATCATAAATTGGGATCCTCAAGCAAAAACTGCACTTAGTAACATTGAAGTAATTCATAAAGAAATAGAAGGTAAGTTTTATACTTTCCGTTATCAAATAGTTGATAGTGATGACTATCTTGAAGTAGCTACAACAAGACCAGAAACAATGTTTGCGGATGTTTGTTTAGTTGTAAACCCACTTGATGAGCGTTATCAATCATTTATTGGTAAAAAAGTAATCAACCCAGCTAATCATCAAAATTTTGATGTTATTGCTGATGAATATATCGATATGGCTTTTGGAACTGGTGTCATGAAGTGTACGCCGGCTCATGACCCTAATGATTTTGCACTAGCTGAAAAATATCATTTAGAGCGTCCAAAATGTATCAATGAAGATGGCACGATGAATGCTTTAGCTGATGAATATGTCGGACTAGATCGATTTGTTTGTCGCGAAAAACTTGTTACTAGAATAAAAGAAGAAGGTAATTTAGTCAAGATTGAAAAACATATTCACCAAGTAGGTCACTCGGAAAGAACCGATGTGATCATTGAACCATATCTATCTAAACAATGGTTTGTAAAGATGCGGCCTTTGGCTGATGAAGTAATAAAAAATCAGAGTAATGAAGATGAAAAGATCAATTTCTATCCTAAACGATTTGAAAAGAATTTTAGTCAATGGTTGGAAAACATTGAAGATTGGTGTATTTCAAGACAACTTTGGTGGGGACATCGAATTCCAGCTTATTATCATAAGGTAACCAATGAGATATATGTTGGATTAGAAAGTCCTTTAGACATTGAGAATTGGCGTCAAGATGAGGATGTCTTAGATACTTGGTTTTCTAGTGCTTTGTGGCCATTTAGTACGCTTGGTTGGCCGGATCAAACAGCTGATTTTACACGTTATTATCCCAATGATACGCTTGTTACAGGCTACGATATTATATTCTTTTGGGTAGCGCGTATGGCATTTCAAGCGCGTTATTGTACAAATAGCCGACCTTTTAAGGATGTATTGATTCATGGTTTAATTCGTGATGAACAAGGTCGTAAGATGAGTAAATCACTTGGTAATGGTATTGATCCTATGGATGTTATTGAAAAATATGGGGTAGATGCATTACGTTTCTTCTTAACTACTAATTCAACACCAGGGCAAGATACTAGATATAGTAGTGAAAAAATCGAAGCAGCATGGAACTTCATTAATAAGATATGGAATGCTAGTCGTTTTGTCTTGATGAACAAAGATGATGCTTTTGTGTATGATATTAGTAATTTAGAACATGCTGGTTTTATCGATCGTTGGATTATTAAACGATATAATGAAACATTAGCTAACATTAATGAGAATATGGAACGTTATGAATTCTCTCTTGTTGGAAATGAACTTTATAACTTTATTTGGGATGATTTCTGTAGTTGGTATATTGAGTTAGCTAAGCCAAGTTTGAATGGTGATGATAATGTCATGAAACTGGCGACACAAACAACATTGATCACGCTTTTACTTAATATCGTTAAGATGTTGCATCCTTTTATGCCATTTGTAACTGAAGAAATTTATGAAAGTTTACCACAACAAGAAGAAGCTTTGTGTATTACTAACTGGCCAGAAACAATCGTTTTAGATTGTGAGCTTGCTGATAAGCAATGTCAACAACTTATCAGTATGATCAAAGCAATTAGAGAGATTAAACTGGAAGCTAATTTAAAGCCAAAAACGAAGTTAAACATCATGATTAAAGACAACGATGATAAGATCATGACTCCTTATCCGATGATTGCATCAGTACTTGAAAAGATGACACATGCATCCTGGGTTGATAAACTTGATGGTGATCTTATGGTCAAGCCGATCGTTGATGGTGTAATGTATCTACCACAAGATCAAGTTGTTGATAAACAACAAGAAAGACAACGTTTAAAATTTGAGATTGATAGACTTGAAAAAGAAATTCAACGCTCTGAAGGAATGCTTAATAATGCAAACTTTATGCAAAAAGCACCAATTGAGAAAATTGATGCAGAAAGAACTAAAAAAGATGAATATCAAAGACAATTGGATTTGATCAAGCAAAGATTGATGGATCTAAGTCATGAATAGAATTAATAAACTACAAACAACGATGAGTTTAAGTGACATTGATCAAATGATTATTACCGATTATTTCAACATGCTTTACTTCGTAAATATCAAATTACATGTTGGTGAAAGATTATTTGTTTTATTGATAGATAAAATTGGTAAGCCAAAACTCTTTATAAATGAATTATTTCCATTAGCTGATAACGATGCTTATGAAATGATTCGCTTTAGTGATAATGATGATGCAATTGCTTTATTAGCAAGTCATTTACATGGCAAGAAGATAGGAATTGATAAAAGTTGGGCTGCTGGCTTTTTAATTAGGTTAATGCATTTTCGTAATAGTGACTATGTAGATGGTTCGGTCTTGATCGATAAGCTACGTAGCATTAAAGATATTGATGAACAAAACGCCATGATAATGGCATCAAGAGAAAATGATAAGATCATGAGTTTGATCACTAAACACTTTAAGACTGGTATTAGTGAAAAAGAGATAGCAGTACTGTTGAAAAAATATTTCATGCAAAATAATCATCAAGAAACATCATTTAATGCGATTGTTGCATTTGGTGAGAATGCGGCTGATCCGCACGCTGTTGCCTCTGATCGAAAACTTAAACCTCAAGATGTTATCTTGATTGATATGGGTGGTGTCTATCAAAACTATTGTAGTGATATGACTAGAACGTTCTTTTGGCAAGATGATAGTAAGCTAAAGGATATATATGATATAGTCAAAGCGGCTAACTTAGCTGCTATAAGCAAGATTAAGGTAGGTGTTGCTTTTAGTGAGATTGATAATGCAGCGCGTGAAGTGATCACAAAAGCAGGCTATGGTCCATTTTTTACTCATCGATGTGGTCATGGTATAGGTTTACAAGTTCACGAACCATATGATGTTGCCGCTAGTAATCATAGCTTGATTGAAGCTGGTATGTGTTTTTCAATTGAACCTGGTATTTATTTACCACAAATTGGTGGTGTCAGAATTGAAGATTTAGTTTTGGTAAAAGAAGATAAAGTTCAAGTATTAAATAGTTTCAGCAAAGATAGAATGATATTAAGATAACTTTTTATTATCAATATAGGAGTATACATGTTAAAAAAAGCAGTGGTGTTATTGTTTAGTGTGATTTTAGTCGCATTTAGCGTTTCGGTAGTGTTAAGGTGTGCGATTGGGGTTGGTGCATGGGATGCATTTAGTCAAACAGCTTCAGGGCTTTTAAATATAAAAGTTGGTACTTTTTCGATGGCGATGAATTTTTTCTGTGTCGCTATGCAAATGCTAATACTTAAAGAAATCAAAATTGCACTTGTTTTACAGGTTTTATTAGCGATTGTTTTAGGCGTGTTGGTCAATTTCTTTTACTATGAACTTTTAGGTAATTGGCATATAAACTCTTATGTTATTACTTTGATGCTTTTCTTGCTTGGTAATATCAGTTGTGCTTTTGCGGTTGGTACAGTTACTGCGCAGAATGTCATCAGTTTTCCTTTGGAAGGCTTATGTATGGCGATATCTAAGAAAACTAGTAAATCTTTTGGTTTGATTAGACAAATGGCTGATATTGTGACTATGGCTTTGGTAATCGTTTTAGTTTTAGCTTTTGATGGTTTGATGAGTATTCGTGAGGGAACAGTGATAGGCATGATCATCTTTGGTCCGTTACTTGAACTATATATGAAGCGTGTTGTACCAATCATGTATAAATTTAAAATTTTTGATTGATTTAGCAAGTAAATGCTGGTAGTAATATTGACGATTATTTAGTATAATGATAAAACGAGATATGGAGGAAAATATGAGTAAGAAATTTGTTTATCTTTTTTCTGAAGGTAATGGAAAAATGCGTGAACTTCTTGGCGGAAAAGGAGCTAATCTAGCAGAAATGACCAATTTGGGACTTCCTGTTCCTTTTGGCTTTGTTGTTACCACCGAAGCTTGCACCCAGTATTATGTTGACAATAAAACCATTAATGATGATATTCATAATGAGATATTTGCTTATCTAGCAAAATTAGAAGAGATCAGTGGTAAGAAGTTTGGGGATAAAAATAACCCGTTGTTAGTATCAGTTAGATCTGGTTCAAGAGCTAGTATGCCTGGTATGATGGATACTATCTTAAATCTTGGTATTAATGATGATGTTGTTGAAGGGGTTGCGTCGTTAACTGGCAATCCACGCTTTGCTTATGATTCATACCGTCGTTTCATTCAAATGTTTTCAGATGTTGTTATGGATTTACCAAAACACAACTTTGAAGTCATTATCGATGAGATGAAGGAAGAAAAGAATATTAAGCTTGATACTGAATTCTCAGCTGATGATTTAAAAGAAATGGTAAAACGCTTTAAAGCATTTTATGCTAAAGAAAAGGGTAGTGAATTCCCAAGTGATCCAAAACTACAGTTAATCGATGCGATTAAAGCCGTCTTTAGATCATGGGATAACCCACGCGCTATTTACTATCGCAGAATGAATGATATTCCAAGTGATTGGGGTACTGCTGTTAATGTTCAGATGATGGTTTTTGGTAATATGGGTGATGATTGTGGCACTGGTGTTGCTTTTACTAGAAATCCAGCAACTGGCGAGAAGAAATTATATGGTGAGTTTTTGATGAATGCGCAAGGTGAAGATGTTGTTGCTGGTATTAGAACACCAAAGACTATTGATGAACTACAAAATATCATGCCTCATGCTTATGATGAGTTTGTGGCTATCTGTGATAAATTAGAAGAACATTATCGTGATATGCAAGATATGGAATTTACAATTGAAAAAGGTAAATTATTCATGTTGCAAACTCGTAGTGGTAAAAGAACCGCAGCTGCAGCTTTGAAAATTGCTGTTGACTTAGTTAGCGAAAACATGATCAGCAAAAAAGATGCAATCATGCAAGTTGATCCAAAAGCACTTGATTCTTTATTACATCCACAATTTGATGCTAAAGCACTAAAAGAAGCAAAACATATTGCTTCCGCATTACCAGCATCACCTGGTGCAGCTTGTGGTAAAGTTGTCTTTACGGCAGCTGATGCTGTTGCGGCAAAACAACGTGGTGATAAAGTTGTATTAGTAAGACTTGAAACTTCACCAGAAGATATTGAAGGAATGCATGTTTCTGAGGGTATTTTGACAGCTCGTGGTGGTATGACTTCACATGCGGCTGTTGTTGCTCGTGGTATGGGTACTTGTTGTGTTTCTGGTTGTGGTGAAATTAAGTTTAGTAAGAAATCATTTGAACTGAATGGTGTTGTATTTAATGAAGGTGATTTTATATCGTTAGATGGTTCTACTGGCAGAATTTATGCTGGCGCTATCAAAACAGTACCAGCTGGTATTAGTGGTGATTTTGAAACGATCATGCAATGGGCTGATGAGTTTAGAACATTAAAGATTAGAACTAACGCTGATACGCCTAAAGACGCTGCTCAAGCTGTGGCATTTGGTGCTGAAGGTATTGGTTTAACTCGTACTGAGCATATGTTCTTTGATGTTGATCGTATTCAAGCAATGCGTGAAATGATCGTTAGTAAAAATGAGCAACAACGTCGTGCTGCTTTAGCGAAGTTGTTACCGATGCAAAGAGGTGACTTTGAAGGCTTGTATGAAGCAATGGAAGGAAAACCAGTAACTATTCGTTACTTGGATCCACCCCTTCATGAATTCTTACCAACAGAAGAAGCTGATATCGTTGCATTAGCCCAAGATATGAATATTACAGTAAGTGATCTAAAGTTTGTTATTGGTGAGCTCCATGAGTTTAACCCAATGATGGGTCATCGTGGCTGTCGTTTGGCGGTTACATATCCTGAAATCGCTGAAATGCAAACACAAGCTGTTATTGAAGCAGCGCTTAATGTAGCAAAAAGACATCCAGAATGGGATATTGTTCCTGAAATAATGATTCCACTTGTTGGTGAGATCAAAGAGTTAAAATTCGTAAAAGATATAGTTGTGAAAACAGCTGATAAGTTAATCGCTGAAGCTGGTTCAACCATGAAATATATGGTTGGTACTATGATTGAAATACCAAGAGCTGCTTTACTATCTGATGAAATCGCAACCGAAGCTGAATTCTTCTCGTTTGGTACTAATGATTTAACGCAAATGACTTTTGGTTTCTCACGTGATGATGCTGGAAACTTCTTAGATAGTTATTATGAGAAAAAGATCTTCGAACAAGATCCATTTGCTCGCTTAGATCAACATGGCGTTGGAAAACTAGTTGAGATGTCATGTGAGTTAGGTAGAAAGACTCGTCCTGATATTAAATTGGGTATTTGTGGCGAGCATGGTGGTGATCCTAGCTCAATCGAATTCTGTCATAAAGTAGGATTGACATATGTATCATGTTCACCTTATCGTGTTCCGATTGCCCGCTTAGCTGCTGCTCATGCGGCTATTAAAGCAAGTAAATAATAAAGATAAGAACCGCTAATTAGCGGTTCTTATTTTATACCTTTCTTTTTTGTCTAATGATCAATACAAGAGTTAGTATTGCTAATGCCCCACTTGCATATCCCATTATTTGATACGTAGTCTGTGCAGTGTTAGATTTATCAATTGAATCAGTTATGGTTAGATTAAGTGGTTTATTGTTGTTTAAACTGGTACGTAATTGAACATTAAGTATTGTCTTTTGATCAATAAGAATAGGAGTACTAATAATGGTCTGACCTTTATCTTGTTTGATCATTGTTTGCTCATTACGGTTAATGATAGTGCTTGATGGTAAGATAAACTCAATTTGAAGATCACTTTCATTAATTGATGATAAAACTTCGTCTTGCGTCATTTTTGGTAGCTTAATGAATCCTGAACCTTCAAGTATAAGTGGGATATCGGTTTGAACTTCAAGTTTCAATGTACTATCGTATTCAAGAACTTTGTAGTCTTGATCAACACTTGTTAAAAAAGTAATACTAGGATCTATCATTAGTTCTTCAAGTGTTTGATAAGCTTCATCTAAACTTTGGTTGGCTTTGGTTAGTGACATTTTAAGTTCAATTTTATCATTATCATTTTGATAATGTTCGATCACAAAACCTTTTTTCTCATAAGCTGAAGAGGTTGTGGTAATAATGGTATGAACACTTACATGTTGTTGTTCTGGTAAGATATTTTTATCGACGATCACATAATATGTAATGGAAGTGTTAAACTTATCATCAATTTTATAGGTTATTTTAGCCTTAGCGCAACCAAAAGTGCTAAGCATCAAGAACATTACTATCAAAAATATTTTCTTTTTTTTCATATTGTACCTACCTAAATGTATATTCTAGAACATTTGATCTTATTAGTGTATTATCAGGCAACAGGATGTTGACAAAGAATATCTTCTTGCCTTTATCAATGTTGTCATATTGCCAATAAATCATAGTAGCTGTTTCATATGATACGGTACCGATATAAGCGTTAGTTGTTTGATTTGGATATACTGTTTTAATTGGATAAGCGTTCTTACCGTCAGGATCAGCACATACCAAAGTGTATATAGCTTGATCATAGGCGTTATTCCAACTTATGACATAGTGGGTAAAATTTAGTGGACCACTTGAGCCTTGATGAGAAGAACTGCCACGGTTAATAGTTAAATTTAAGTTCTTTTTATCGTAACTAGATTTTGTCGGTGGTTCTTCATCAACAAATTGATAGAAGTATTCAGCTAAACCATCAACTTCATCAGCGAAAGGGATCAAAACATTTCCTTGAATATATCCGTTATACGAGCGCCATTGTTTTGGGTGTTTAGCACCATATAGAATTTGTCTTACATCTACATACTTGCTGACGTTTTTCGTCATTGGTGATCCCATCAGTTGAACGTAATCATCAGCAGCAATTTCTACAAGATAAGAATCATGATTATTTAAATAATGTTGATAGTTGTTGGCATAATCATAAAATACTTCAACACCTTGAATATTTCTGATTTTCTCATATTCACTATCGGTAAAGTCCTTATTCTTAAACATATGATAAAAAGTATAATGATGACCATATTCATGACTTAAAACAATAGCCATGTCAGCTACTTGATTATATTGGTCGCCATTGTATAGATTAATAACACTCATATCAAAGGGGAAGTAGACAGTTGAGTTGAATGGTAAAGAAGGCAATTTTATGATTAGCTCAATTGTTTTGCTTAAATTGCTATGTGCTCCGGCCGCATAAACATCGCTTTCACCATGTACAACAACGCGATCTAGTAGATCAAACTCTTCACCATGGACATTAAGTTTTAACTCATTATAAAGTGCTTCAAGTTTGCTGACATTCCAACTATCACTATAGCTAATCATATCGATACCTTCGGCAGTCCGATATGAATACTTGATATTTTGATCGTCACCAAGCTTGTTTTCACTAAGCATTGCTAAAGCAGTTTCATTGATCTTTAGGTTGCTTTTTGTATTAGTAAGATAAAGATCAATAACTTTCTTGTCTTCTTCTTTAGCTATTATTTCAGCTTGAATAGAAGGTAAGCGGATAAAAGAATATAGACAAAGAAAAACCATCAAAAACATAAATAAAAACAATGATAACTGCGTTATTTTCTTATTTTTAAACATGAGTTCTCCTTACAATTAGTTTTATTATATAACCAAAAATGCAATTGTAGAAACAAATAATGCTTAAAATAGCAAGTTTGTAGTAAAAATCATATTTAATCACTAATAATTCACTTGTAACACTTATATTAATCGGTTGGTAAGGTTAGGGGTTTTCTGTTATACTTTTTTATGAGGTAAATTTTATGTTTCATATCAACGATATCTACAATTACAATATTTGTAAGCATCTATATTATAAAAACCAAGATAGTGAACGACTACCTTACCATAACTATGTTCAGATGGATGAAACGTTAAGTATCATTGTTGCACGTAAATTGGATCTTAAGAATGGCTTTTTTGGTCAAACTAATGATACTACAGCAAAAACATTAGCTGCTATGCAAGAAAACCAGTGGTTGATCAAAGCACGTTTTGAGTATAATGATCTACGTATTAAGATACCATTTATGCATAAGGTAAATGATAAATGGGATATTTATTTTATTCGTAATGAACTTTTTCCCAAAGAAGACAGCTTGCAATATTTGGCTGATAATGTATGGTTATTAAAACAGCTTAATATTGATTATAACAATATATTGGTTGTTCATTTCAATCAGGATTATATAAGAGAAGATGAAATTGATTATCAAAAGTTGATGGTTGTTAGCCATCATCTGTATAATCACAATAATCAGCCCACAATTAATATAACCGAAAAGATAACAAGTAAAATGCGTGATTTAAACCCAACACTTCTTGCGATGAATAATTTTGACGCTACAAAGCTAAATAAGCCCAAACGTGAAAAGAAATGTATTAGAAGAATAAAGTGTCGCTTTTATGATGAATGTTTCGTAGAAGAAAAGGATGTGGCTAATAATTCGATCTTAACATTAACTGCTAGTGAAAATAAATATAAGATGTATGAAGAGGGAAGGCATTTTCTAGCACAAGTTGATGTAGACAAGATTGAAGGAACAAGAGTTCAATATGCACAAATAATGGCTGATATAAATAAAGGTTTGTTTGTTGATAAAGCTAACTTGAATTTATGGTTAAAAGATAATATTCAATATCCATTATCATTTCTAGACTTTGAATGGGATCGTTATGCCATACCACCTTATAAACACATGAAACCATTTGATGTAGTCTTATTTCAATACTCGTTGCATATATATGATCAAAAGTTGACGCATAGTGAATACATTGGAATAGAAGATTGTCGTTATGAACTTTTGACAAGATTATTAGCTGATTTACCAAAAAAGGGATCGATCATCGTTTTTAATGCTAGTGGTGGTGAAGAACTACGCTTAAGAGAATTACAAGCTTATTATCCACAACACCATGATGAAATAGAGGACATTATCAAGCGCATTGTTGATTTTAGTATTCCATTTAACTTAGGGATGGTCTATCATGTCGATATGGCTGGTTCTTATTCATTGAAGAAGATTGTTGAAGCGATTGATAACAACCTATCTTATCAGAATTTAGGTATATCACAAGCAATGAATGCGGTTGATGGTTGGCGTCGATTAAATAACGGTAATATAAAGACTGATGAAAAATTAGTCGATGATTTACTAGCTTATTGTGCAATGGACACTTTTAGTCTTTATTTGATATATCAATGGTTTTTGAAAATAGTGACTGTGAAGGAGTGAAGACATGCCAGGAATCATTACACATAATCTACTTGCAGAAACAGTAATACGAGATTTGACAGATGATAAGCTTAAAGCAATGATCAAAGCTAATCATCATGCTTTTAGACTTGGGGTAAATGGCCCTGATTTTCTTTATTTTATTAACTCTTTACCTTGGTCTGATCAAAAAGTTAGGAAATCATACACAGCATTAGCGAATGAAATCCATAAAACACATATTAATGACTTCTATCATTTAGCATTTAAGATTATCAAGAAGAACAACGAAAGCGAGAACTACGACAAGATGATAGCTTATCTAGCAGGTCATTTATGTCACTGGGTGCTTGATAGTATTACCCATCCTTTTATTTTTTATCGTACTAATGGTACAACAGCAGATACGAAATATTGGCACTATCGTTATGAATCAATGATCGACATCTATATGTATGATCATCTTAAGTCGAAACAGTTATTAAATTTACCAAGTGCTGCACTATTGAACCATGATAGTTTGGATATTGATGCTATCGCGAAATTATATATACCAATTGTTAAGGAAATATGGTCATTTGAGCTTGATGTAAAAACAATAAATCGGGCATTTAAAGATTTTTATACAGTATTATTATTAAGTTATGATCCAGTTGGAATTTGGTATCACATAATTAGAGGATTTGAACTTATAAAAAATGATGAGTGGAATTTTACTTCCCACTTTATCACTAACAAAAAAGATCTAACCAGAGATATTCTAAATATCAATCATCAAAAATGGAGTAATCCATGTGATTGTAGTGATGTTCATCATGAAAGTTTTATCGAACTTTTTGATCAAGCTCATCTATTAGGAATAAAAACACTTAATGAACTACAACATGCAATAGTCACAAACAAAGATAACCAACTGCTAACAATTATTGATAATAGAAGTTACGATACAAATCATAGAGAATTTAAATCAATGAAATACTTTGATCCAATTTATTAAAGGAGCTAAAATGAGAATATTTGATTTACACGCTGATATTGGTATTGATGTTTATTTAAAAACACAAAAAGGACAAGTTGATGTCTTAAAAACCAAACATCTTGATAAACTGAAAAAAGGGAACATCAAGACGGTAGCTGCTGCATGTTTTTTTTCAGGCGAACAAGACTGGCAGACGATGCAAGAAAGTGTATTAACACTGAAAAATGAGATCGAGCAAAACAAAGAAGCTATCACTTGGATACTAAACCCAGATGATATTGATAAAGATGATAAACTAAATTTCATGATTAGTGTTGAAGGAATGTGTGGCATTGATCAGGATGTATCAAAAAGAATTGACTGGCTTTATGATAATGGTGTAAGGTTAGGATCACTATGTTGGAATGAAAGTAATGCTCTAGCTGAGGGGTGGCCAAATAATCCCTTAAAAGGACTTAGTAGTTTGGGTAAAGAAGCAATAAAAAGGATGAATAAAAGAAGAATGGTGATTGATGTTTCTCATACTAACGAGAAAACATTTTGGGATATTATCACGATTAGTTCAAGCGCTGTTATTGCTACACATTCGAATACACGTAGTTTATGTGATCATCAACGTAACCTTACAGATCAACAAATTAAAGCAATAGCGCTTAAAGACGGGTTAATCGGTTTAAATGCCGCTAAAAGTTTTATTGATAAAGATCCTTTAAAACAAAATGCTTATCAGTTAGCGTTACATGGTAAATATATAGCTGATCTTGTTGGTTATCAGCACTTAGCTCTAGGCTTTGATTTTATGGATTTCTTTGATGAAAAATATGATTCAGCGATGGCTGTTGATCTACCAAATGCCAAGGTAGCACAAAACATGATAAAAGCATTAAAAGAGGTTGGTTTTGAAGATGATGAAGTAGCTGCTATCGCTTATGAAAATGCTAAAAATTTCTTTTGTAAAAATCTCTAAAGTTTTCAGTTAATTTTCTAATTATATTGCAAATATTTCGTTATAATATAGTTAGGAGGTATAACTTATGAAATTTTATATCTATGGTCATAATGTCAGTATCACTGAAGCGATGCAGGCAAAGATTGAAAAGAAGTTGTCTTTTTTAGAAAAGTATTTCATCATTGATGATGAAACAGTAGCTAATGTAATTGTCAAGGTTTACCCCTTGTATCAGAAAATCGAGGTCACGATACCGACCAAGATTGGTATTTTAAGAGCTGAAGTAGCTCATGATGATTTATATGCGGCCATTGATTTGGCTGTTGATAAACTTGAAGACCAAATTAGAAGACAAAAAACTAGATTATCTCGTAAGCATCGTGAGAAACTTGCATTAGCTTTCTTAGAAGAAGAGGAAGAAGTTGGTATTGTTGATGAAGATGATGAGCTAGTTAGAACTAAGATGGTTAAGCTTGAAAAGATGGATCTTGATGAAGCCATTCTTAGGATGGAAATGTTAGGACATACTTTCTTTCTTTATAAAGATGCGGAAACAAACGACGCTGCTGTTGTTTATAAGCGCGATGATGGCGGATATGGCTTGATTGAAGCTGAATAATGATTAACATCAAAGACCTTAAAACAAGGTCTTTTTTATTGATTAAACAAGATATTATAACGCTTTTAGTAAAGGCGTGTTATAATTTTGAAGATAGGAGGATTTATCATGAAATTAATGAGTAAAGTAAAAGATTTGATCGCTCCAGAAGTAGAAGATGATGAGTATGTTGTATTAAGTGAAGAAGAATCCAAAGCGATCAGTGATTATGAATCACCTAAAAATAAAGGCGTTTCAAAATTAAGTGGTGCTGTTAAAATGGTATTATTTGAGCCACGTACATTTGAAGAAGCTGAAGATATAGCCGTACATTTAAAGAAGGCAAGTGCTGCGGTGGTAAATCTTCATCGCTTACCGCGTGAGTATTCACAACGTACAATTGATTTTTTAACAGGAGTAGTTTTTGCGCTTGATGGGAGTATTCAAAAGATTGGCACTAATGTAATTTTATGTGCACCTAAATCGATTCCAGTTGATGGTTCAATCAATATTGAGGATGTTGGGGAATAATAATATTGAACAAGATTTAAAGGCACTTTTAAAAAGAGTCGATGAATATATTGCACAAAACACCAAGTATGATAGAACGATCTATTCAACTTTTTTAACGCCATATCAAATTGCAGCGATAACAACTTATTATAATGATCATACAAACTTTCGCTTTGAAGGTGGTTATCCTGAAGCGACAATGAAACGTTTGATCATTGGAGATAGTAATAATACTAAAATTGTTTGTTTATCATGTATCATCAATAACAATTACATAAAATTGACTCATCGCGATGTTTTTGGGGCGTTGATGAATCTTGGTATTAGAAAAGAACAATTTGGTGATGTTATCGTTGATGATAAACAAGTGTTCATCTTTGTTGATGAAGATATTGCGCCTTTTGTGATTGATAACCTAGTGAAAATCAATAAGTTAAATGTTTGTTTCTCATATTATGAAGCAACACTATCAAATATGATCAAACTGAAGGTTTTTCAAAAGACGATCACATCAATGCGCCTTGATAGTATAGTGAGCGCTTTGATCAATGTATCACGTACTAAAGCACAATCTTTAATTGATGATAAAATGGTTTTTGTCAATTATAAGTTGCTTGAAGAAAAGAGTTATTTGTGTAATAATGATGATACGATTTCTGTAAGAGGATATGGGCGCTATGTCATTATGGAAGTGGTTAAAACAACTAAGAAACAGCGCCTTTTGCTTAGATTAGGTAAGTATGAGTAAAGGGGAAGATCAATGAACGATAATAAAAAGTTCTCAATCATGAAGAATGGTTACAATCGTTATGAAGTTGATGAAGAGTTAAAACAACTCAATGATTCCCTTGTGGATGCTCATGTTCAAGTTGATCGTTATCAAAAATTGGCTGAACAGGCCAATGAACAGTTAGCTATCATAAAAGATCGCTATCAGGTTTTGATCAAAGAGTTATCGATCAGAGAAAAAGCAGCAGATGATATTGCACGTATTGCATTACGTGAAGCTAATGATATTATCAGTGCTGCTCAAAACAACGCTGATTCAATCGTGCTTGAAGCACTTACTACTGCACGTTTGTTATTGATTGATCTTGCTCGTATTGCTGAAGATGCTAATGAGGTCAAGGAAGACATGCAAGAACGTTTAAGTGCTTTACAGAAAACCCTTGATGAGTTTGAGATATTTGAACCTATCGATCCGCGTTTGTTAAATAAGTAAGACTAAAAATAAGACACGATCTTGAAAGTAAAGTCACAGCGAGCCTGATTTGATGAGAGCAGGTATGTTAATTTCAATGATTATCCCTTATTTGTCACTGAGATGAATTAAGTAGTTTCAGTCGTATGCCGCGTTAAGGTAGTAAAGTTGTATGCTTAAGCATAAACTAAGGTGGTACCGCGTTATTACGTCCTTAGAGGGACGTTTTTTTTATGAAGGGGAGATTTATATGGACTACAAAGATACATTATTAATGCCAAAGACTGATTTTGAGATGCGTGGCAATCTAGCGGCAAAAGAGCCTACAATTCAAGCTAAATGGGAAGCGCTTGATCTTTATCATGCTCTTTTAAACCAACACAAAGATGACAAGTATTTTATCTTACATGATGGGCCACCATACGCTAATGGTAATCTTCATGCTGGAACGGCGATGAATCGCATCATCAAAGATTTTATAGTTAAAAGTCATGCGATGAACAATTTGCATACACCATTTATCCCAGGTTGGGATACGCATGGTTTGCCTATTGAAAATGCTATCCAAAAACTAGGTGTAAACCGCAAAACCATGACAGCAGCTGCCTTTAGGGAAAAATGTGAAGAGTATGCCTTAGCACAAATTGAAATACAAAAAAGCACAATGAAAAGACTTGGTACTATCGCTGATTTTGATCAGCCTTACATAACCATGCAGAAAGATTATGAAGCTGATCAAATAAGGTCGTTTGCGAAAATGGCTTTATCAGGACTAATTTATCAAGGTTTAAAACCAATATATTGGTCACCAGCTCGTGAAAGTGCTTTAGCTGAAGCGGAGATCGTATATTTCGATAAAAAAGATCCAACTATTTATGTAGTATTTGATGTCGCTGATGGCAAAGGCATTTTAACCGATGAACGCTTTGTGATCTGGACAACGACACCATGGACCATTCCTGCTAACTTAGCGATTTGTTTAAATCCCGATTTTGAATATGCAGTTGTTGCGACAACCAAAGGAAAGCTGATCATGTTAGCGAATAAAGTTGAATCTTTATTAACTAAGTTTGATCTAAAAGGTGAAGTGATCAAGCGTTATAAAGGGAAGGAGCTTGAGCTTATAACCACGACTCATCCACTATATCCTGAAAAAACTTCACTCATCATTCTTGGTGACCATGTTACTGATGAAGATGGAACGGGTTGTGTTCATACGGCACCAGGTCATGGAGCTGATGACTTTTATGTAGGATTGAAGTACGGCTTAAGTGCATATTGCCCAGTAGATGAAAAGGGCTGTATGACAAGTGATGCGGGAGACTTTTTAGTAGGTCAATTTGTGGAAGATGCTAATAAGACCATTACACAAAAATTGGATGAATTAAACGCATTATTAAAATTAGAGTGGATCACTCATAGTTATCCACATGATGAAAGAATGAAAAAGCCAGTTATTTATCGTGCAACAGTTCAATGGTTTGCCTCAATTGAGAAAATTCGAGCCAAGATTTTAGATCAGATCAAGGCCGTTAATTGGGAAAATGAATGGGGAGAAGTTCGACTTTTCAATATGATCAAAGATCGGGGTGATTGGTGTATATCAAGACAAAGACTATGGGGTGTACCAATTCCGATCATTTATACTGAAGATGATAGTCCAATCATGGAAAAAGAAGTATTTGATCACATTGCAGGATTATTTGAACAATATGGTAGCAATGTTTGGTTTGAAAAAGAAGCTAGTGAGTTACTGCCACCAGGTTATAAAAACGCTCAAAGTCCAAATAACATCTATCGTAAAGAAAACGATATCATGGATGTTTGGTTTGATTCAGGATCATCACATAACATCTTGCAATCAAGAGGTTTACCATATCCAGCTGATTTGTATTTTGAAGGTAGTGATCAGTATCGTGGTTGGTTTAATTCATCATTGATCGTCGCCACTGCTACTAATGATCAAGCACCGTATCGCAGTGTACTATCACATGGTTATGTTTGTGATGATAAAGGCGAAAAGATGAGCAAGTCAGTTGGTAATGTTGTTGACCCACTTGATGTAATCAAAGTCTATGGGGCAGATATTTTACGTTTATGGGCTAGTACAATCGACTATAAACAAGATGTTAGGATTGGTAATGACATCTTGAAACAGGTAAGTGAACAGTATCGTAAAATTCGTAACACCTTTAGATTTATGTTAGGACATATTGCGCCAGAGTACTTTGATCATGAAAAAGACTATGTAAAGTACCAAGATCGTGAAATGATCGATAAATATATTACAATACTTTTAAATGATGTAAATGCCAAATGTATCAAAGCCTATATGAGTTATAACTATCTTGAGGTTAGTTCTACATTAACTAATTTTATGACCAATGAATTAAGCTCATTCTATTTGGATTACATTAAGGATATTGTTTACATTGAATTAAAGAGCGCTAAAAGAAGAAAACAAGTTCAATCAGTTTTATATGATTTAGTAGAATGTTTAGTTCGCTTATGGGCACCAATCTTATCTTTTACAACAGAAGAAGTATATCAATATTATGGTCATAAACCTGTTGATTCAGTTCATCTATTATCATTTATGCCAAATGTTATTTATGATAATGCGCAACGGTTAAAGGATGATTTTAATAAGCTTTTATTAATAAGAGATGATGTTAACAAAGCAATTGAACTTAAACGCAACGAAAAAGTCATTGGTAAGTCACTAGAAGCTGATGTAAGTATCAATATCAGTGATGAAGAAAAACGTTTAGTTACAACATTGTTAGATGGTAAGCTTGAACAGTTCTTTATTGTAAGTAAAGCGCAGATTGTTGAAGATGATGATCTTGAAATGTTTGAAGTTGCTAAGATAAAAATTAAAAAAGCTGAAGGAGTTGTTTGCCCAAGATGTTGGAATATCAGTAATGAAGCTGATGATAACATGTTGTGTCCACGTTGTCATGATATTGTAAAACAACTATAAACAGTAAAATATTATTTAAAGGACTCCTTTTACTAGTTAAATTGATAAAAGGAGTTTTTTGATGATGATAAATGAATATTAGATTGTTATAATGAATAAGAGGTAAACCATGACCATAAAATCAGTTCAAAACGAATACATTAAGAGTTTGGCTAAATTAAACCAAAAGAAATATCGTGATCAAACAAAGACATTTATTGTTGAAGGTGAACATTTGGTCAATGAGGCAAAAGCTGCTGGTTTAATAAAGCAGATAATCATACGCGAGAATAGTAAGTTGCATTTAGATGATGCTATTTTTGTCAGTGATGAAGTAATGAATAAAATTTCTAGCAATGTTTCGCTTAATGAGATAGTGGCTCTTTGTAATTACCAAACTTTCAGTTTAAATTTAAGAAGTAAAGTTGTGATCCTTGATGAAATTCAAGATCCAGGTAATATTGGCACAATCATAAGAACAGCATTAGCGTTTGGTTTTAAAGATATCATACTATCAAAAAACAGTGTAGATATATATAATGAAAAACTGATCAAAGCATCACAGGGAGCAATCTTTAAAGTTAATATCGTTGTGACTGATATCATTGATATCATCAAGAGTTTACAAGCAGATAATTATAAAGTGTATGGTACCGCAATTGTGAAGGCATTAAATCTTGGTCAGTTCAAACAAACAGATAAACTAGCTTTGATCTTCGGTAATGAGGGTAAGGGGATAAAGCCAGAAGTGTTAGAGCTAACTGATGCTAATATCTATATTCCGATTCAGGAATTTGATTCTTTAAATGTTGCTGTTGCTGCTGGTATTTGTCTTAATCACTTCAGTGTTATAGATACTAATATTCATCATGAAAACACAAAAGTGAAACAATAGATAATAAGTGATAAACAAAAATCGCTTTAAATCACTCGACTAATAGAATTAAACACGATAATTTTCAAGAAACGAAATATTTCTAGTAAACGATTATCTTAATCTAACCATTTAATGTTAAAGATTGAATAATATTATAATGACTGTTATAATGACATCAACAATACGATGATCAAGATTAGTAATCAGGCTAATACTGTAAGAGAGAAGTGATATAGCTGAGAATCACTTTCAGAATAAACTGATGAATTCACTTGGGAGTGGGATTAATCATCCCCGCTGCTGGCGTTAAAAGTTAAAGATGTGCTTTTTAAGCAAATCAGGATGGTACCGCGCTTGTTCGTTCCTGGACAACGCGTTTTTATTTGGGAGGAAAAAATGATTGATTGGCAAATAGTTAAAGAAGAAGGATTAACAAAGATTGAAAATGCTACAACAGTAGCAATGATCGAGCAGGTTAAAATTGAACTGTTAGGTAAAAAAGGCTTAGTACAAGGTTTTATGAGTCAAATGAAAGATCTTAACAATGAAGAAAGACCATTGTTTGGGAAAGAAGTAAATGAACTAAAACAGTATTTTGAAGTTGCTCTATTTCAAAAGGCGCAAGCATTAAAACTACAGGAAATGAATCAATCGATGGCAAAACAAAAGATTGATATAACCCTTGCTGGTGATAAAGCAAATTTTGGACAACTTCATCCTTTGACGATAGTACAAAGAGAAATTGAAACTATCTTTATGCAAATGGGCTATCAGGTAGTAGAGGGACCTGAAGTTGAGTATGATCTATATAATTTCGCAAGAGCTAATATTCCCATGAATCATCCAGCGCGAGATATGCAAGATACCTTTTACATTGATGTTAATCGCTTGCTTAGAACGCATACAACAGCGATACAAACAAGAGTATTAGAAGCCAAATGCGAACAATTACCAATCAAGGTTATTTGCCCTGGTAAAACATATCGTCGTGATGATGATGATGCAACTCATAGTCACCAGTTTATTCAAATTGAAGGATTGGTTGTTGGGGAAAACATCACTTTAGGAGATCTAAAAGGAACGCTTGAACTAATGGTCAAGAAGTTGTTTGGCGAAAGTCGGACAATTAGATTAAGACCTAGTTACTTTCAGTTTACTGAACCATCAGTAGAAGTCGATGTGTCGTGTTTTAACTGTAATGGCAAAGGTTGTCATATCTGTAAAAAGACGGGGTGGATAGAGATATTAGGTTCAGGTATGGTTCATCCACAAGTACTTGAAATGGCACATATTGATAGTAATAAATATAGTGGATTCGCTTTTGGTATGGGAATAGAACGAGTAGCGATGTTAAAGTATGGTATTGATGATATTAGGAATTTTTATTTAAATGATCAACGCTTTTTGAAAGACTACACCAGGTTTGAGTAGGAGAATGATATGAAAGTTAGCTATAATTGGATAAAACAATATGTGGATCTCACAGATATCACCCCAGAGTATTTAGCAGACAAATTAACTAATGCTGGTTTGGAAGTTGAAGAGGTCAAACGTTTAGCTTTTGGAACCAATCTTGTTGTTGGTAGTGTTTTAGAATGTACTCCGCATCCTGATAGTGATCATTTACATGTTTGTATGGTTGATATCAAAGATGAAACATTACAGATTGTTTGTGGAGCACCAAATGTAAAAGCAGGTCAAAAGGTAATTGTGGCGAAAGTTGATGCTGTATTGCCTGAAATAACGATCAAAGAAGGACTGATCAGAGGTGTTAAATCACAAGGAATGATCTGTTCGTTATCTGAGTTAGGTGTTGATAAGAAACTACTTAATGAACAACAACTAAGTGGTATTGAAGTCTTACCTGATATCGCTGTAGTTGGTGATAATAATCCATTATCATACATTGGTTTGGATGATGTATTGATTGATATCAGTTTAACCCCTAATCGTGCTGATTGTCAGGCGCTTTTTGCCTTAGCATATGAAATCAAGGCCATTTTAAAACGAGAGACGACGCTACCTGATTATCATGACAAAAGCAAGGTTGGTAAACCAAGCGATTTACAAATTAAAGTGACAACACCAAAATGTCCACTTTTTATTGGTAAAATTATCAATAACTTGAAGATCAAACCATCACCACAATGGTTAAAAGATGCATTATTAAGTGTTGGAATAAAGTCAATCAATAATGTGGTTGATATCAGTAACTATGTTATGTTAGAGACAGGTCAACCATTACATTTCTATGATCTTAGTAAACTTAAAGAATTAAGCATTGGTGTAAGTGATAATATAAAGATGTCATATGAAGCACTTGATAATAATACCTATCATATTGAAAAAGGCGATCTTGTGATTGTTAATGGTGATGCTGTTATTGGTATTGCTGGAATCATGGGTGGACAAGATAGTAAAATTGAAGATAATACAACGCAAATATTGATAGAAGCGGCTACTTTTGACTTAGCTAGTATTAGAAATACAGCTAGACGTTTGAATTTAACTACAGAAGCCAGTATGCGTTTTCAAAAGGGGATAGATCCCTTAGCACCGCAAAAAGCTGTTGATCGGGCTGTTGAACTTTTGATTGCTTTAGCTGATGCTACTGATCTTGAAGCTAATGTCATTTATGGTGAGATTAACACTAAACCTTTTGAAATATCAATTTCAGTTAAGTTTATAAATGATTATCTAGCAACTAACTTTAGTACGCAAGTTATCATGGATGTATTTACCGATTTAAGTTTGAAACCACAATTAGTGGATGATCAGATTACAGTATACATACCTTCATATCGTACAGATTTACGGTTAAAAGTTGATCTATGTGAAGAAGTCGTAAGACTATTAGGCTATGATAGTGTACCATCTACTCTTCCCGCCATTTATGAAGTAAGTGGCGCCTATGCGGATAACGCGCAACTACGTTATCAAATAAAAGATATGCTTAAAGTGAAGGGAATGGCTGAGATCATTACTTATTCACTGGTAAGTGCACGTCATGTTGAACATGCTCTTTGGTACCAAAATAGTCCTGTTGTCCTTGCTAATCCATTAAGTGAAGATCGTAAATACTATCGTTGTTCATTGTTTAATAGTATGTTAGATACAATCGCTTATAATCAAGCTCGTTCTATTGATGAATTTATGTTCTTTGAAATAGCGGATATCTATGGTGAAAACCAAGAAAGAAAAGAACACTTGTGTATGGGCTTTAGTTCGTCAGTTACTATAAACAAGTGGAAACACGAAATTAAAACAATCGATTTCTATACTGTCAAGGGAATTATTTATGGTATTTTAAATCAGTTTGGCTTTGATGACAAACGAATTTCTGTTGTTGAAAACAATACTATGACGACCATATTCAACCCTTATCAAAGTGCTCTATTGTATTTAGATAAGGAATGTTTAGGAGTATTTGGATGTATTCATCCTCAGTATAAAGATAAGTACGATATCAAAGATGTAATAATAGCTGAGTTAAATCTATCTGTTTTGTATAATGCAAAAAGCAGTAGAATCAAGTTTAAGCCAATACCACGATATCCGATGATAAACTATGATCTTGCTATGATTGTCGATGAAAATACCAAAGCTGAGACAATGATAAGCGCAATCAAGAAAATTGGTGGTAAATTAGTTGTGGATGTTAGTGTTTTTGATGTTTACAAGGGTGATAAGCTTCCTGATGGTAAAAAATCCATTGCATTTAGTATAATCTATCAAGCGATGGATAAGACCTTAAATGATGTTGATATTCAACCAATACAAGCAGAAATCTTAAATATGCTCAAAACACAGTTTAAAGCGGTACTAAGAGATAGTTAAACAAGGATTTTGTCCTTGTTTTTTTTAGCTAATAGTGATTAAATAAAAGTTGTTTAAAAAGGTGGTATAAATATGGGACGTGCTTTTGAAGTAAGAAAAGCAGCTATGGCAAAGACATCAGCAGTAAAAGCTAAGATTTATTCACGCTATGGTAAGGAAATATACATAGCGGCAAAAAACGGGATTGCCGATATTGATATGAACGTCACGCTAAAGCGTGTCGTTGATAAAGCTAAGGCAAATCAAGTTCCAGCAGATGTCATAAAAAGAGCTATTGATAAGGCTAAGGGTGGCGCTGTTGAGTCATATGATGAAGTTAGATATGAAGGCTTTGGCCCATCTGGTTCAACCTTCATTGTAGAATGTTTGACGGATAATGGTAATCGTACCTACACCGAGGTACGTAATTGTTTTACGAAATCAAAATTTAATATTGGAGTCAAAGGATCAGTTGCACATCTGTATGATCATCTTGGTATTCTTAGTTTTAAAGCTAATGATGAAGAAAAAATCTTGGATATATTGATAAGTGCTGATGTTGATGTTAAAGATTTAGAAGTTGAAGATGATATCATGAATATTTATGTTAGTCCTATTGAACTTTATAAAGCAAAAGAAGCGCTTGAAGAAGAGCTTGGTGAGATTCAGTTTGATGTTTTGGAAATTTCAATGTTACCACAAGGATATGTTGAACTGGCAAATGATGAAGAATACCAACAGTTTGAAAGATTTATGAGTATGATCGATCAAATTGATGATGTTCAACAGGTTTATCATAATGTGAATGTAAAATAGCGTCATTTGACGCTATTTATTATTATCGGACCATTTAGTTCCTGCTTTAGATCTGCCTTAAAGTTTTGATCAAATGCATGATAGATTATCGATGAGCGATATTCCATCTTGCGATAAGGCTTAGGTATTTGATTAAAACGCGTTGCTATTTTCACATCATTTTTCTTAAGTATTTTCAAGTATTTTTGTCCTGTTTGATTAAATCCTAATACTCTGATCGTATCGAGTTTTGGTAAATCCAATACTTCCTGTTTACGAATCTGACATAATAATGAAATCAATGTTCTTTGAATACGTGCGCGACTATATCTTTTAGTTACACTGGCGTTAATGAAATGCTCGAAATCTTCATATTCACTAGCTTGCTTGATCAAGTGATTTTCAATACCTTCGGTAAACAAGAATAAACTGCTTAGTCTTGGTTTATCAAGTGTTAAAAGTAAAGTTTTTATATAAGGATAATACTGACTAAGGTTATGTGCTTTTGTTTTATCAATGACCATTGGTGTGTAAGAATTAATATCTTTATCAGCGAAAACAGCTGAGCGGATTGCTCTGGCACTAGCAACGTTTTGATCAAATGATATATCATGATAATTTGTTGTCCTTTGGATAGAGTAGGCTTTAATAGTGCTATCTTTAAGTGCTTTTAAGTAAGCAATTCCAAGAATATCGTTGGGATAGTATTCGCCAGCCATTAAACCATAAGCCTTGGGAAAGCCAATTCCTGTTTTAAGCGCTTCTTTTAAGTTATCAACATTAATGCTCATATCAGCTATATCTTGTAGTTCTTTTATGTTATTTGATTCGCTTCCAAAAACAATGCTATCAACTTGAGCTAGTTTTAAGATATCAACAGCAGCTTGGGCAAATTGCTTAGCTGATTGGTTACAATATATAAAAGGTAGTTCAATCACAAGATCGACTCCATGTGCTAGTGCGGCTGTGCAACGTTGCCATTTATCTATTATGGCGGGTTCACCTCGTTGTACAAAATTACCACTCATAACGGCAACTAAAACATCACATTGGGTTAATTCTCTACTTTTTTCAATATGATAGATATGTCCATTATGAAGTGGGTTATATTCAACGATAATTCCAGTTACTTTCATGTGATCACCGTTTTTAATATAACATAATTCATTGTTTTTTAATGCAATTTTGAGTATCATTTTAATATAGGGGTAACAATCATGGAAAAACAATCATTATATATTGATTCAAGTTACGATAATAACAGATTATGGGGAACTTTGTATTATGATCAAAATAGCACTAAGGCTTTGATCCAAGTTTTTCACGGTATGGCAGAACATAAAGAAAGATATGATTGGTTCGCTACTAAACTTGTTACAGCAGGATATGCGGTATTAACATGTGATCATCGTGGTCATGGTAAAAATGCTAAACTACTAGGTTATTTTGCGGCAGAAAATGGTTGGCAGGAAAACTTGAATGACCTTCATGCGCTTTACTTAAAAGCCAAAGCAATCATTGATCTACCATTGATTATTTTTGGACATAGTATGGGTAGCTTAATAGCTAGAAGCTATTTGAAACGATATCATGCTGATATCAAAGGTGTTATTTTAAGTGGTTCACCAAGCTATACACCAGTACTACCGCTTGCTAAGCTATTAGCACAAGGAATCGCCCTTGTTTATGGTAAGAAGCATCCAAGTAAATTACTTGATAAATTAAGTTTTGGTTCTTTTAATAATAAAATAAAAGATCCGCAGACTAGTTTTGATTGGCTTAGTGTAAATCAAGATAATGTAAAAGCTTATATTGATGATCCGCTTTGTGGGTATTTGTTTACTGTTAGTGGTTATTTGGATCTGTTTAGTGGATTAACCGATGTTTATAAGACAAGCAATTGGACAATTACTGATAATATGACACCAATCTTATTTATAAGTGGTCAACAAGATCCTTGTATGGTTGATATCAAAGGATTTGAGAATGCGATCAAAACACTAAGTGACTTAGGATATCAGAATATTAGTTCACACCTGTTTGAAGGTTTACGCCATGAAATATTAAATGAAACCCAAAGAGACACCGTATTTGAATATATAAAAGAGTTTCTTAAAAAGATTGAGGAGAGATCATGATTAAAGATATAACTAATAAAGCAAAAGAAATAATCCTTTTAATGCAACGAAATGAGATAACTGAGTATCATATCTACACTAATATTGCCAATAAGATCAAAGATGAAAAAAATAAGCAGATTCTTTTGCGAATTGGAGCTGAAGAAAGAAGACATTACATGATTTGGGAAAAGTATACTAATCAAAAAGTAGAACCCAATCGTGTTAAGGTTTTTATGTATTCACTTTTAGCTCAAGTATTAGGGTTTACTTTTGTGATAAAAAAAATGGAAAGTGGTGAGCAGATTGCCCAATCTACTTATCAAGAATTGATAGAAGAGATACCAGAAGCACAGATAATTCAAAATGAAGAACATGAACATGAAAACGCCTTGATTGAAATGATTGATGAGGAATTACTACAGTATGTTGGATCAATGGTGTTGGGACTAAATGATGCTTTGGTTGAATTAACTGGAACTTTGGCTGGTTTGACTTTGGCACTTCAAAATACTAAGCTTGTTGCTTTATCTGGTTTGATCACTGGCATATCAGCGACTTTATCAATGGCAAGTAGTGAGTACTTATCAGCGCGTAGTGAAGGGCGTGATGATGCTTTTAAATCAAGTCTGTATACTGGTATTGCTTATTTATTTACAGTAATAGCTATGGTAACGCCTTACTTGATTTTTAACAATGATAATTTCTTACTTGCTTTATTGTGTTTGATTATAATCGTTGTTTTGATCATTGTGATGTTTAACTATTATATTGCGGTTTGTAAAGGATTAAATTTTAAAAAAAGAGTTGGTGAAATGTTAGCGATCAGTCTTGGTGTTGCCTTGCTTTCATTTGTGATTGGGTTATTAGTTAAGCACTTCTTAGGTATTGATGTTTAGCTTTGGATTATAGTTATATTCATTTGACTTATTGGTTTATATTTCATATAATATGATACGTTAACGAAAAGGGTGAGCTTCTTGAAATGGTCGCGTAGTTACTTGGCTAATGTCGGGAATAAATCGTTTACTTTCCGTGAAGATTTGGATTTTGATAAGAATGCTTTTATCACCAATGATCGCTTGAAAGAAGTAAAAGATGTTGTTGTAAGTGGTAAATGCCATTACAACGCTGATTTAGAGCGCCTGTACGTTGATTTAACTATTGATGGTGTTATGATACTCCCGTGTTCGATTACCTTTGAAGATGTAGCACGAAAGTTTCATATAACTGACAGTGAGACGTTTGCCTTCAATAAAGAAAAAGACGAAGATGTCTTTGAAGTAAAAGGTGAACAAATTGAGCTATTACCATTGGTCTATCAACTAATCATGATGGATGTACCACTAAAGGTACATAAAGAGGGATTAATCGATTATCCAAAAGGTGAGGGCTGGGAAGTAATAAAAGAGGAAGATCTTAATAAGAAATCAAATGAGATTGATCCTCGATTAGCGAAAATTTTGGAATATAGACCAAAGGATGATTAGGAGGTATAACAATGGCCGTACAACAAAGAAGAGTATCGAAAACCAGAAAAGCCAAACGTAGAACACATTATAAATTAGTGGCACCGACACTTGCCAAATGCCCGGCATGTGGCGAGTTTAAACTAGCTCATCGCATGTGTGCTTGTGGATTTTACGCTGGAAAACAAAACTAGAATCTCAACAGATTCTTTTTTTTATGATATATTAAAAGATAGGTGTTCAAATGAAAACTTATAACGTTATCTTTCGCAAAGATAAAATATCAAACGATATTGCTAATACAATATGTGAGCGCTTAGGTAATCAAAGGCGTGATCTTAATAATCCCAGTACGGTATTTGTGGTTGGTGGTGATGGTACTTTTTTAACTGCTGTTCATCAATACATTGATCAACTTGACACGTGTGAGTTTGTCGCAATTCATACGGGAACATTAGGCTTTTTTACAGATTTTCGAGCGCAAGAAATTGAAGAGTGTATCACTTGTTTTTTGGATAGTGAGCCAATCATTCAAACTATGCCACTTCTTTTAACAAATATTAATGGAAAATCATACTACGCTGTAAATGAGATGCGAATTGAGAATGTTTTTAAAACCCAATTAATTGATGTTTATATCAATGAACATTTTCTTGAAACCTTTAGAGGAACAGGCTTATGTGTTTCTACTCAACTTGGTTCAACTGCTTATAATCGTTCTTTAAAAGGAGCTATTATCGCTGATGGTCTTAATTTGATCCAGCTAACTGAGATTACCGGTATTCATCATCGTGAATTTCGATCATTGGATTCATCATTGGTATTACCAGCTGATACGAAAATAACTTTGATTGGTAACGATTTTGATCAAGCCGTAATGTGCTATGATCATAAAACAGTACAAGTTGCAGCTAATTTAAAGATTGAATGTCAACTAGCAGATAAAATGATACGTTTCGCACGTTACAAGCAAATATCATACTTTGATCGATTAAAGAGCTTGTTTTAGAACTAAATATTGATTTAAAAGATCGCAAGATCTTTTTTTTTGCGAAAAATATACAAAAAGACTATACAAAAATACTGTTTGTTACTATAATGGTGGTAGAAAGTGTTACATCGTGGTGATAAGTGGGGGAATAATCTATGTTCATGGGTCAGTATTCTCACAATGTCGACTTAAAGGGCCGAATCATAATCCCTGCCAAGTTTAGAGAAGAACTTGGTAATGTTATCGTGGTCACCAGAGGTCTTGATGGTTGTTTGAGTGTATATACACAAAAACAATGGCAAACCATTTATGAACAGTTGATTAAACTTCCTAGCACTAAAAAAGAATCACGTATGTACGTTAGAACATTCATGGCTAATGCGGCTGAATGTGAGTTTGATCAACAAGGTAGGATATTATTACCACCAGCTTTGATACAAGCGGCATTAATCACAAAGGAATGTATCGTGATTGGTTCAGGTGATCATATTGAAATATGGTCTAAGCAAAGATGGTTTGAATTTGCTGAAGTAGCAGATGAATCACTTGAAGCTATAGCGGAAAGTTTAACGGAGTTTGTTCGATGATGGAACATCAAAGTGTATTACTAACAGAATGTATCACAAACTTAGCGATCAAAACTGATGGTATCTATGTTGATGGTACTTTAGGAAGAGGCGGTCATAGTAAAGAGATTCTGAAATATTTAAGTAAAGGACATCTATATTGCTTTGATAAAGATAAAACGGCTATTGCTGAATCAAGATCAATATTAAGCAGTGTGAGTGGTAACTTTACAATGATCAATCAAGATTTCAGAAACATGAATACTGTTTTAAAGGAATTTGGTATTAACAAGATTGATGGTGTCTTACTCGATCTTGGGGTATCATCACCACAATTTGATGATTTAGATCGCGGCTTTAGTTATCGTTTTGATGCACTACTCGATATGAGAATGGATCTAGATCAAAGTTTGAGCGCTTATGAAGTAGTCAATAACTATTCTAAAGAAAAACTAGCTGAGCTGATATATCGCTATGGTGAAGAAAGATATAGTAGACAAATTGCCAATCAAATCGAAAAAGCTAGATTGATCAAGCCTATTACTACAACTTTGGAATTAGTTGAGATTATTAAGTCTGCTTTACCAAATAAAGTATTGCAGAAAAAAGGACATCCAGCTAAGCAAACCTTTCAGGCTATAAGAATTGAAGTGAACAAAGAGCTTGAAGCGTTGCAAGAAGGACTAAAAGCAGCAATTGAAATGCTTAATGAAGACGGTAGGATTTGCGTTATCGCATTTCATTCACTTGAAGATCGAATAGTTAAAGAACTTTTTAGAGAATATTGTGATGTTGATCGCTTAGATCGCAGAATTCCAATAAATCCACAAGATATAGAAGTAGCTAAATATGAGCTAGTAACCAAAAAACCAATTGTAGCATCAGCACAAGAGATAGCTATTAACAATCGCTCACGCTCCGCAAAATTAAGAGTACTGCGTAAACGATAGGAGAACAAATATGGCAGTAAGAAAAAGAAAGATTAAAAGATTAAAATCAACAGCAGTTGCGCTTTTCTTTTTTCTGATATCTTTTGCGACGTATTTAGTCACTTCAATTTATTTACGTAGTTATAACATCGATTTAGTACAGCAAACGGCTAATTGCCAACAAGAAATAGTACAAATTCGTAACCAAAATGCAGCTTTAGCACTTGAAATCCAACAGTTAAGTGCTTATGATCGAGTCATGTCTATCGCAAGCGGTGCAAATTTGGCTTTGAATCAAGATAACATTTCAACGATTGGTGAATAACAATGAAAAGAAGATCACCAAACACCAGTATCATGATGATCGGTGTTTTTATCTTGGTTATTTTTATAGCGGTTTTAGCTAATGTATATGGACTTACAATATTAGGAATTCACTTTCATAGTCAAACATCGCTAAAAAACTATAGCGAAAACTTGAACGTTAAAAATACGATCATTCAAGCATCGCGTGGTACAATTTATGATACTAATGGTAATGTAATAGCACAAGATATTGAAACTTATACCGTTTATGCTGTTTTGAATACTAATCGTTATGACGCCGGAGGCAAACCGGCTTTTGTGGTTGATAAAGAATATACGGCAAGCATATTAGCAACAATTCTTGATATTCCGGAAGCTGAACTATTAGAACAGATGAGTAAATCACGCTATCAAGTTGAATTTGGACGCAAAGGTAAAAATCTTTCACTTGCGAAAAAAGAGGCGATCATGGCTTATGATTTACCTGGTATCGAATTTTTTACTACAGTTTCACGTAGTTATCCATTAGGTATATTTGCTTCACATTTGATTGGTTTTGCCCAATATGACGATAGTAGTCAAGCTCTTATGGGCAAAATGGGAATAGAAAGCATTTATAATAGCGAATTAACAGGTGTTAATGGGAGAATAAAATCACAGTATTATGACATCATCAATGACTATACTTTACCAGAGGGAATCATTGAGAAAGTAGCCTCGATTGATGGTAATGATATTTACCTTACTATTGATCGCATCATTCAAGAACAACTAGAAGTGTCGCTGAGTACAACAATGCAACAACAGAACGCTGAAAAAGCCTTTGGTGCGGTTATGGAAGTTGAAACGGGGAAAATCTTAGCCTGGGGTAGTTATCCAACATTTGACCCCGTAGAACTTAACATAACCGATTATAATAACATGGGAACTCAATACGCTTATGAACCAGGATCAACCATGAAGACATTTACTTATGCGGCAGCGATTGATACAGGTGTATATGATAGTGACGCTATTTTTGATTCATCGACTTTCTATATGGGTATAAAAAATGGTGAAGCGATCAGAGTTAAAAATAGTGTTAATGCGATTGAACAGATCACTAATGCTAGAAGTCGCAGTTGGGGTAGGATCAGTTATGATTTAGGTTTTCGCTACTCAAGTAACGTTGGAATTGCTAGTATGTTAACAGAGCAATTAAAGCCTGAAGTATTCGCTGAGTATCTTGATCGCTTTGGTTTTTTCAAAAAAGTAGGTTTTGATGGCTTTGCTGAGGTAGCTGGTGTTAAAAATTTCAATTATCCAATTGAAAAACTAGCGCTAGGTTATGGTCAGGGTTCTTCTGTGACGATGATTCAGATCTTACAAGCCTATAGTGCTATTTTCAATGATGGTGAAATGATAAAGCCTTATGTTGTGCAACAAGTTAAAAACGCAGCCAACAATGAAATTGTCTATTTAGCGCAAAAGACGGTGGTCTCTAATCCCATAAAAGCTACTACAGCTAAGCAAATGCAACAACTAATGTATGATGTCATAAATCAAGATGATGGTTCTGGTAAGTATTATCGTGTTAGTGAAGTTGATGTGATTGGCAAAACAGGTACTGCGCAAATATTTGTGAATGGTAGTTATAGTCCAAATAAGGTTTTAACATCAGTAATGCTTGGTTTTCCAGCGGATAATCCTAAGATCATGCTTTACTATGCTTTTATTAGTGATTATCATGAAAACTTACATGTCATGACTGAGCCAATAACTAATATTGTTAAAAAGACAGCAGTTGCATATGGCCTAACTAATAGTAAAAATGAACATTCAAATATTGAAGATGCTGTTTCAAATGGTATTGAAACATATACAATGCCAAATCTTGTTAATCATACTTTGAGCTATGCCGAAGATAAACTCAAACTGATGGATCAAGATGTTGTTTATCTTGGTAATGGAAATCAGATCATTAAGCAATATCCAAATGAGAGCACAACGGTTATAAGTGGTCAAAAAGTCATCCTATTAACTGATGATGAACATATCAAAATGCCTAATATCATTGGTTACTCTCGAAAAGAAGTAGCTGCTTTTTGGCAAATGACAAATATTGCGATCAAGATTGAAGGTTATGGCCTTGTTGTTTCTCAAAGCATTATTGAAGACAGTTTGCTTTATCCTAATTCAGAACTTGTGGTAGTTTTGAAAGAATAATACTGAAAATAATGATTTATCGCTTTTTTAATGATGGCGTTATCTTAAAAAAATGATATATTAGAAATATATCCATATCAAATCGCATGATTTAATAATTTGAAGCTATCGATAAGTTCTTTTAGTGCTATAATGTTATACGCTTATATAAGTTATTCAGGAGGTATTTATGACGGTTAAAAGTGCAATAATGTTTGGTGGCTGCCTTCTGTCTGCTTTATTTGTTTATCCTAAACTGATTATTTTTCTAAAGAAAATTCGTTACAGTCAAACGATAAGTGAGTATTCTTTAGCTGATTATAAACAAAAAGAAGGTACGCCAACGATGGGAGGATTGGCTTTTATATTTTTACCAATTATCTTCATTGTTTTTATTTATCCTTCTTTTTATCAAGATGCTACGATGATGCTTGTTATAATGGTTTATCTTGGTTATGGTTTGATTGGGTTTATTGATGATTATATAATTGTCATCAAACATGATAATGCTGGATTAAAGGCAAGTTATAAATTCTTGATGCAGTTAGCTTTATCAATCGTTTTCTATCTGATATATCGCGAATATAGTGTAACTACGATCAATATTTGGTTTTTAAACTGGTCGTTTGATTTAGGTTGGGTGTATGCTTTGTTGGTTTTTTTCATGTTTACGGGTACATCTAATGCTGTTAACATCACCGATGGTATGGATGGTTTAGCAGCAGGTACGACTATTTTAGCTCTTATTCCGTTTGTGGTGTTCGCTTTTATTGCCTCAAAACCATATATCGCTGTGTTTGTGATTGGTGTCATTGGAGCGCTTTTAGGCTATCTTAGATACAATTTACATCCTGCTAAGGTATTTATGGGTGATGTTGGTTCACTTGCATTAGGAGGCTTGTTAGCGGGTTTAGCGCTTGTTTTAAAACAAGAGTTAAGTCTTATCATTGTTGGTGGTGTTTTTGTATATGAGACATTGTGTGTTATCATTCAGATTACAAGTGTTAAGTTGTTTAAAAAGAAAGTTTTTCGCTATACTCCAATACACTATAGTTTTGTGATTCAAGGAATGAGTGAGATAAAGGTTGTAAGAATGTTTTGGATCTTAGGTTTCTTATTTATGATATTTGGACTTTTGATTGGAGTTAATGTATGAATGAAGTACTAGTCATAGGTTGTGCTAGAAGTGGTTATTGGGTAAGTTTATTGTTAAACCAACACAACTATCAAGTAACAATAACCGATAGTAAAACTATTGCTGAAAAAGATGAACTAATTGCTCTTGGCATTAGCGTGTTTGATAATGGACATCCTGAATTCTTAGTATCTAAAAATTGGGAATTTATTGTTAAAAATCCTGGTATTTCATACCATAACGAATTTGTTAGCAAGTTTAATGATTTGGCTATTCAGATATATACTGAAATTGAAATCGCATTAAGATATGCGCCAGAATTTACTTATGGCGCTATTACTGGAACTAACGGAAAAACGACAACTACTGCTTTGCTTTATGAGATATTAAAAAGTGAAAAGAGTGCTTTTGCAAGTGGTAATATTGGAACACCGCTTAGTGAAACGGTTTATAAACATCACGACATAGAGGCTATGATCGCGATTGAGATATCGGCGTTCCAACTACTTGGTGCGCCATCATTCCATCCACTAGTATCAACTATCACAAACTTAACTCCAGACCACTTAGATTATTTTGATAGTCTTGATAGTTATTATAGAGCTAAGACTTTAGTTTATCGCAATCAATATGGTGACGATTGGTTTATCCGCAATATTGATGATCCTAATGTTGTTAAGTACGCTCAGGGTATCAATTGTCAAATCATTGATATGAGTATTAAACAAGATGCGGATCTAATGATAAAAGATGATCATGTATTATTGTTTAATAAGCCGTTATTTAAAGTTGATAGTCTTAAATTAATAGGAAAGCACAATCTACAAAACGCAATGATCGCTGCAACTATGGCTTATAAAATGGGAGTAAAGATAGCAAGTATCCAAAAAGTAATAGCTAATTTTGAAGCGATTGAACATCGAATTGAATTTGTTAGTGATATTGATGGTGTTAAATATTATAATGATTCAAAAGCTACCAATACGGATTCAACAATTATTGCATTAAAATCTTTTAATGAACCAGTAATTCTTTTAGCCGGTGGTTATGATAAACATACTGGATTTAAGGATTTAAAGGCATACCAATCTAAAATTAAACAGTTGATCGTATATGGTGCTACTAAATATGAGCTTGCAAAACTCAATGAGAACACAATCGTTGTAGAGAATTTAAAAGAAGCCTTAATGAAGGCACATGATATCGCAATTAAAGATGATACGGTATTATTTTCACCAGCATGTGCAAGTTATGATCAATTTGATAACTATGAGCAAAGAGGGAAAATCTTTAAGCAATTGGTATTTGAACTTAAAAAGAAGGGGTCTTGAAATGGAGAACTTAAATATTAAGCAATTACAGTTGGCAATCTATTTAAGACTTAACCAATTAAAAAGAGAACAATTAGCGACCATAACTTATCAAAACATCATTGATACACTTTTTGATAGTGTTTGGAAAGATCAATATCCACAAAGTTTAAATCATGCTATTAATGATATTATGAGTATTAACGCTGAAAAGATTGTGGCTTTTCTTAGTAAAAAGGCTATCATCGAAAGTAAAGATCATTCTCTTGAAGACTTTGATGATTTAATTAAGGAATAGTATGGCGTATTGCATTTTAGAAAACACTCATGAAGCTTATCATGATGATATAAATCCATTATTGGCAAAAGTACTCGCTTTCTATCAATTTGATCAAGAAAAACTTGATCAGATATTTTCAGAATATATACCGTCAACAATAAAGAACAATGAGTATATTGAAAAAGTTAAAGCGCGTTTGCTCAAGGCAAAAGAGATGAATGAACGCGTTCTTGTTTTTGGTGATTATGACGCTGATGGGATATGTAGTACGACCATGATGGTATCATTATTAAAAAAATTAAATATTGATTGTGGCTTTTATATTCCCAACCGATTAAGTGAAGGATACGGATTAAATGTTAACACCACAATTGATGCATATCACAAAGGCTATTCATTGATCATCACAGTGGATAATGGTGTTAAAGCAGACGAAGCAATCAGTAAAGCAAATGAATTAAAAATTGATGTTATTGTTTGTGATCATCATATTTTAGAACGTAATGATCTTGATTATTTAATTCATCCGGATGTTTTACCTAAAGAGTATCAAAATTTATGTGGCGCTGGTGTAGTTTTACAATTAGCACTAGCATTTGATATTGATGAACCTTTTTATTGGATCTTAGCAATGGCTGCTACAATTGGTGATATGGTTGAGATGTTTGATGTTAATCGCTATATTGTCAAGAAAGGATTAGTATTAATAAATCAACATGGCTTTTTACCTATTACCGCACTGATCAAAAATGATCAAATGATCAATGAAGAGGTTATCGCATATCACTTGATTCCAGCACTTAATACCTTAGGTCGCTTAGCTGATCAAGCAAATGTAAATGTGCTAGTGGATTACCTTATGCTTAAAGATCAAACAACAATCTATAATACGGCCAAGCAAATCTCAGCGTTAAATGATCATAGAAAAGATATGATCATAAAAGTTGGTCAAGATGAACATCAGTTTTTTAGTTTACCAAATTACAATGTTTATATAAGTAATGAATACCACGAAGGATTAATCGGTCTTTTAGCTAACCGTTTTATGATTGAAAACCAAAAGCCAACTTTGGTTGCGACTAAAAATGAGGATCTTTTTAAATTCAGTGGTCGCAGTATTAATGGTTTTGATATTCATGAAGAATTAAAACAATATCAAATACTTTTTATCAGCTTTGGGGGTCATAAACAAGCATGTGGATTTAGTATTCATAGTGATCAATTAGATAGCTTTATCAGATCTTTAAGCTTAGAAACAACAAAAATTGATGTGACAATAATGCAAAAAGTGATCAAACTTGATCTTAGCGACTTAACGATTGACAATATTGAATCTCTTGCACTTTTAAGACCTTTTGGTACGGGAATCAAACAACCATTATTTTTGCTTGAAGCGATTAAGATTGATGATCATATATTATTGAAGGGCAAATATCCTAAAGCTAAAACGGTTATAAATGATCAGACATTGGAGATAATATGCTTTAATAAAACGATAATTAGTGATGACTTATTAGTAACAAAACCATTGATTGGACAGTTATCAATTAATCGTTTTAAGAATCAAATTAAAATGAATTTCAAGGTTGAAGATGTCCTATTTTAATTAACTTATATGTTTGATATAATATACTGGTTGCTAGGGAGGCACTATATGGATTATAAGAAATACATTGCAGATATACCAGACTTTCCAAAGCCAGGGATATTATTTAGAGACATTACACCATTAATGGCAAATGGACCAGTTTTTAAGGCAGCGTGTGATGAAATGATACAATATGCGAAAGATGTAAAAGCAGATTTAATCGTTGGACCAGAATCACGCGGATTTATCTTTGGTTGTCCTGTATCGTATGCATTAGGAATTGGTTTTGTACCTGTAAGAAAGCCAGGAAAGTTACCAAGACATACGGTATCATATCGTTATGATCTTGAATATGGCTCAAATGAGTTACATATTCATCGTGATGGTATTAAAGCTGGACAAAGAGTATTGATCGTTGATGATTTATTGGCGACTGGTGGAACGGTTGAAGCAACTATTAAATTAGTTGAAGAACTGGGTGGAATAGTTGTTGGTTGTGCCTTTTTAGTAGAACTGACCGACTTGAAGGGTAGAGATCTCTTAGAAAACTATAATATCTTTACGATTACAACATATTAGAGTAAAATCGAAGAGTAAGATCTTCGTTTTTATTAGGAGTAAATGGTGGCACAAAAAAAGATAGAAGTTAACATTGATGTCTTAATGAAAGAAATTAAGAAATACATCAAATTAGAACAAAATTTAGCTTTGATAAACAAAGCTTATCTTTTTGCGGAAGAAAAACACCAAGAGCAATATCGTAAAAGTGGTGAACCATATGTGAATCATCTTGTTCATGTTGCTTATATATTAGCCGGATTACGCGTTGGACCTAAAACGATCGCTGCTGGTTTATTACATGATGTTGTGGAAGATTGTGGTGTTACCAAAGAACAGTTTATAGCTCATTTTGATGAAGAAATATATCGTTTAGTTGAAGGTGTGACTAAAATTGGTAATATCGAATTTAAAGATGAAAAAGAGTATTTAGCTGCTAATCATCGGAAAATTCTTATTGCGATGGCTAAGGATATACGCGTAATTATCATTAAGCTTTGTGATCGTCTACATAATATGCGTACACTACAGTTTATGAGTGAAGACAAGCAAATGAAGATTGCCCAAGAAACACTTGAGGTATATGCTCCAATTGCACACCGTTTAGGTATGAGTGAGATTAAAAACGAGCTCGAAGATATCAGTTTTTACTATATTAATCGAGTTAAGTATTACGAAATAGCACGCCAGGTTGAAGTAAGAAGAGCCGAAAGAGACGCTCAAGTCAACAAGATGATTGAAGCCATCAAAGTATTACTTGACGAGCAAAATATCCACTTCAAAATATTTGGTAGATCCAAACATCTATACAGTATTTATAATAAGATGGTCACAAAACACAAACAGTTTGAAGAAATATTGGATCTTTTAGCCATTAGGATCATTACGGATTCAGTACTTAGCTGTTATGAGGTATTAGGCTACATTCACGCCAACTTTGTACCAATACCAGGGCGGTTAAAAGACTACATTGCTATGCCTAAATCTAACATGTATCAATCACTGCATACCACTATCGTAAATGAAGATGGTAATATCTTTGAAATACAGATTAGAACCCAACAGATGGATAATATTGCTGAGCGAGGGGTCGCGGCTCATTGGCTATATAAAGAAGGCAAGTATAATGCAGAAACCGAACAAAAGGAAATCGAAGAAAAGTTATCATTGTTTCGAGATATTGTAAGCATTAGTGATAGTGATACCGATGGTGATGATCAAGAATTTATGGATACCTTACAAAAGGATTTCTTTGATGCTAATGTTTATGTAATGTCGCCTAAAGGAAGAGTTATAGACTTACCAAATGGTTCTACACCAATTGATTTCGCATATCGTATTCATACTGAGGTAGGACACTCTACTATTGGAGCAACAGTAAATGGTGCTTTAGTTCCTTTAAATACGGTTTTAAAGACTGGTGATGTGATAAATCTAAAGACGAGTAAACAATCAGTTGGACCAAGTGAAGACTGGTTAAAATTCGTTAAGACAAGTCATGCTCGCAATAAGATCAGGGGATTTATCACTAAAAAAGAAATGGAAAATCGTGGACCCACTATTGAAAAAGGTCTACAAATGTTTAAAGATGAGTTAGCTAAACGCAATATTGATGTAGAATGGCTTACCAATAAGAAACTTGAGACAGTATACAGTCAATACAATATCAAGGAATATGATGATTTCATGTTTGCTTTAGGTAATCGCTCAATTACACTAAGTAGTGTCATGGAAAAGATATCAAAAAGAAGGATGTCAATTTTGAGCACTTTGAATGTGACCAATATTTTCAATTTCAAAAACGAACAGAAAAAATCAGTATCGAAGTCTGGAATCAAAGTAGCTGGCGTAGATTCAATCATGATATCTTTAGCTGGTTGTTGTGCTCCAGTATTAGGTGATGATATTGTTGGCTTTATAACTAAAGGACATGGTGTAAAGGTACATCGTGTGGATTGTCCTAATGTTAAGAAAGAAAAAAGTCGTTTGATTGATGTTGAGTGGGATTATCAACATGATGTTAGTCAGTATGAAGTTCTAATCTATATTGAATCAAGTGATCGTAATTTCTTGTTGAATGATATAATCACTGTTTTATCACAAACTAAAGCCCAACTAATTGGTGTTAATTCACAACTAAATGATGATAAGATCACTGTTTCCACTAATATAAGAGTATTGGTAAACAATACCGATCATTTACGTAATATAATGGCAAACCTTAAAAAAGTAGATGGAACTCAAAGAGTAGAAAGAGTGATTCAATAAGTGAGTTATTGTTGAATTATCTTTTCACCAATGCTAAAATAAAGTAAATTCGATGAAAAAGAAGTTATTGACTTAAACCTAAGCGAGGAATGATTGGTGTAAGATTCCGGTTGATGTCAAATGATTGACACTTTGAAGGAGTTATCTTGAAATTAGTAGGGATAAACGTTATCCGCGTTAAGGAATTAAGCGCACATTTATGTGAATTAAGGTGGTACCGCGTATTAACGTCCTTATATGGACGTTTTTAATTTATAAGGAGAAACTATGAGTAATTATCAAAAACCAAGAGGAACCGATGATGTTTATGGGAGTGAGATAACAAAATGGCATTATATAGAAGCATTGATCAGAGAAATATGCTATTTATATCGTTATCATGAGATAAGAACACCAATATTTGAACATACAGAAGTTTATAAACGACAAGAAGATAGCTCAGATATGGTCAACAAGGAAATGTACACATTTGATGACAATGGTGGTAGATCATTAACCCTAAAACCAGAAGGTACAGCTGGTATTATCCGTGCATTTGTTGAAAACAAGCTATATAATACAACGGATCTACCGCTTAAGTTATATTATATTGCCCCAAATTTTCGCTATGAAAGACCCCAGAAAGGTCGGATGAGAATTCACTACCAATTTGGAGTTGAGGCAATAGGTGAGAAAAACCCAACAGTGGATGTTGAAGTTATTTTCTTAGGATACTCTTTATTAACTGCTTTAGGTTTACAAGATTTAAAGGTATTAGTTAATACTCTTGGTGATGATGAATCACGTAGTGCATATAGATCAGCTTTGAAGACGCATTTCAAGCAACACTTAGCATCAATGTGTCCTGACTGTCAAAAAAGATATGAACAAAACCCATTACGTATTCTTGATTGCAAGGTTGATAAAGAACATCCTGCTATGTTAAGTGCTCCTGAGATATCAGATTACCTGTCAGAGCAAGCTAAAACATATTTTGCAAGTGTTTTAAATGATCTTAAATTATTAGGTATTGATTATCAAATTGAACCTAAATTGGTAAGAGGCTTGGATTACTACTCAGACACAGTATTTGAAGTGGTTTCATGTAATAAAGATATGGGTTCACAAGCAACGATATTTGGTGGTGGTAGATACGACAAACTTGTTGAATATTATGGTGGCCCTAAAATGAGTGGTATTGGGTTTGGTATGGGAATTGAACGGTTGCTAGTTGCTCTTGAAGCTGAAGGAATCGATGTTGCCCAACCACACGAATGTGATTTATACATAATGCCGCTTGATGCAAGTTATCAAAGCGAAGCACTTGCTTTAGCAACAATCGCAAGATCAAACGGTTTTACGACTGACATGGATTATCAAAAACGTTCAATGAAAGCACAATTCAAAGCTGCTGATCGTGCTAACGCAAAGGTAATCGCAATACTTGGAGAAGATGAGATCAAAAGCAGTCAAGTCACACTTAAAAATACGTTGACGAAAGATCAAGTTACAGTTAGTTACTTTGATCTATTAGCAACACTTGAATCATGGTTAGTTGAAGAAGAGGATATTGATGAGCCACATGATCATGAAAATTGTGATTGTACACATCATCATTAGGAGAAAAATATGGAAAGAACACATAATAATGGCGAGTTAAGATTAAGCAATGTTAACACTAATGTTACTTTGATTGGCTGGGTCGCTAAAAGAAGAAACTTGGGATCTTTAGTTTTTATCGATTTAAGAGACCGTACCGGCATTGTTCAAATAGTATGCGATGAGACATTGAGTCAACAGATAAAAGACGTTCGTAATGAATACATTTTGGAAGTAACTGGAACAGTCAATGAAAGAAAAGATAAAAACGATAAACTTTTGACTGGTGAGATTGAAGTCAAAGCTTTAAAAATAAATATCATAAATAAAGCTGAAACAACACCGATCATAATCGCCGATGATACGGATGCTTTAGAAGATACTCGTTTAAAATATCGTTATTTAGATCTTAGAAGGCCAATCATGCAACAAAAATTATTTGAAAGAGCTCATATTACAAGAGTAATGCGTCGCTATTTAGAGGATAACGGCTTTATTGAAGTTGAGACACCAATCTTAACTGCTTCAACTCCTGAAGGAGCGCGCGACTTCTTAGTACCATCACGCGTCCATCCTGGCAGTTTTTACGCTTTACCACAATCACCACAATTGTTTAAGCAGTTGTTGATGGTAGCTGGTTTTGAGCGTTATTACCAAGTGGCTCGTTGTTTTCGTGATGAAGATTTACGTGCTGATAGACAAACCGACTTTACCCAAGTTGATATTGAAACAAGTTTTTTGAGCGAAGAACAAATTCAAGATTTAATGGAAAAAATGCTTGCGAAAGTCATGAAAGAGGTAAAGGGCATTGATATCAAGCTGCCGTTTATCAAGTTGCCATATCATGAAGCAATGAATCGGTATGGATCAGACAAACCAGATATTAGATTTGCGCTTGAACTTATTGATATCACAGATATTTTTAGCGACTCAAGTTTTGCTGTCTTTAGTTCACTTGATAATAGTGATAAAGCGATAAAAGCACTAGTAATACCTAATAAAGCACAAGCTACGCGCAAGGAAGTTGATCATTACACTGAATATGCGAAAAAATATGGTGCAAAGGGTTTAGTGGTTTTGAAATATGTTAATGCTCAAATAGAAGGTTCAGCTGTTAAATTCTTCACAGAAAATCAGATTGAAAAACTTATAAAAGAACTTAAACTTAAAGAGAATGATCTTATATTGATTGTTGCTGATAAGTGGGAAAACACTTGTACAGTACTTGGATCATTGAGGAATTATTTTAAAGAAGAATTACAATTGTGTGATCCTAACGAGTTTGCCTTTTTATGGGTTGTTGATTTCCCATTATTGGAGTTTGACGCAAGCGATAATCGTTATTATGCCAAACACCATCCTTTTACAAGACCAAAAGCTGAAGACATTGCCTTATTGGATAGTGATCCAAGCAAAGTTAAGGCTTGTGCTTATGATATGGTTTTAAATGGGTTTGAGTTGGGTGGTGGATCATTGCGAATTTATGATCAAACCTTACAAGCTAAGATGTTTAAAGTGTTAGGTTTTACAGAAGAACAGATTAAGCAACGCTTTGGTTGGTTTATTGAAGCCTTTCAATATGGAACGCCACCACATGGCGGTGTTGCCTTTGGCTTAGATCGCATTGCTATGATCTTAACACATAGTGATTCATTACGTGATGTAATCGCTTTTCCAAAAACTGCTTCTGCATCTTGTTTACTTACAAATGCCCCCTCAATCGTTGATGTGAAACAACTTGATGAATTAGCGATAGCACTTAAGAATAAGTGATTATACATATAGCGATATAAAATAGTAAATGATATAATTAATTTGCCCAAAGGAACAATATATTTCCAACAAATTGATTAAGGGAATTCGGATGTCATGTATTGATGTGAATGCCTAAATTAGGAATCCTAAAGATACATGCAGAATACCCACCTGTATTAACAGGGAATAAATCAGCCTTTGGGCTTTTATATGAAATCAATATTTAGATTGTAATAATTATAAAAAAAAGCTAAAATAACTAAGTAAAGGATGGTGCGTTATGGAATTTTGGAGCTCATTACTATTTACGGTATTAGGGGTAGCCATCGGTGGTGGTTTAGGATTCTTTTTTACTCGTAAATACTTTGAAAAGCAATTAAAAGAAAATCCTCCGATCAACGAGAAGATGATCAGAGCGATGTTTCTACAGATGGGAAGAAAACCATCAGAAGCGCAAATCAAAGCAGTCATGCGACAAATGGATGTTAATAAATAAGGTTTAAAAAAAGATATGATGTTGAGATGATCATATCTTTTTATTTTTGAAGACGACAACTTTATTTTCAGTTTTATCTATCAGACGTTTTATATTTGAACGATGACGATATATGATAAGTGCTGATAAAAGAAAGGTGCAAACTATGACATAAATGTTTGATTGTAATAATGTTAATATTGAAGCAATACTAACACTAATTATTGAAGCTAATGACACATAACTTGTAATAACAAGGATTAAAACAAATAAACTAAGTGAAATGATAAAGATGCTTATATCTTTAAGAATGAAAAGGCCAACAGCCAAGAAATAGCCAAAGGTACTAGCAACGGCTTTACCTCCCTTAAATTCCGCGAATAAAGGATAACAATGACCAACCGCGCACATCATACCTGTCATTACCGCATAATCTTTATGGTAAAGTGATACTAATAAAACAGGAACAAAAGCCTTTAAAGCATCAAGAAACGCTACTAAAAAACCATAATATTTACCTAAGACACGACCAGCATTAGTGCCACCTAAGTTGCCTGATCCGTATTTTCTAATATCGATATTGAAGAAAGCTTTTCCAACAACTAAACCCCATGGAATTGAACCAAAAAGATATCCAATAACCAGAAATAAGATTAACACTTGATCACCTCTTAGGTATTCTATCATATCTTTTAGTAATTCAAAATGAAAAATACTTGACATCAATAAAGTATCTTGATGTCAAGTATTTAAATGTTTTGTTTATTTGGTTATAATTAGTAAAGAAAAGAGGAAGTTATGGCTGAGAACTACAATGAGAAAAGTATTCAGATTCTTGAAGGCCTGGATGCTGTTCGCAAAAGACCGGGAATGTACATTGGCTCAACCGATAGTCGCGGTCTGCACCATTGCGTATGGGAAATCCTTGATAATGCGATTGATGAGGCATTAAATGGTTATGGCAAACAAATCAAAATTACCATTGAAAAAGAAGGCTCGATCGCAATTGAAGATGAAGGACGAGGTATGCCGGTAGGAAAACACTCGTCTGGCAAATCAACTTTGGAAGTAATTTTTACTATCCTTCATGCAGGAGGAAAGTTTGATATAAGTGGTGGTTATAAAACATCTGGTGGTCTTCATGGCGTTGGTGCAAGCGTTGTTAATGCATTAAGTAGTTGGCTAGAAGTAACATCTTACTTCAATGGCAATGCTTATCAAATGACATTTAGCGAAGGTGGCAAAAAAGTAAGTTCACTTAAAGATTTAGGTAAAACCAATAAAAGTGGTAGTAAAGTCAGGTTTTATCCTGATAAGAAAATATTTAATAACGCTGAGTTTAACTACCTTACAATAATTGATCGTGCTAAAGAATGTGCATTCTTATTGAAGGGTGTGAACATTTGCGTTAAAGATGAACGACACAATAAACAAGAAAGCTTTCATTATGAAGACGGCTTAAAAGCTTTTATGGCCTATTTACATGAAGATCGTTCAACTTTTACACCTACTATTACTTTTAGTGGCAAGATGGGTGATATTAGTGTTGAATGTGCTTGTCAATATACCGATGATTATCAGGAGAATAATTTTTCATTTGTTAATATGGTTAGAACTGTTGATGGCGGAACACATGAAATTGGTTTTAAAACAGCTGTAACAAAAGTACTTAATGATTATGCTCGTAAATATGGTTTATTAAAAGATAAAGAGCGTAATTTTGAAGGCGTAGATGTTCGTGAAGGATTAACAAGTATCATTGTTGTGGGTATTCCAGAAAATTTACTGCAGTTTGAAGGTCAAGTTAAAAGTAAATTAGGTACACCTGAAGCTAAAAGTGTTGTTGAAAGTATTGTAAGTGAGAAGCTTACTTATTACCTTGAAGAAAATAAAGAAATAGCTTTAGCGATCATTAAGAAGATCCAAAAAGCATCGACAGTAAGAGAAGCTGCTCGTAAAGCTCGTGAAGAAGCACGTAAGGGCAAAAAGAACAATAAAGCAGAAAGGATACTATCTGGTAAGTTAGCACCAGCTCAATCAAAAGACAGTCGTAAGAACGAACTGTTTTTGGTGGAAGGTGATTCGGCTGGTGGTAGTGCTAAACAAGGAAGGGATAGTCGTTATCAAGCAATATTGCCTTTAAGAGGAAAAGTACTGAATACAGAAAGAGCAAAGATTAGTGATATTGAGAAAAATGAAGAGCTTAATACAATCATCCATGCGATCGGAGCTGGTGTTGGAAACGACTTTGATCATCGTGATTGTAACTATCAAAAAGTTATAATCATGACAGATGCTGACACTGATGGCGCACATATACAAGTATTATTGCTTACCTTTTTCTATCGTTACATGCGATCTTTAATAGAAAATGGCATGGTATACTTGGCTCAACCACCATTATATAAGACAAGCAAAGGTAAAGAGATATACTATGCTTATACTGATGAAGAACTAGTTGCGATCAAAAATAGGATTGGCAAATGTGAAATTCAACGATACAAAGGATTAGGTGAAATGAACGCCAATCAGTTATGGGAAACAACGATGAACCCCCAAACGCGCACATTATTGCAAGTGAAGCTAACTGATGGTTTTTTAGCTGAACGTAAAGTTACGGTATTAATGGGCGATAATGCTGAAAATCGTCGTAATTGGATTGAAGAGAATGTCGCTTTTACTTTAGAGGATAATTTTATCGCGGAGTTAGTAAATGAAAAAAGATAGTATAAAAGAAGCAATCGTGTTGCCATCACCATTTGAAGATATCATGGCTGACCGTTTTGGCCGTTACTCGAAATATATCATTCAAGATCGAGCTTTACCTGATGTTCGCGATGGTTTAAAGCCAGTACAACGACGTATTCTATATGCGATGCATAGTGATGGCAATACGGCTGATAAACCTCATCGCAAAAGTGCCAAGACAGTAGGTCTTGTCATTGGTAATTATCATCCTCATGGTGATTCTAGTGTCTATGATGCCATGGTTAGATTATCGCAAGAATGGAAAATGCGCATACCATTAGTAGATATGCATGGAAATAATGGCTCTATTGATAATGATCCTGCAGCTGCGATGCGTTATACTGAAGCTCGATTAAGTAAAATATCATCATTATTATTGAAAGATATTGATCAGCAAACCGTTTTATTTGCGCCAAATTTTGATGATTCTCTAAATGAACCAACGGTGTTACCAGCACAGTTTCCAAATCTTTTAGCTAATGGTACAACAGGCATTTCTGCTGGTTACGCTACCAACATTCCTCCTCACAATCTAAATGAGATAATTAATGCGATAATACTAAGGATCAATGATAGCTCAGTTGGGCTTAAAGATATCATGAATATCGTTAAAGGACCCGATTTCCCTACAGGTGGCATAGTGCAGGGAAAAGAGGGCATTAGTGATGCATTTAAAACAGGTAAAGGTAAGATCATAATTCGCAGTAAAACAGAGATTGTTGAAACCAAAACAGTTAAGCAGATAGTTATAAAAGAGATTCCCTTTGAAGTCGTTAAATCAAATTTAGTTAAACAAATAGATGACATCAGATTAGGCAAAGATGCTCAAGGTATTTTAGATGTTCGCGATGAATCTGATCGAAACGGTTTAAAGATCGTTGTAGATATCAAGAAGGATCAAGATACAAATCTAATTCTGAATTATTTACTAAAGAAGACATCTTTACAGATTTCTTATAACTATAATATGGTTGCGATTGTAAATAAAAGACCAATGCAATTAGGCTTAATGGCTATGATTGATGCGTATATAAATCATCGTCAAGAAGTAGTATTAGCCAGAAGTCATTATCAATTAAGTAAAATCACGGAAAGATGTCATATCTTAGATGGTTTGATCAAGGCTGTATCGATCATGGATGATATAATAGCGATAATTCGCAGTTCAAAAGATAAAAGTGATGCGAAAGAACGCTTAAAACAACGTTTTGGTTTCACTGAAATTCAAGCAGAAGCAATTGTAACCTTGCGTTTATATCGTTTAACATCTACAGATATTTTTCAATTGAAAGAAGAATATGCTCAACTTGTAAAGCAAGAAGCGATTTTAAGAGCGATCATTAACGAAAAAGATGTCTTAAATCAACTGATCGTAAAAGAATTGAAGGAAGTTAATAGCTTAATGTATATGCCAAGATTGACTGATATCCATGATCAAGTTGAAGAAATCGTGATCGACAAGCAAAGCATGATCGTTAATGAGCGGGTAATGGTAACTGTAAGTCGTGATGGTTATGTTAAACGCGTTTCACTTAGATCTTTTAACGCAAACGCTAACGATACAATGACTGGCATAAAAGAGACAGATCAACTAATTGGAGTAACTGAATGTGATCTTCTTGATAATTTGTTATTAATTACCTCAGGTGGCAACTATCTATATATTCCAGTTTATGAAATACCTGATGCAAAGTGGAAAGATGTTGGTAATCACTTAAATACATTATCTACAATCAATGGTGATAAGATAATTAATGCATTTATTGTTAAATCACTTAAAAGCGAGGCTTGGATAATCACGATTACTAAAAAGGGTATGATAAAGACCACATTGCTTTATGATTTAAATACACTAAGATTTAACCGCTCATATAATCTTATGGGGTTAGTTAAAAATGATGAAGTCGTTGACGCTGATATTGCATATTTAAACAATGAAGTAGTTTTAACTACTAAAGGTGGTAATGTTGTTAGATATACGCTTGATCAATTACCGATCACATCACTAAAAGCTAAAGGTGTCAAAGCTATCAACTTAAACAATCTTGATCAATTACAAAGTTTAAGTATTATCAATAATACTTATGATAGTTTGATCGTTATCAATGACAAGGGTGGAATCAAGCGAATTAGACTGAAGGACATTGTTAATAATAATCGACCGGTTAAAGGTGATACTTTATTCACTAAAAAGAAGAGTAATCCTGTAATGATAAGATACACAAAAGCGACATCTACCTATGATGAGATAGCGTTTTATAATGAACAACTTATCAAAGTAATAAGTAAAGATGTTTCCTTAATGGGTAAAGAAAGTACATTCTCTACTATGATCGAATTTAAGAAAGATTGGTATATGATTAAAACGATAACTGAAGTTAAGATCGTTGATCTACGTGAAGAGATCATTGTAAAGCAAACTGCTAATAAAGAGGAAAATGATGATAAAGCTGGTGAAGACTTTGAATTTATCGCACTAGATGTTTTTGATGATAGGTAAATGTATTTGATAGCTATCTTATAATTCGTTATAATGTATAAGCGTAGATTGAGGTGTCATATGTTTTTAAAACGAGTAGAAATTCAAGGGTTCAAATCATTCGCTGATAAAACAGTATTGAATTTTGATTTTCCCATAACTGGTATTGTTGGACCAAACGGCAGTGGGAAAAGCAATATTTCTGATGCTATAAGATGGGTATTAGGTGAGCAATCAGTAAAAGCATTACGTGGTGATGCAGCAATGACAAGCATCATCTTTTCGGGTTCTATTGAAAGAAAAACCGTCAATATGGCTGAAGTAACCTTGGTATTTGACAATACATCACGCTATTTGGCAAGTGATTATGATGAAGTTGAGATTACACGTAGGATACATCGTTCAAATGGTGAAACGGAATACTTGATCAATAAGATGCCATGTCGTTTAAAGGATATTTTGGATCTAACTATGGATAGTGGTCTTTCAAGAGATTCATTAAGTGTGATATCACAAGGTAATATTGCTTCATTTGCGGATGCTAAGCCAATTGATCGTCGTACATTTTTTGAAGAAGCCGCAGGTGTAAGTAAGTATAAACGTAAGAAAAACGAAGCTTTAAGTAAGTTGACCCGCACACAAGATAATCTTGATCGTGCACTTGATATTATCAATGAACTTGATAAACAAGTGAATCCATTAAAAAGAGCAGCAAAAAAAGCTGAGATATATCGTGATAAAAAAGCTCGCTTACAATTGATCGAAACAGCGGTATTAGTAGAAGAAATCGCTTTTTACAATGATAAAATGACAGAAGCTAAAAAAGCATTATTTGATGCTGAAACAAAGAGTATCATGCACGAGACTACTTTGCAGGTTAATGAAACAAACATTAATGAGAAACGTGTTGTTATAAAACAACTCGATAATGATATTCAAAAACTTCAAGATGAACTAATGAAAGTAATTAACGAAATTCAAATTTTGGAAACAAGAAAAGTTGAAATTGATGAGAAACGTAAATACACACTTGAAGCAGGTAATGTTGAACAAAAGAAGAATGAACTAAAATCTTTACTTGAAGAAGCAGAATTTGAATATACTGATCGCAAGACACGTTATGAGCAAACTAATGTCGATATTGAGCTTTTTGAAAAACAAAGTAGCGAGCTGACGATTAAGATAATTGATAATAATCAGAAAATTGAAGAATTAAACAACATGATCAGACGGTTACAAAATCGTCGCTCAATTTTAGATAACACTATTCAACAACCATATCAACAGCAAAATGGGGTGGCGGCTGTTGTTAATGCTTCTTCTTCACTACCAGGAGTTTTAGGTGTTATAGCTGCTATCATAAACCCAGCAAATGGCTATGAAGAAGCTATTAATGTTGCTTTGGGTGGAGCCTTGTATAATATCGTTACCAAAGATGAAGAGGCAGCACGTAATGCTATCAGTTATCTAAAGCGTAATAATAGTGGTAGAGCAACTTTTCTACCTCTTACTGTTTTAAATAATCGTTATATAGCTCGTGAAGATGAGATAGTAGCTTCAAATACTAAAGGGTATCTTGGTGTTGCGAGTGACTTTGTAACTTGCGAACCAATTTATGAACTAGTGAAAACAAACTTATTGAATAATGTTTTAGTAGTTGATGATTTGGTTAATGGCAATAATCTTGCTTCTTTGTTGAAATATCGTTATAAAATTGTCACACTTGATGGTGATGTTATCCATCGTGGTGGTTCAATGACTGGGGGCCACAATAAAGGTAACGTTTCACCATTAACGATCAAAAAAGAGCTAAATGAAATAGAGAGAGATTTAAATAATCATACAATTGCTTTAAATGAGCATAAATTAATTGCTAATCAATTTAGTAATGAAAAAAACAAACTTGATAGTTTACTGATGGAAAGACGGATCAACAATGCTAAACTTGAGCCAGTTGTTGAAGCTAAACGTGCAAAGTATGAACGATTAAAGAACGACTACCAATTACTTGATCCTACCAACAGTGTCAAAACCACTAACAGTTTTGAAAATGAATTGATAATAAGGTTAAATGCATGTTACTTACTTCGAGATGAGTGTACTACTAACGCCAGATTAAAACGAGATGAACGCTTAAAACTTAGCTCTGAAGTTGAACGTAAGGAACAACAATTAAGACAGATTAGACAAGAATTAAAACAGACAAAAGATGATTTAGAGAAGATTAGAATTGATATGGCACGTCTTGAGATTCTAATTAACAAGGATCTAGATCGTTTAGCTGGTGAATATCATATGACATATGAGTTTGCGAAAGAAAAATACGCTGATGAGCAATTGATCAACGCAAAGGATGAGGTAGTATTGCTTAGACAACAAATAGAAAATCTAGGTAATATTAATATGAACGCTCCTGAAGAATATGAGGAAGTTAATCAAAGATTTGAAACGTTACAGAAAAACTATGATGAACTAATGGTAAGTCGTGAGAAATTACTTGAATCAATTCAAGACATGGATAAGATCATGGTTGAACAGTTTGTAGCGATGTTTGATATGATCAATGAGCAATTCCAACAAATATTTGTGCAATTGTTTAATGGTGGTAATGCACGTTTGGTACTTGAAGATCCAAATGATCTACTTAATACAGGTATTGAGATCGAAGCCAATCCTCCTGGAAAAATAGTAAAAAACAATCGCTCACTATCGGGTGGTGAAAAAACACTTGTGGCTTTCTGTGTCCTATTTGCGATTTTAAGAACTAGACCAGTGCCACTATGTTTGTTAGATGAAGTTGATACCGCACTTGATCCAGCTAATAATGATCGCTTTGCGAATTATTTAAAGCAATTTAGTGCCGACAGTCAATTCTTAGTTTTAACTCATCGCACTGCTACTATGGCTAAGTGTGATGTGCTATATGGTGTTACAATGCCTAAGCAGGGGATATCACAACTATTAAGAGTACAATTAAATGAGGCAGAACAAATCGCCAAAACAAAGGATGTGAACTAATGAGCTTTCTAAGTAAGATCAAAGAACGTTTCTTTACCAATAAAGACAAAAGTTATTACTTGACTGGATTTAAAGAAACATCGCGTTCATTTAATGAGAAAATAAAATTTCTATCACAAGGTTATACAGAAGCCAACAATACTTTTTTTGAAGCGTTAATGATAGTATTGATTCAAAGCGATATTGGGATTAAAACAGCAGAAAAGATTGTTACTAACTTAAAAAAGAACATTAAAAACAAGAAAACACCATTTAATGAGGTTGTAGAACTATTACTTCAAACAATGGCAGATGTTTATGGTGAAGCTAAAGTTGATATTGATCTATCACAAGTACCAACTGTTATATTCATGGTTGGAGTTAATGGTAGTGGCAAAACAACAAGTATTGCTAAACTTGCCCATTATTTTCTACAAAAAGATAAAAAAGTTGCTGTTGTAGCTGCTGATACTTTTCGCGCAGGTGCAATCGAGCAATTAGCTAGATGGGCTGAAAGACTGAATATCGTTTGTATTAAAGGCAAAGAGAATAAAGATCCCGCAGCAACAATTGTTGATGGTTGTCGTTATGCCAAAGAAAACGGTATAGATGTTTTGCTTTGTGATACCGCTGGTCGATTACAAAATAAAACTAATTTAATGAACGAATTATCAAAAATGACAAAAGTAGCTAGTCGCGAGATAGAAAATGCACCTCATTATGTCTGGCTTACAATTGATGCTTCAACTGGGCAAAATGGTTTAAGTCAGGCAAAGATATTCACTGAAACAACCCACGTTAATGGCATTATCTTAACTAAAATGGATGGAACCGCAAAGGGTGGCGTCGTGATGGGAATCAAAAATGAAATGAACATTCCGGTTTGTTTTGTTGGTGTTGGTGAAAAACTGGATGATCTCAAAGAATTTGATTTAGATCTTTTCATTTTTAGTATCGCTGAAGGTATTAATAATGTTAGCTAAGAATGAACATGTCAATCAAATGTTAGATTGGTATGAAAAGCTCTTAACAGATAAACAAATATTAGTCATGAATTTGTACTATCGTGAAGATTTATCATTGACTGAAATCGCTGAAAACCTTAAAATATCACGTAGTGCTGTTTATGATCAGATAAAAAGAACAGTTAAGTTGCTATCTAACTATGAAGATAAACTTAATTTGATCAAGAAATACCAACAAAGACAACAGCTTTATCAGAAATTACTTGAGAGTGACGCAAATAAAACAGAAACGATCGTCAAACGCTTAATAGCGATCGAATAGGGGGAAACATGAAAAAAGTTATATCAGTAAACGCAGGCAGTTCATCATTGAAATTTCAATTATTCGATATGCCAAAAGAAGAAGTATTGACATCAGGTATCGCTGAACGTGTAGGACTAGATATGGGAGTGTTTACGATAAAAGTAAATGATCAAAAGATAACAAAGGAACTACCAATCAAGAATCATAAAGTTGCAGTTGAACTATTACTTGAAGCATTGGTTGAACATAAGATAGTTGCTGACTTAAATGAAATTGTTGGTGCTGGGCATCGTATTGTTCAAGGTGGTGCTTATTTTTCATCAAGTGTAGTAGTTGATGAAGATACTGTTAAAAAAGTTGATGAATTAGCCGAACTAGCTCCACTTCATAATCATGCACATTTAACCGGTTATTTTGCTTTTAAAGAAGCATTACCAAACATTGAACATGTTTTTGTATTTGATACGGCTTTCCATCAAACTATGGCACCTGAGGTATATACATATGCATTACCTTATGAATGGCAAACTGATTATCGTGTTAGACGTTATGGTGCTCATGGTACAAGCCATCAATATGTAGCTCAAAGATGTGCTGAATTGATGCAGAAGGATATCAAAGATCTTAAGATCATTACCTGTCATCTTGGTAATGGTGCTTCAATAACAGCTGTTGAAGGTGGTAAATGTGTTAATACCTCAATGGGTTTTACGCCATTGGCTGGAATTATGATGGGTACAAGATGTGGTGATATTGATCCAGCTATTGTTTTATACATGATGAACAAAACGGGAATGAGTACTGCTGAGATGGATACAACCCTTAACAAGAAATCAGGAATGCTTGGAATTAGTGGTGTATCAAGCGATGCAAGAGATGTAGAGATCGCTGCAGCAAATGGTAATCAAAGAGCAATACTTACACAAAATATTTACGTTAATCGTATTGTAAATGTTGTTGGTGGATATTTTATGCAGATGGGTGGTTGTGACGCTATTATATTTACAGCAGGACTTGGTGAAAACGACGCGAAGATTAGGCAAATGGTTTGTACAGGTATTGCAAAAGGCATGAGTTTGACGATAGATGAAGAACTAAATGCCAAAGTACGATCTAAAGAAATCATGATAAGTACCGAAGATTCAAAAGTTCAAGCTTGGATTATCCCAACTAATGAAGAGTTAGTTATTGCACGCGATACCTATCATTTATTAGGTTTAGCGAATGATTAAAGAAATACTTGCAACGATAAATGAACATGATATTATCACTATCTTTCGTCATGAAAGAGCAGATGGTGATGCTTTTGGTAGTCAATGTGCTTTAGCGTTATGGCTTAAAACATCATTTGATAATAAAGAAGTTTATTGTCTTGGTGCCAATGGTAAAGATAACGCTATTCAATTTATGTTAATGGATGATGTAAAGGATGACATTATTGCATCTTCATTAGCTATCGTACTTGATACAGCCAATACTGCTCGCATTGATGATAAAAGATACCAAACAGCACAAAAAATAATAAAGATCGATCATCATGTCTTGATTGAATCCTATGGTGATATTGAATATGTTGATGTAAATAAGTCCAGTACTTGTGAAATTGTGCTTGAGTTAATTGAGGCACATCAAGCAATCACAAGTTGTGATATTAGAATCGCTGAATATCTATATAAAGGCTTGATAACAGACACACTACGTTTCTCAACAACAAACACAAGTGCATCAACACTTAATGCTGGCGCAAGACTTACTGCTTGTGGTATTGATGTCGCAAATATTAGTTTTGAAATGTTCAAAGTAAATAAGAACTATTTTCAATTATCAACAATATTAAGACAAAATAGTGTATTTACTTGTGATGATAAACTAGCATTTGTATATCTTAAACAAAAAGATATTAGTGCTCATAGTTTAGATCAAGAGGACGCAAAGGATTTCATCAATGAATTTAACAAGCTTGATGTTGTTAAAATATGGGTTTTATTTATTGAAGATGAAATACAAGCTGATTATTATAATGTTAGTATTAGAGCTCGTAGCCTTCGTATCGACGACATTGCTAATCGCTTTAATGGTGGTGGTCATCAACAAGCAGCTGGAATCAAGGGCTTAACATTTGATGATACAAAGCGTTTGCTTGAAATTTTAAAAACAAGAATAAGCAGTCAGTAATCTGACTGTTTTTTAAATGCAAAGCTACCATATTGAGTTATAAAACATAACTAGTAAATGAGTGTTAAACGTTTTAAACGATATAATATGACACAGTAGTATGATAAAATAAATTAAGAGGTATCTATGGCAACCCATTTAGCGCTTAGAAGTAGTTATTCATTACTTGAGTCGACATTAACCATAAAAGATATCGTATCATTATTGAAAGATAATGGTTTTAAATGTGCAGCATTATGTGATCATCGTGTTATGTATGCTAGTGTAAGTTTTTATAAAGAATGTATTAAAAACGGTATAAAACCAATCATTGGACTTGAAGTTGATATTAGACATGAAGATTATGAGTCATCGGTATATCTATTGGCAAAAAATAATCAAGGCTATCGAAATCTATTGAGTTGTTCGTCTTTTTTGAACTGTGAAGCTACTTACTTGACTGTTGAACAACTTTTACATTTTAGTAATGATTGCGTTATGATTTTACCAAGTGAAGGTGGTATGCTTGAGCCAGAACTTATAAAAGAAGATCAGAGCAAGCTTATTACGACACTAAATTTCTTTCGTGAACATCATAGTGACTTCTATATTGGTTTATCATCAGCTTTAAACTCACTATGGCGAAGTAAAAACACTTTTTTAAAAACAATATGTCACAGCTTAAATATTAAAACCGTGATGCTTAATAAGATTTATTATCAAAAACCAGAAGATTTTATGGTACTTAAAACATTGAGAGCTATAAAAAAGAGCACCAATATTGATGATCAAGCATTATTAAATGAACGCAATTATCAGTTTTTAGACACTGAGAGCTTAATGCCTTTATATCAACAAGATGATATTGATGAAAGTGATAATATTGCTGAACTTTGTAACATTAATATCTTTGATCATAAATCATCATTACCAATTTATAAGAAGAACGTCTCTGCTTCAAGTAAAGACTATCTTTTTGAACTTTGTAAAGTAGGTCTTAAGAAACGTTTTGAGAATAAAAAAATCCCAATATCTTATCAAAAGAGATTAAACTTTGAACTTAGTGTTATTTTCAAAATGAACTATGAGGACTATTTCTTGATTGTTTGGGACTTCATCCGCTATGCACGTAATAATGGTATCTATGTTGGACCAGGAAGAGGGAGTGCCGCTGGTTCTGTTGTTTCATGGTCACTTGGAATAACACATGTTGATCCTATCTTTTATGGCTTACTATTTGAACGTTTTTTAAATCCTGAGCGTATTTCATTACCTGATATTGATATTGATTTTCCTGATAATCGACGTGATGAAGTCATAAAATATGTAGCAAAACTATATGGTAAAGACCATGTGGCTCACATTGCTACTTTTGGTACTTTTGGTGCTAAACAAGCCATTAGAGACTGCGGCCGTGTAATGAATTTAAATACAAGAGAACTTGATTTACTAGCTAAAAGTATCCCTAATGGTTTAAATATCAGCTTAGATACTGCATATAATAATAGTAAGAAGTTCAAACAAATTGTCGATAGTGATGAACGATTTATACAAGTATATAAAATGGCCATAATGATTGAAGGATTACCACGTCATATATCAACTCACGCTGCTGGTGTTGTTATGAGTAAGGAAAAACTTACTGATGTTGTTGCATTGATCAGTGTCGAACCTGACATGTTATCAACTCAAGTTACAATGGAATATTTAGAAGAACTTGGTTTGATCAAAATGGATTTCTTAGGTTTACGTAACCTTACAATTATCGATAAAACATTATCTTATATTAAACCAAAACCTGATATCTTTAAGATCCCACTTGATGATCAGAAAACATACGAAATGATTAGTAAAGGCGATACTGTGGGTATTTTTCAACTTGAATCAGAAGGAATGAAAAATCTAATTGTTAAGATGCGACCAAATCAGTTTACAGATATCTCAACATGTATTGCCTTGTTTCGTCCTGGACCCATGGAAAATATACCCTTGTATCTTAAAAACAGACAAGATCCTAGCGTTGTATCATATTTACATAAAGATTTGATCCCTATTTTAAACGAAACGTATGGTGTAATAATATATCAAGAGCAAATCATGCAAATAGCACAAGTAGTAGCTGGTTTTAGTTTGAGTAAAGCAGATATTTTAAGAAAAGCTATGAGTAAGAAAAGTGTTGAACAACTTACGCGTTTAAAGGAAGAGTTTATTTTAGGTTGTATTAATAAAGGCCACTCACAAAATGTTGGTAAAGAATTGTATGATCTCATCTTGAAATTCGCTAATTATGGCTTTAACAAATCTCACAGTGTAGCTTATGCGCTTATTGCTTATCAAATGGCATATTTAAAGGCAAACTACCCGGAGTACTTTATGTCGTGTTTATTAGACAGTGTGATTGGAAGCGAAGTTAAAACAGCTGAATACCTAAATGAATGTCGTAAGTGTAATGTCTTTATCAAACCAATATCGATCAATCATAGTAATGAGAATTATACATTTGAAGATGGAGCTATCCGTTTACCATTTGTATGTATAAAAGGAGTTGGTTTAAGTGCTGTTAAGGAGATATTAAGTGAGCGTGAAAGAGGTTTATTTAGTGACTATCACGAATTTGTGGCACGTATTAACATGCGCAAAATAAGTAAATCGATTATTGAGTCCTTAATTAAAGCTGGAGCATTAGATGAATTCGATATCAGTCGAAATAGTATGCTTAAATCACTTGATAATGCGATCAATTACGCAAATCTTGTGAAAATTGATAATCCGGATCAGAACTATATTGATTTTGGGTTAATAGCAAAACCAATCATACTTGATATTGCTGATACAATGATGGAAAAATTACAATATGAAAAAGAAACGATGGGTCTTTATATATCAGAACATCCAATGATAACCGTAAAGCGTAACATCAATTATCAAGGAAGAAACATCAATGATCTAAAAATAACAAATGAACGTGTTTCACTTCTTGTAAATATTGTAAAGGTTAAACATTATCAAGCTAAGACAGGTGAAATGGCATTTGTAAGCGCTGATGATGAAAGCGGTATGCTTGATCTTGTGGTATTACCGAATCAATATCGTAAATTTAGCAATTTGCTAGTCAAAAATAAGATAGTTCTAATTGAAGGTAAAATGGATAAACCGCAATCATTTGTGGTTGATATGATCAGTGATATTGAGCTGTAGCTTATTCACACAAATATCACAATAATCTATTATGATGACGATAGGGTGGTAACATGAGTAAAATTTTGCTTGTAGATGATGAAATTCGTATTAGAGAAGTTATCAAAGAATACGCTGTGCTTTATGGTCATTCTGTTGTCGAAGCAAGTGATGGTCTTGAAGCTATCGAGTATGTTAAAAATGAAGACTTTGATGTTGTTATACTTGATATCATGATGCCAAATCTTGATGGATTTATGGCGTGCAAACATATAAAAGCAATTAAGAAGATACCTATTATAATGTTATCTGCACGTCAAGAAGAGTATGATAAGCTAAAAGGTTTTGAACTTGGAATTGACGACTATGTGACTAAACCATTTTCACCTAAAGAACTGATGGCAAGAGTAAAAGCTGTCTGTGAAAGATTCGCTGGTAAAGCCAGCAGTAAATATCAGTTCGAAGGTTTAGTTGTTGATACGGAAGGTGTCAACGTTTTTGTTGATCAAGAAAAAATACATATAACACCTAAAGAATTTGAATTATTAACATATTTGATTAAGAATAAGAACATGGCGATATCAAGAGATAGATTACTAGAAGAAGTATGGAACTATGATTATTTTGGTGATGATCGAACAGTTGATACACATATTAAGATGTTAAGAAAAAATCTTGGTAAATATCGCAAGTTCATTGTTACTGTTAGAGGTATGGGATATAAGTTTGAAGCGTAAACTGATAATACTTCAAATACTTAATTTATGTTATATAATATAAACATAGATTAAGGAATTTTAGACATGAGAAATCTTTTCGACAATTTTGATTTTAAAGGAATTCGATTTAAGACATGGATTCTTTTTGTCTGTTTTGCGGGAGGAATTCTCTTTTTATTGTGGTTTCTTCAAGTATCATCATTAAAGCCTTATTATCGTAGTGTCAAAGTAAATGGTGTACAAAATATAGCTATAAAGATTGAACAAGCACTTAATGACAATGACGTTATTGCGGATATTATTGATATTACTTATGATAACAACGTATGTCTTGCGATTTATAGTTACAACGACTTTGAATTATTGAATATAAATGCTCTTGGTGTTGGTTGCTATCTGAGTAATGTGGGTTTTGAAGAGCGTTTGAACACAGATCACTACATTGAGTTAATTAATAATAGTGAAAAAGATGAAGTCTATGAATATATCACTAGTGAACGTTTTCAAGATGAAATGCTTGTTTATGGTAAGAAAATCGATGCTCATCTTGGTACATACTATTTATTATTAAATGCCATTGTTGAACCGGTTGACTCAACAGTGTTTATCATGCAGAATCAATTTTTTATTATATCAGTATGTGTTTTATTCGCTTCAGGATTCATTGCCTTTCTATTAGCGAAGGCTTATGCTGATCCCTTAATGAAGATGACTGATAGTGCTATTTTATTAGCAGAAGGAAATTATGATGTTCGTTTTGATGGAGAAACTTATACTGAAATAAATGAACTTGCTAAAACACTGAATTATGCGACTGATGAATTATCTAAAACTGAAGAGTTACGACGCGATTTAATCGCAAATGTATCTCATGATATCAAAACACCGTTGACAATGATCAAAGCTTACGCTGAAATGATCAATGATATTTCAGGCGATAATCCTAAAAAACGTAAAGATCATGTCAATGTTATTATCAATGAAGCTAATCATATGAATAAATTAGTTGATGATATGCTTGTTTTGACTAAAGTGCAATCTGGAAACATTGTTATTAATGAGAGATCATTTGATTTAGTCAAAAAATGTCATGAGATAGTAAAAGTATTAACTGGTTTAAGTAATAAACAACAAGCAAAGATCAAACTTATTCATCCTGATGTGGCAAACGTAATAGCTGATGAGACTTTGATCGGTCAGGTTATCTACAATTTTTTGAATAATGCAATCAAACATACCGGTGATGATAAAGTTATCATACTTGAAATTAAAGCGATCAATGATCGCTTTAGGGTATCGGTTACGGATAATGGTTGTGGTATTGCCGATGAAGACATTCCGTTTATCTGGGATCGCTATTATAAAATAGATAAAAATTATCAACGAAATCAAGAAGGATCAGGATTAGGTCTTGCTATATCAAAAGCTTATCTAGATTTACACCATTGTGAATATGGTGTTGAGAGTATCGTTAAGAAAGGTACCACTTTCTGGTTTATTATTTAGTGATTGCTTCAAGGTAACGATCAATTTTAGTTGGTAATAGAGCTTTAATTGTTGCAATTGCAACGTCTTTACGATCACAGCTCATAACAACTTGTACTTTGGCTTTTTTATTAGAGATTATTTTTGTTTGACCTTTATGAGTTAGATCACACATTACCTCAATGTATACATCATCGATTACATTTGTAGCAATAGATGGGTCTATCATATATAAGTAGGCAACAATGTCATGAATGACAGCCCCTAAATAGCCATTATTTTTATAGTACATTGTAGCGTAAACTTGGGTCATATCAAATATGAGTTTACCAAGATCGTTTCCTTCATAAAGCATAAATGCTAAATCATTATGATCAACTCTAGTACTATGAGTCGCATTTAATCCAATCATGTGAATCACTACATTTTCTTGCAAGTTTTTAAAAACTGTTGCTGTTGCTAATTCATCAAAGTAATAGTTGTATTCCGCATAAGGTGTTATGTTACCGCGATCAATACCACCACCCATTGTATAAATGGCTTTTAGTTTACTTGTGATAGCTAAATCTTTTTGTACACATAAAGCAATGTTTGTTAATGGACCAAGCGCTAATATTTCAACCTCATTTGGGTATTTTGCGATCGTATTTAAGATAAAATCAACAGCACTTTCAGATTCAAGATCACTTATATCATATGGTAAATCGACATTACCAAGCCCATCACCACCATGAACCTTACTAGCTTGCATTGGTTCAATGGTGTTATTCGCTAGATTTCTTAAATTGGTTAATGCGCCTTTATATACTTTGACATTACTTTGCGTAAATTTTTTTAATCTTAGTGCATTGGCGACAACAGCATCGATTGTCTTGTTACCACTTACACATGTTATCCCAAGAATCTCAAGTTCAGGATTAAGCAAGGCAGCAAGTATGGCATAAGCATCATCAATGCCAGGATCAGTATCGATTATAATCTTCCTCATAAAACCTCCTATTTACTAATTATAATCATAACTTACCCTAACTTAATTAACAACGATATTTGGCTGTGCTATACTTAAATAGGTGAATTTATGATAAATAGAAAAGTAGATTATCTTCCAAACACAAATTGCATACTATATCAAAGAAACGATATGTTTAAAATGACTACTGATACAACACTACTTGGCAATTTTATCAAAATCAAAACCAATATGACTGTTTTAGATATAGGATGTAATAATGGCGTTTTGATGCTATATTGTTCACGATTTATACCAAAAAAGATCGTAGGGATAGATGTTCTAAAAGATGCTTGTGAACTATGTGATAGTAATATGAAATTGAATAATATTGAAAATTATGAGATCATCAACGCTGATATAAATGATGTAAAGTTACCCCAATTTGATGTGATCGTATCTAATCCACCATATGATAAACTAAGTTGTGCTTTGATCAGTGCAAGTGATAACCAAAACACTGCAAGATTTACTAATCAATTAACACTGGAAATATTGATAGAACATGTTAGAAGATATCTTAAGGACAATGGTAAGTTTTTCATGATCTACCCAGCAAGTAAGTTAAACAACATTATAGAACTATTGCGTAATAATAAAATGAGCGCAGAGGTAATCGAGTTAATCTATAATAAAAGTAGTGACAGTGCTAAACTTGTAATGTTAAAAATAGTTAAAAGAAGCAATACTGAATGCAGAATATACCATAGACATTTGGAGGATAAGTGATGTTAGGAACGTTTGTGAATGTAGTTGCTGTTGTTTGTGGTTGTGCAATTGGGTTGATATTTAAAAAAATCATAAGTCATAAAATTAGTGATACTGTTTTTAGTGGTCTAGCCCTATGTACGCTTTATATTGGCATAAGTGGTGCAATTAAGGGAAATGATACAATGGTCATTATCATAAGTATGGTATTTGGTGGCGCAATTGGTGAAATGCTTGATATAGATAGATTTATCCAAAATATTGGTAATAGTGTTCAACAGCGATTTTCAAAAGATGCTGGTAGCGACACATTTGCACAAGGATTTATTAGTGCAAGTTTATTATTCTGTGTTGGAGCGATGACGATACTTGGATCATTACAAAGTGGTTTATTGAACAATCATGAGATTCTTTTCGCAAAATCTGCTTTGGATTTTGTGGCAGCAATTATTTATAGTTCTACTTTAGGAATTGGTGTAGGTTTTGCGGCTGTGTTTGTTTTAGTTTATCAAGGCACATTAACTATTTTAGCAGCTTATATCGCTCCATTTCTCAGCGATATCGTAATAGCTGACATGAATGCTGTAGGCTCGATTATTTTAATTGGGTTAGCATTAACCATGTTAAAAGCAACTAAAATTAAAGTAGCTAATTTTATTCCAGCTATCTTTATTCCAATTATTGTTTATTTATTTATCTAAAAGGAGCAAAAGATATGAAAGTCGGTTATGCACAAGCAGATATTACCCCCAATAAATCAGTTGAATTAGCAGGATTTGGTGTAAAACAAGAAACAGTTGGAGTTTATGATCCATTATATGTGAGAGTGTTATATTTTGATAATGATAAGGATATTTACTTGATTCAAACGGATTTAGTTGGAATTGATCGTGATGTTGTCTTTATGTTAGCTAATATGTTACAAATCGAAGCTCAACAACTAATGATATGTTGTTCTCATACTCATTCAGGACCGACTGGTACTGTAAAGCTTGATGGTTTACAACACATATTTGGTACATTTGATAATGAATACATGAGCAACTGGTTAAATCAAGCATTTACTTGTTGTCTTAAAGCAAAAAGCGAAAGTACAGAAGCTAAAATTGGCTATCAGAGAACATTAATTCATGATATTGGATCTGATCGTCACGATAATTCAACTGGTGATGATAATGTTGCGATATTTGTATTTGAGTTAAACAATGACAAAAAGATATTACTATATAGCTTGGCGTGTCATCCAACAATCTTAAATGGTGATAATTTATATATATCAGCTGATCTACCTTATGGGGTTATTAAAGAGTTGGCTGATGAATATGAAGGGATAATGTTTGTTAACGGTAGTGCTGGTGATATTAGCACCCGTTTTACGCGTAGTGAAAGCACGCATGATGAAGTTATTAGAAAAGGTAAAATAATAGCTGATAAGATTAAAGAGGTTACATCTGATCTAATCTATCAAGATATAGACTTTCTTGCTGTTGATACATTAAATATAGATGTTAATCTAAAGGAAATACCCGATCTTACTAGTATTAAAAATAAACTTAGTGAGCAAAATAAACTCATAGCTAATGCGATTAAAGATGGTAAATCAAAAACGGAAATAAGATTACTTGAATCAACAGCAGAAGGTTATAATACCACGTTGAGTGGTGTTGAAGTATTACAACAATTACAAGGATTGAATCTTAATGTTACACTATTAAAAATAAATGATAAGATATTAGTAGGATTACCAGTTGAACTTTTTTCTAAGTTAACACTAAAATATCATCAGTTGAATTCAAGATTACATTTTATATCTTATTGTAATGGGTATTATTTATATTTAACAAACGAAGTTGCTTATGATGAAAGTTACTACGAAGCTGGTGCAACAGTGTTTGCAAAAGGTGAGGGAGAACGGATTATGGCAATTATTTATCAAAAAATACTGGATTTAAAGTGGTAAACAGTTATGAAAGAGTATGTGATACATAATTGGGATGAACTACAATCGATAATATTTCGTGATGTTTGGCAAGATGATATAAAAAGATTTCGTGCTAACTTTATTTATCGCGGTGTTGGCGATAAATGTTATGAATTACTACCTAAATTAAACCGAGTTTGTGGTCATAATTTACAACTTGAGGATTCGTTACTTCGTAATTTTAAAAAGTATGCGTACGCTGATATAGCAGAATGTCAGAGTTTTTGGCAGATACTGACTTTAGCACAACATCATGGATTACCAACACGTTTACTTGATTGGAGTTATTCGCCTTTAGTAGCAGCTCATTTTGCAACGGAAGAAATCGATAAATATGATAAAGATGGAATGATTTGGTGTGTCGATTATGAAGCTATAATTCAACAATTGCCTAAGTCATTGATGATCAATTTAGATGATTTTAGATCAAAATTATTCTCGTTAGATATGCTTGAAAGACTTGCTCACAACTTTGATGATTTGAAGAAATTAAGTGATAAACCTTTTGTGATTTTTTTCGAGCCATCATCAATGCATAATCGTATCATTAATCAATATGCTTTATTTTCTGTTATGAGTGATGCTAGTGCTAATCTTAATGATGTTTTAAATACATATAAAGAACACTGTTTTAAGATCATCATACCTAAAGAAATTAAGCTTGAAATTCGAGACAAACTTGACTATATAAATATATCCGAAAGAATGATCTATCCAGGACTTGATGGAATATGCAAATGGATCGCAAGGAAATTTGCTGATCTTGGTCCAATATATAATAAGAATTCGCGATGAAAGTTACACCTTTTGGTGTTACTGATAAAGTTCATATGAACTAGGAGGAAAATGATGAGAAGAGTTTTCAAGGTTATTGCAGTCTTGCTTCTATCATTAACGATTTTGGGTTGTAGTAAACCGGCGGAAAAGGTTGAGAAAGTTGATATTGTAATTTGGCATACATTTACGGATGCTCAAAACGCAGCATTACAACAGATAGCTGCTGATTTCTCAGCTAGTCATCAAAACATTAATGTTATCGTTGAACAACAACCATATGCTGATTTTGATGCAAAAGTTGCCAATGCTGTAAGAAGTAAGGTTGGTCCAAGTTTAATTATTCATTATTCAACTGTTGCTGCCACTTATGCGCAAGAAGACTTATTGGTTGATTTTTTGCCATACATAGAAGCTGATCAAGGCATTGATGCATTTAAGGCTAGTGTTGCTGAGGGTGCATTTAATGATGCTACTCAGTTTGATGGCGAAACTAAGATGTATGTTTATCCCCTTAATTTAACTGCTAATATACTATATTATAATAAAACAATCTTTGATGAATTAGCACTCGAAGTTCCTGTTACATGGGATGAGTTGACCACAATTAGCCAGAGAATTTATGAAGAAAAAGGAATCCCGGGATTTGGTATGGATTCATTAACTGATAATTTTATCCTTTGGTTAAATCAAAATAACATCACTTATATTGATGCTGAATCAAAAACTGTTGGCTTTAAACAAGATCGCACTGTTGAGCTTGTCAATTGGTTCGCAAATGGTGTCAAAGCAGGATACTTCAGCATTGCTCCAACAGGAAACTACTATTCTGAAGATATTGGTGCACAAACGATTGCTGCCTATATTGGTTCTTGTGCTGGTGCAAGCTATGTTGCAGCTGCTGTTGGTGATAAATTCGAATGGGCGATGGCACCTGTTCCCCAACAACTTGATTCAACTGAGATGGTAACAACAGCTTTTATCAGAGGAATTATTGGTTTTAGTAAAGATGAAGCTCATGATGCTGCTTTGTATGAGTTTATAAAATATTGGACATCACCTGATGTTCATGCTGGTTGGTGTGCTGCTTTCAATGCTTTATCACCATACATTGCGACAACTGAAACTGCAACTTACCAAGAATATTTAGCAGGTAATGAAGCAATGGCAATCGCACAACAAGGCGTAGAATTTGGTCGCGCTGCAGCTTCACTTCCTGGTTCGGCTACAGTTCGTAAAGAAATTGATGCTATGTTAAAGAAAGTTGCTTTAGGTGAAATGGAAGCTGGTGCTGCTATTGTAGTTGCTCTTGAAAACAGCAACGCTGCTTTAGCTGATTAATGATCGTTTGATTAGTGAGGTTTAACCTCACTAATCTTTTTTTTAAGCAATATCATAAAGATAATATGTTAAGATAATTACATAAATATAAGGTGAAATTATGGAAATCAGACTTGAAAATGTTACTAAAAAATATGGTTCTACAATTGCGGTTAATGATTTTTCGACCATAATTGATGAAGGAAAACTAATCGCGTTATTAGGACCATCAGGATGTGGAAAAAGTACATTGTTATATACCTTATCAGGTATTACACCAGTTAGTTCTGGTAAGATTTTCTTTGATGAGGTCGATGTTACAGACATGGCACCAGAGAAAAGAGGAATAGGTTTAGTTTTCCAAAACTATGCGCTTTATCCACATTTAACTGTATTACAAAATATATGCTTTCCGCTTGAAATTCAAAAGTTACCTAAAGCAGAAAGAGAAGAAAAAGCATTAGCTATGGCCAAACTTGTTCATATCTCTGAATTATTAGATCGTAAACCTTCGCAACTTTCAGGTGGTCAACAACAACGTGTCGCCATTGCGCGTGCGATGGTTAAAAAACCACGATTGTTACTTCTAGACGAACCTTTAAGCAATCTTGACGCCAGATTAAGACTTGAAATGCGTGAAGAAATTCGAAGAATTCAACAAGAAACCAAAGTAACAACCATTTTTGTTACCCACGACCAAGAAGAAGCAATGAGTATATCAGATCAGATAATCTTAATGAAAGACGGTATTAATCAGCAAATTGCTCAGCCACAAGAAATGTATGAGAACCCAAAAAATACTTTTGTAGCTGATTTTCTTGGTAATCCTCCTATCAATAAAATGTTTGGTTTGATCGAGAATGGAATATTTATACTTGATGATCGATCAGCAGTATGTCATTTTAAAAATTTAATTACTTTACCTAAAAATCGAGAAGTCATATTATCCGTTAGACCTGAAAGCATCGATAAGTCAGAATCTAGTGCTGATATTGCATTTAGTGCAGAAATTGTAGAAATATATCTTATGGGAAAAGAGCGGTTGGCTTACCTAAAATTTGGCTCTGTAATTTTAAGAGCGTATATTGATATTGATCATAAAATAGCAGTTGGTGATACTATTGAACTTAAACTTAAAGATAAAGGTGTTTTTATCTTTGATAGAGAAACTGGCGAACGATTAATATGACAATCAAAGAACTTTCTTTAACAATAAAAGAGAAAAGATATTTTAAGAAGATTGAACCATTTTTTTATCTTTTACCGTTTGTTGTTGGTATTGGTATTTTTACCTTGTATCCAGTAGTATATGTTCTTATAACTTCATTTAAAGAAGGTTTTAGATATATGACAGGAGCATTTGATGGTTTTGGTTTAGCTAATTATAAGTATGTTATTAGTGATCCAAACTTCATTAGTGGTTTAAAGAACACATCTTTGTATGTATTTAGTGTGGTTCCAATATCTACAATATTAGCAATTCTTATCGCCAATCTATTAAATAAGAAGGTTAAAATGATTAGTATATTTCAAACAGCTTATTTTCTACCAATGGTAACTTCTTTCACTGCTGTTGGTTTAGCTTGGAAGTTTATGTTTAATCATAATTATGGCATTATTAACTATCTTCTATCATTGTTTAATATAAGTCCGATTAATTGGTTATTACAACCACAGAATAATATCTATGCTTTGATTATTTTTGGCATATGGAACATCTTACCGTTTACCATAATTCTATTTTTGTCAGGGCTTCAAAATATAAATGAAATGTACTATACAGCGGCAAAAGTTGATGGGGCTAGTAATTTCCATATATTTTATCGTATCACAATCCCGTTATTAGCACCCACAATTGGCCTTGTATTGATTATTAATATGATAAGCACTTTTAAGGTCTTTACCGAACTTTTTCCACTTTTTAATGGTAGTCCGGGTATTGCTTATAACTTGTATACGGTTGTTTACTATATTTATGATCAATTCTATATTAATTGGCGTTTTGGACGTGCTTGTGCAGCTGCTTTGATACTGTTTTTGATCATATTTGTTTTAACGAGATTACAACTTTACATTCAAAGAAAATGGCAACATTACTAAGGTAAACACGATGAAAAAAAATATCGATAATGTGATCATTTACATTTTGTTAGTTACTGGAGCTATGATAATGATATTTCCATTTTTTTGGATGTTTAGTTCAGCCTTTAAAACAGCTGCTGAAACAGCAAGTTTCCCACCAACTTGGATTCCATCAACATTCAAGCTAGATAATTTTATCAAAGCTTTAGGTTATGCTCCATTTGGTAAATACTTTGTTAATTCTTTGATTGTTACGATCATAAATGTCACTACTACTTCCTTAACCACTATATTGGCTGCTTTTGCATTTTCGCGTTTAAAGTGGCGTGGTCGAGATACCGTCTTTACCTTAATGTTAGCTTTAATGATGGTTCCATTTGAAATGTTGATCATAACTAATTTTCAAACCATCGCTAATTGGGGTATGGCTGATAAGTTGATCGCTTTGATCATACCGTTTACATCAAGCATTTTTTATACTTTCATTTTACGTAATTTCTTTTTATCAATACCTGATTCACTATATTACTCTGCTCAAATCGATGGTGCAACTAATTGGCAGTATCTTTGGAAGGTTATGGTTCCTATTGCTAAGCCTTCAATTGTCACGATAATACTACTAAATACAATTGTGTCTTGGAATTCATTTATGTGGCCACTTTTGATCATAAATTCAAGAGCTAATAGAACGTTACCACTAGGTTTATATGCGTTTGTGACGGAAGCTGGAACGCATTTTGAGCTCTTAATGGCCGCAAGTACCATGATCATAATACCTGTTATCATACTATTTTTGATAGCGCATAAATACATTGTAAATGGAGTTGCAAGAGGTGGATTGAAAGGTTAATATACTAGTTAAGTAGTATAAGTCTTTAGCATTTTATAATCATTGACGAAGTGCTTTATGTATGTTAATATAACTTCGTTGCACTGATAAGCGCAACCGCTCTTTTATGGTCTAAGTGCAATTGCCACCATGTTAGGCGAGTCTAGTTAATTAAAAGGAGGTGCAATATGTACGCAATTATTGAATCTGGGGGAAAACAGATAAAGGTAGAGAAGGGTCAAGCGATCTTTGTTGAGAAATTACCTGTTGATGCTGATGATGTGATCGTATTCAACCATGTATTAATGGTAGGCGATCGTACCGCTAAAATCGGATCACCCTATGTTGAAGGCGCAACTGTTACCGCTAAAGTAGAAAAACAAGGCAAAGAGAAGAAGATCACAATCTTCAAATACAAGTCTAAAAAAGGTTCTACCAGACGCAAACAGGGACATCGTCAACCATACACCAAATTGATCATTGAATCTATTGATGTGTAATTATGGTAAAAGTTAAGATCGAAAGCTCAAATGAAGTAATTACAAGAATTGTTATATCCGGTCATGCTGGATATGATGAAAAAGGTAAAGACTTAGTATGCGCAGCTGTTAGTTCAATTGCTGTTGGTACGCTTAACGCTCTTGATGAATTAACTAAAGATGATTGTGAACTTATATTGACTGATGATCAGGTAATGATAATCGTCAAGAAAAATGAACATGACTCACAAATGATCATTCAAGCTTTGATCATTCAAATTAAAACTCTACAAGCAAGTCATCCAAATTATCTAAAAATTATACAAACGGAGGTGTAAAAGATGAAGTTTGTCCTTGATATTCAATTATTCGCATCGAAAAAAGGAGTAGGCTCAACTAGAAACGGTAGAGACTCTCATTCAAAACGTTTAGGTGCTAAAAAAGCTGACGGACAATTTGCGGTCGCAGGTAATATTCTTTATCGTCAAAGAGGTACACGCATTTATCCCGGCGTCAATGTCGGTATTGGTGGTGATGATACCTTGTTTGCGAAAGTTAGCGGTATCGTTAAATACGAGCGCGTAGGTAAAGATAAAAAACAAGTATCCGTATATCCTCAAGCATAATATCTCCGTTTAACGGAGATTTTTAATTAGAAGAGGTAAATATGTTTATTGATAAAGTAAAAATAGTAGTTAAAGCTGGTAGGGGTGGCGATGGAATCGTTGCTTATCGTCGTGAGAAATATGTACCTTTAGGTGGTCCTGCAGGTGGCGATGGTGGTGATGGTGGAAATGTCATTTTTGTTGTTGACACCAATAAGTCAACTTTACTTGATTTAAGATATAATAAAAAGATTATCGCTGATGATGGTGAGCGTGGTAAACCAAAAAAGATGCATGGTGCAAATGGTAATGATACCATTATCAAAGTACCGCTTGGAACTTTAGTTAAAGATTTGACAACCGATACGGTCATAGCTGATCTAACTAATCCTGATCAAGCGATGGTGATCGCTAAAGGGGGAAAGGGTGGCAGAGGCAACTTTCATTTCATGAGTAGTCGTAATAGTGCTCCTGATTTTTGCGAGAGCGGCCTTTTTGGTGAAGAGAAAGAAGTCATTGTTGAACTAAAATTACTAGCTGATGCTGGTCTTGTTGGTTTTCCTTCCGTTGGTAAATCGACATTTTTATCAGTAGTAAGTGCGGCAAAACCTGAAATCGCTGCTTATCCATTTACTACAATAGTGCCTAAATTAGGTGTTGTTAAAGTAAAAGATGGTCGTTCTTTTGTTTTAGCTGATTTACCAGGTTTAATTCAAGGTGCTCATTTAGGAAAAGGTCTTGGGCATCAATTTCTTAAACATATTGAAAGATGTCGCGTTATTATTCATATATTAGATATGGGTGCTGAGGATCATCGTGATCCACTTGATGATTATCGTATAATCAATGAAGAGCTCAAAGCTTACCAATATCGTTTATCTGAAAGACCACAAGTAGTGATCGCTAATAAAATGGATCTAGATAATGCTGAGAATAATTTAAAACGCTTTAAACAAAAATATCCAGAGGTTTTAGTATTTCCAGCGATAACATTGATTGATGAAGGAACTGACCCAATTTTGTATCATGTTATGGATTTAATCGAAAAAACACCATTCTTCCCATTAACTGATGAAAGTGATCAGGATGAAAGCGTTGTTTATGGCTATAATAATGAGGATGAAGAGATAATAGTTAGAAATCTTGGTAATTCACAATGGCGCGTGAGTGGATCAAAAGTAGAAAAAATGATGTTGAGAGCTAAGACTGACACTGAAGCTGATATTTTCCGTTTAGGCAATAATTTCCGTAAGTTAGGGGTAGATCAAGCATTACGAGAAGCTGGTGCTGAAGATGGCGATAAAGTATATATCTTGGATTTTGCGTTTGAATTTGTTGAATAGATAAACATATTGAGTTTTATTCGGTTATAATATAATAGGTGATAAAATGATAGCTTTTGTTAGTGGTAAGATTCATTCTTACGGTTTAGATTATGTAATAATCGAAAATAACGGCATAGGATATCGGATATTTTTTGCGCATCCTGAAATTCTTGCATTAAACAAAGAAATAAGTATCTTTACTTATCAACATGTTAGAGAAGATGAAATAAGCTTGTTTGGTTTTGTCAGTTCTGATGAATATGACTTATTTGTTAAGCTTATCGCTGTCAAAGGGCTTGGACCAAAAACAGCTTTAGGTATTCTAAGTGGTATTACTACCAATGAACTTATTAAGAATATTGAGAATAATGATACTACAGCTTTAAAAAGACTACCGGGAATTGGTGCTAAAACAGCATCACAAATTATATTAGATTTAAAAGGAAAACTAGTAGATCCCCAAAAAGATGTTGAACACATCCCTGACGATATCAATGATGCTATGATGGCTCTTCGTTCTTTAGGGTATAAAGCAAATGAGTTACAGTTTCTGCCAAAACAACTGATGAAACAGCAGGGACTTAATACAGAAGAATATATTAAACTTGCATTACAATTATTAATTGCCAGAAAGGGTATTTAGATGAACGAATCCTTTATGACTTTAAATAAATTTGATGAAGATGAACTTACATTAAGACCGCAATCATTAGCTGAGTATATTGGCCAGGATGATTTGAAAGGAAATCTTAATGTCTTTATCAAGGCTGCATTAGCTCGTAATGAAGCGCTTGATCATGTATTATTATATGGTTCACCAGGTTTAGGTAAAACGACTTTAGCTTATATTATCGCTAATGAATTACACGGAAATATAAGGATTACCACTGGCCCTAGTATTGAAAGAAGTGGTGATTTAGCAGCCATTCTTTCTACTCTTCAAGCAGGTGATATTTTATTTATTGATGAGATTCATCGATTACCTAAAGCTGTTGAAGAAGTTCTATATCCGGCAATGGAAGATTACGCAATCGATATTGTTGTGGGTAAAGATGCTTCTGTGCGTTCAATCCGCTTAGAATTACCACCTTTTACCCTTGTTGGAGCAACTACCAGAGCAGGTGATCTAACTGCACCACTAAGGGACCGTTTTGGTATCATAGGTAAACTTAATTATTATTCACTTGATGATTTACGACAAATTGTTAAACGAACATCTTTTGTTCTTGAAACTAAGATTGAAGACGATGCGATTACTGAGATCGCAAAAAGAAGTCGCGGTACTCCAAGAATCGCAAATCGCTTATTTAGAAGGGTAAGAGACTTCGCACAAGTATTAAATGATGGTATTATCAGTTTACAAGTTGCTGTTGATGCATTGGATAGACTTAAGGTTGATCATCTAGGTCTTGATGAAGTTGATATTAGATACCTAACTGGTATTATTGAACGTTTTAAAGGTGGTCCAGTTGGCTTAGAAGCTATCGCTAGTAGTATTTCAGAAGAACCAATGACACTTGAAGATGTCTATGAGCCATATTTGCTACAGATAGGATTTATCAATCGTACGCCACGAGGACGCATCGTGACAACAAAAGCTTATGAGCATTTAAAGTTGAATCATAACACTGATTTGTTTGAAAAAGTCCTCTAAGGACTTTTTAATAGGTTGAAAAATGATATATGACAATTTATACTTAATCTAGATATTATAAAAAGAATGAGGTAATTAATGAAAATCGCAATCGCAGCCGGAGGAACCGGTGGCCATATATATCCAGCACTTTCTTTAGCCGAAGCATTTATTGATAAAGACATAAATACAAAGATACTATTTATTGGTACCGCCAATCATATGGAAGCTGATGTAATACCAAATGCAGGTTATGATTTTAAGACGATAAAAGTCAGTGGTTTGAGTGGTGGTGCATTATCAAGAGTTCTAACAGTATATCGCTTATACAAAGCTGTCAATGACGCTACTATTATCCTTAAGGAATTTAAACCTGATGCTGTTTGGGGGTTTGGTGGTTATGTGAGTGCTCCAGTTGTTATTGCCGCTCATAAACTAAAGATTCCTGCTTTATTACATGAGCAAAATGCATATGCCGGTAGAGCAAATCTTTTTCTTGAAAAACACGCGCAAGCGGTTGTTGTTTGTTATGATGAAGCTTATCAACAGTTTCGTAAAAAACCAGTATTTTTACTAGGTAATCCCCAAGTATATCAAGTTAAAAAAGAGCAACCAAAGCAAATCTTGAAAGAATATCATTTAAACAAAAAAACACCAATCATCTTAATGGTTATGGGGTCACAGGGTTCAAAAACAATTAATGATACCATGATCAAAATTCTACGAAAACTTAATGATAAACCTTATCAGATTATTTATGTGACTGGTAAAAATCACTATGAATCTTTCATTAATCAAGCCAAAGGCATAGATAATATTAGAATATTGCCATTTGTTAAGCAAACTGCGCTATTAAATCATGTTTCATTAATGATAGCGCGTGGTGGTGCAACAACAGCGACTGAGTTATGTGCATTTGGTGTACCAAGTATCATAATTCCAAGTCCTTTTGTTCCTAACAACCATCAAGAAGTTAATGCCCAAGCTTTAATGATTAAAAGAGCCGCTTATATGATCAGAGAAAACGAACTAAATGAAGAAAATTTAGTTGAAATGATCGATAAGATCATTGAAGACAAAGATCTAAGAAAAGCAATGTCAGAGAATGCTAAGTCATTAAGCTATGTTTACGCAGCTGAAGATATGATAATCTTGACTGAAAAGGTGGTTAATCATCTTGAACTTAAATGATAAGAAAGATGGTGTTGCTCTTGTTTTAGCAAAACAGCATGCGATAAAACAAGCAAAGATTAAAAAGCGTAATAAACGTCGTTTCATCTCCATTATCATTTTTATGATACTTGTTATTTCAAGTTATCTATATTTAACATCAAATATTGCAAGAATCAATTATATAAGCATCACAGGTAATTATTATCATGATAAGACAGATATCATGAAAATTGCCAATATTAAAACAAATGATTATTGGTTGATCACATATCCTGGACTTATAAAGACAAAACTAACTAGTGATCCAATGATAAATGATGCTGAAATATTAAAAGCTAATGATCGTAATCTACAGATTAATATAAAAGAAAAACGACTTTTAGCATATCTTTATACTGATAAAGCATATTTCATAACTGAAAATGGTGAATTGTTGGAAATGACTGAGTCAAAACAGTGGTTGATACAAGAATTACCACTTTTAGTAGGTTTTACTAATGAAGATATCATGTCATATGTTGATGCATTAAACACTATAAATGATGAGACTAGAGCTAATATTACTGAAATTCATCATTATACGACAAGTTTTGATGAAAATATGTTGAAAATTATCATGATTGATGGTAATAAAGTTTATACTTCTCTTTCAGCAATATCTAGTGTTAATAACTATTTTGCGATCGTTAAAGTTTTAAAAGTCACAAATTCATGTATTTATATTGATGAAAATAGTAAAACTGCGTATAGTAGTGAATGCCCAGTTAATGAATAGGGTTAAGAGAAGACAAATATTTTACAAAATGATATTATTTGTTTATAATACCGTGAGTGAGGAGGAAGTTTATGCCTATCGAAAGAAATACTAACCTTGGTAATATTAATATATCAGAAGAAGCGATCGCTACTTTGGCCGGTGGTGTGGTTGCTGAATGTTATGGTGTTGTTGGCATGGCCAGTCAAAAAGTTTTAAAAGATGGTTTAGCTGAACTATTGAAGAAAGAAAATTATAGTAAGGGTATCATAGTTCGCAAAGTTGATGCCAAATATGAACTTGATCTTTTTATCGTGATTAGTTTTGGAGTAAAGATATCTGAGGTAGTAACAGAAGTACAGAAGAAAGTAAAATATGAACTTGAAAAATCATTGGATTTAACCTTTAACGCAGTTAATATCTATGTTCAGGGCATTAAGGTTAACGAGTAATAACTATGGATACATTAAATAGTAAACTTTTTCGTCTCATGTTAGAAAATGGCACAAACAATCTTGCCAATTATCGTTTTGATGTTGATGCACTCAACGTTTTTCCAGTACCAGATGGTGATACCGGCACCAATATGCATTTAACTTTTAGTAGTGGTGTAAAGGAATGTCATACTGTTATATCTGATGATGTATCTGCTATAGCTAAAGTATTGAGCAAAGGGTTACTTATGGGTGCTCGTGGTAATTCTGGCGTTATTTTATCGCAAATATTTCGTGGTTTTAGTATTGGTGTTGAGGGACATAAAGAAGTTGATAATATCACTTTGGCCAAAGCTTTTGTAAAGGGTGCCCAAGTTGCTTATAAAGCTGTTATGAAACCTGTAGAAGGAACTATTTTAACTGTTATTCGTGAAGCTTCTGAACACGCGTTAGCTTATGTTGAAAAAAATCCTGATTGTTCGATCAAGACTTATATTGCGATCTTACATGACGAGGCTAATAAATCACTACAAAATACCCCTGAATTATTACCAATTTTAAAAGAAGTTGGTGTTATTGATAGTGGTGGCTATGGACTACTAATGATCTTACATGGTTTTGTTGCGGCTACTAATAATGAGAAGATAGAATTGTCCGATCAAACTAGTAATGTTGAGGCTGTTCAATCTCAATTTGAAAATGATGAGTTTGGTTACTGTACCGAATTTATCTTGCGTTTATCTGAAAGTGGCAAGCATATATTTGAAGAAGAAAAACTTAAACATAATCTTGCACGCATTGGTGATTCTTTAGTTGTTGTTCAAGACGAGGATCTTGTAAAGGTACATGTTCATACAATGATGCCAGGAGACGCCTTGAATATGGCACAAAGATATGGTGATTTTGTTAAACTTAAGATTGAGAATATGCAAGAGCAACACGAACATATAACAGAAATGACTAAACCTCATCAAAAATATGGCTTAATAAGTGTAGCGGCAGGGGATGGTTTAATAAGTTTATTTAAAGATTTACGTGTAGATGTTCTTATTAATGGTGGCCAGACTATGAATCCTTCAACCGAAGACTTCGTAGAGGCAATTAAAAAGCTAAATGCTGACCATATAATAATACTTCCAAATAACTCAAATATCATTTTAGCAGCACAACAGGTTGTGAATATCTTTAAAGAGTTAAGCATAACCGTTTTACCTACAGCTACTATTCCTCAAGGACTATCCGCTTGTATGATGTTTAATCCTGAAGTTGAACTTGATGAAAATATCGCAGAGATGGAAAGTGCAATGCAGAGAGTTGTTACAGGTCAGATCACTTATGCGATTAAAGACACAAAATTTGACGGCATTAAAATCAAGAAAGATGATTTTATTGGCATTAAAGATAAAGATATCGTTGTTACTAACAGTGATCGCTTAACAGCAACAAAAGAACTAATCAAGCAAATCGTATTTGAAGATGCAGAGATCGCCACCATTATCGTAGGTGATAATGTTGATGAACATGAAGCAGAAGCTGTAAGAGACTTTATCATTGAAAATTACAACATTGAAGCTGACCTATATCAAGGTCAACAACCAGTTTATAGTTTTATCTTCGGAATTGAATAAGGGCTAAGCCCTTTTTCAGTATATAGGATATGGAAAAGGATATTTTCACTAAAAACGAAAAAGAAATATGGCGTAAGATGGATTTTACGAGTATTGATGATTTAATCTCGCATTATCCTTTTCGTTATGAAAAGATCAATCTCATTCCATACAAACAGTGGAAGATAAATGAGAAGATAGCTATTGAAGGAAAATTAATTTCAAACATCAAGACAACAAGAGTAAAAAAACTAACAATAACAAAGTTTGATATCAGTAATGAAGATGATCTATTTCATATAACTATATTTAATCGACCATGGTTAAGTAATATCAAACTTAATGATAATATTACAATTATTGGTAAGTATGAAGGTAATCAAAAAATAACTGCTACAACATATAATTTAAGACCATTAATAGAACAACTTGATATTCAACCAATATACAATCTTAAAGCTAAGATAACTAATAAAGCTTTTGTTAAAATGATTGAAAAAGCACTTGATCATTACATCACTAAAGAGTTGATTCCAATTAGTATTAAAAATAAATATCGTCTAATAAATAAAGCGGAAGCGTTAAGAAAAATTCATAAACCAAAATCACAGGCCGATATCATTGCGGCAACACGATATCTTAAGTATGAAGAGTTCTTACGTTTTCAAATGGTTATCGCATATAGAAGAATGGAAAAAGTTGAACATGATTTACGTTATCAAAAAAAATTCGCTGTTGACGATGTTTTTAGAATGGCTAATCAACTTAAGTTTAAACTAACTAATGATCAACTAAAAGCTGTCAATGATATAGTTTTTGATATGCAAAGTCCTAAACCGATGTATCGTTTGATTCAAGGTGATGTGGGCTCAGGTAAAACAGTTGTAGCTGCATTAGGTCTTTATGCTTGTTATCTTGCTGGTAAACAAGGTGCATTCATGGCTCCAACTGAAGTTTTGGCTAAACAGCAATATGATGAGTTCAAAAAGCTATTCAAGCATACAACGATGAAAATCGCTGTTTTGTATTCAGCTTTAAATCAAACTGAAAAGAATGAAACATTACAAAAACTTGCTAGTAATGAAATAGATTTAATTGTTGGGACCCATTCATTAATCCAAGATGATGTAAGTTTTGCTACTCTTGGTATGATCGTCACTGATGAACAACATCGTTTTGGTGTGAATCAAAGACGTAAATTGATTGATAAAGGTAGTTTTGTCGATATTATGATCATGAGCGCAACACCAATACCTAGAACGCTTACAAATGTACTTTATGGCGATATGGATGTTAGTAATATCTTTACCTTACCAATTGGCAGAAAGCCTGTCATAACCAAATTAATCAAGCAAAACAGTATGATTAAGATCATAGATGAGATTTTACTAAAAGTGGACAATGGTGATCAGGTATATATAGTATGTCCTGCTATTAATGATAATAATGATACGGGTGTACGAAACATCACCGCAATTTATCAAGCACTTAAAAAAGAGTTAGGTGATAGGTACCATATTGACATGTTACATGGTAAAATGGATAGTAGCACAAAGGATAAAATTGTTGCTAGTTTTAAAGCAGGATATACGCAAATTTTAGTCACAACAACTGTTGTTGAAGTTGGAATTAATGTTGAAGCTGCTAATATCATGGTTATTTATGATGCTAATAGATTTGGTTTATCACAATTGCATCAATTACGTGGTCGTATAAAAAGATCAAGTAAACAAGGGTATTGCTATCTTTTGACTAGTACCGACGATATTGAAGCATTAGAAAGACTCAATATCCTTGTTGAAAGTGATGACGGATTTAAGATAGCAGAAGCTGATCTAAGATTAAGAGGACCAGGTGATATATTTGGTATAAGACAAAGTGGTGTTCCAAGTTTTATTTTAGGTAATTTGATAACTGACACAAAGATTATTAAAGCTAGTAAAGAAGATGCCGAGAATATCGTAGCTTACCCAACAGATGAAAACCAAGCTATTCGAGAAGAAACTAAGAATTTTTTAAAAAACAACGATTATATTGACTAGGAGGAAATATGAAAATAGCCATCGATGCTTTAGGTAATGATAAAGGAAGCACTGTTTTTGTACAGGCAATAAAAAAGTTTACCCAAGATTATAAAGATGTTGAACTTATCGTTTTCACAAATCACGAAAGTGAAGAAGCATATAGTGATATACAGAATGCAAAACTTATATTATGCCAAGAAAGCATTCAAATGGATGATGGCTTAATGGCAATCAAAAGAAAAAAAGACGCTAGTATGAACAAGATGATCGATCATATAAGTTCAGGTTTAGCCGATGGCGGAATTTCAGCAGGATCAACAGCTGCACTTTTGATGAGTTCATTAACCAAGTTGAAAACAATTGAAAATGTTGAAAGACCAGCTTTGTTAGCAACAATCCCAGCTAAAAACGGACGTTTTTTCCAGTTTCTGGACATGGGTGCCAATAGTGACACAACCGCAAACAATTTACTTGAGTTTGCGAAAATAGGAAAAGTATATGCCGAAGTAGTTTATAAGATTAAAAATCCAAGAATTAAACTCTTAAATATCGGTGCTGAAGCAGCTAAGGGTGATAAATTACATAAAGAAGCTTATGATCTTTTAGCTAAAGCGAATGATTTGAACTTTTGTGGCAATATTGAAGGTAGAGATATGTTTGATGATGATGTTGATGTAATCGTTAGTGATGGCTTTAGTGGGAATATCACACTAAAAGCAGTTGAAGGTACTGCGCAATTAGCGTTTGGAGAGCTAAAGAATGTCATTATGGCTTCAGGTATTAGTAAGTTGGCGGGTTTGGTATTAAAGAAAGGTTTAAGTAAAATTAAGGATAATCTTGATTATTCTAAATTTGGAGGAGCTATCCTTATTGGCTTACAAAAACCAGTTGTTAAAGCACACGGTGCAAGTTCAGAAGAAGCGATATATAATGCTTTAATTTGCTTATATAAAATTTTGATAAATGATACCGTTGAGAAATTAAAGAGGGAGCTACAATGACAATTTATGATTGGTTGTTAAAGAGGGACATTACCGTAAAAAACAAGAATTTAATTGAACAATCATTTATTCATTCATCCTATGTCAATGAACATAAAACAATGACTAATGATAATGAAAGGCTTGAGTTCGTTGGTGATGCCGTATTGCAGATATGGTCGAGCATTCATCTTTTTAATGTCCAGCCAACACTTGACGAAGGAAAAATGACCACTTATCGCGCGACGTTGGTTTGTGAGAAAGCGTTAGCGGAATACGGTAAAAGGTTAGGCTTAAATAAATATTTGAAACTTGGCTTTGGCGAAGAAAAGACCGGCGGTAGAAACCGCGATTCTATCGTTGCCAACATGTTTGAAGCCTTTATTGGAGCTTTATATATTGAACTAAACATGGGTTTATCACCGATAAATAGAATAATGAGCGAAGTTGTTGATTTTGATAACATTGACGAACTAGAAAGTGTAGTTACTGATTATAAAACAAGACTTCAAGAATATGTGCAATCAGATGTTAGAAAAACTGTTACTTATGAAGTTGTGACTGTAAGCGGTCCAAGCAATAAACCTTTGTTTAAGATCAATGTAATGCTTGATGGTATCGTATTAGGTACGGGAGAGGGCAACAGTAAAAAGAAGGCTGAACAAGCTGCTGCCAAAAATGCATTTGATAAGATGGTGAAATAATTTCATGAAGATTAAGCAAATTATCAACGACAGTAATTTTTTACTTAAAAAAATAAGTGAAATATATGATAATCCTGAAAATCAAATCGATCGTTATAAGTTAGCACTAGCTAAATTTAGTGAAAATTTTGATGATGAACATATAATAGTAATTTCAACACCTGGTCGTATTGAAGTATGCGGTAATCATACTGACCATCAATTAGGTAAAGTAATCGCAGCAGCTATTGATATTGATAGTATTGCCGTTGTTAGTAAAGCAGAGAATGTTAGGATAATATCTGAAGGTTATGATGTTATTGAAATGAAGACAAATGATCTGACCTATCGTAATGATGAGATTTTTACTTCAGTCGCTTTAGTTAAAGGGATACTGCGTGGATTTATTGATCATGATCTAAAGATTGGTGGCTTCAATGTTTATTTTACTTCAGCAATTAAAGAAGGTTCAGGTTTATCAAGTAGTGCTAACTTTGCTTTAGCAATCGCAAGCATTATCAATTGTCTATTTAATGATAATAAAGTGAATTCATTGACATTGGCAAAAATTGCTCAGTATAGTGAAAGTAAATACTTCAATAAACCAGTAGGTTTAATGGATCAATTAGCAATCGCATCAGGCGGTATTTGTTATATTGATTTTATAGACAAAGATAATCCTAAAATAACCAAATTAAATGATGTGTTTTTTATTAATGATTATCAGTTATTGATCATGAATACCCAATCTGATCATAGTGATCTTTCAAATGCGTACGCTGATATCGTTAATGAGATGAGTGAGGTTGCTAACCAAAAAAACCTTGATCATTTGGGTAAACTTGAACCAACTTGTTTCTATGAAAAAATCATTCCATCAAGCACGATCATAAATGATAGATCAATTTTAAGAGCTCATCACTTTTTTCAAGAAAATAAAAGAGTTACTGAGTTGTATCAAGCTTTACTTAATAACGATATGGATAAAGCTATCTTATTGATCAAGAATTCTGGATTTAGTTCATATATGTATTTACAAAACATTTATGATGAAAAGCAACCACATCATCAAAAAATAGCAGTTGCATTAGCTTTATGTGAGTATATTTTAAATGGTCAGATGGCAGCATATCGCATTCATGGTGGCGGATTTGGCGGTAGTGTTTTAATAATCATTAAAAAGGACGAAGTTTCGTCATTCTTGATCAAAGCAGCAAAACTTTTACCACAAAACGCTGTAACAAAGATCAATGTGCGTAATCATGGGAGTATATGTATTATAGATTAGGAGATTGAAATGGATATATTTACGATACTAACAAAAGAAAAATTTACCAGCGATGAACTTTCGCTTTTAGTTGATGCTAAGTTTTCACGTCCTATATATCAGAAGAGTCAAAATGTTATATTGATCGATCTTCTGATTTCTAATACTTTAACAAGAGATTTATATAAGAAGATCTTAGATAACATTATTGATGTCACTAAAGCATCTGTGAAATTAAATGTATTAAGTAATAGTTGTCAACTTGATGCCATGGAAGTACAAAATTATATTGATTATCTTTCTGGGCTGTTTAGTGGTGGACGCATTTTTAGCAATGTTTTATGTACACTTGACGATAAAACTATTAAATTGATTTATAGCAATGACCATCATAAAGAAAAGGCAGCTCTACTTTTGCCAGAGCTTGTTTTACGATTAAATGAATGTGGTATTGATTACAAAGTTGAAGTTATCTCACAGAATATGTTTAATAAACCTAAGAAAACACATGATGTCGCTGATCTTTATAATAAGATTACAATTGCAGAAATTGATGGCTCTATCAATGATGTCGAAATGAATTTAACGATCTTTAAAATAGAAGATAACAATCAGTTTAGACAACACAATCGCGCGTTGGTCATTAGTTATTATTTAAAAGACAAGACTGGCTTTATTATTGGTAAAAGAGTAATTGATGAAGCAAATAAAGACAAAGTAGCTAATGAGTTTAATGTTAATGACCAAGTTATAGTAAGAGGCGATATTCGACAAATAAAGATGAATAACGAGTATGATCTTTTCATTAATGAGATGAGACGCTTCATGCATACACCAATGATCATGGATGACGCTATTAACAAAAGAGTTGAATTACATGCGCATACAAAATTTTCTGAAATGGATGGTGTTTGTGATCTTCAAGCGTTAATTAAAAGAGCATTTGATTGGAATCATAAAGCAATAGCAATCACTGATCATTCGGTTGTGCAAGCTTATCCCAAAGCGCAAAATTATGTTGATAATTTGTTAAAAACCTATAAGACCAATGAGTTTAAATTAATTTATGGTATTGAGATGAACATGGTTGATCCTGATTTAAACATTGTTATTAACAGTGATAATCGTAAACTTGATTGTGATTATGTTGTCTTCGATTTAGAAACAACAGGACTTTCAGCTCGTTATGATCAAATAATCGAATTTGGAGCTGTTAAGATTCGAAACGAAACAATAGTTGAAAAAATGCAATTTTTTATAAATCCGAGATTAAAACTATCAACATTTACAAGAAATATGACAAACATCGCCCAAAGCGATGTTGATAAAGGACTTTTGTTAATTGAAGCATTCCCTAAAATCTTGTCATTCTTTGATAATGCGGTTCTTGTAGCACAGAATGCTAGTTTTGATGTTGCATTTTTAAATGCTAAATTAAGCGAATATCAACTTTCTAAACTTAATAATCCCATTATCGATACCTTAGATATGGCAAGAGCTTTAAACAAGGAAAAGAAACGCTATCGTCTTGGCAATATCGCAAAAATATACAAAATCGATTATGATGAAAATGTTGCTCATAGAGCTGATTATGATGCAGAAGTGACAGCGAAAGTATTTCTACAGATGCTATATGAAGCTAGAAATCAATTAAAAAAGATTAATAGTATAGATGTGAAAGATCAGACATTATCCGATTTAATGAGTTTAAATGACAGTGAAGCATTTAAGAAAGTCATAAAAAAACATATAAATATTCTTGCTAAAAATCAAGCAGGAATAAAAGATATTTTTAAATTAGTCTCATTGTCGCACACTGACTATTTAGTTTTTTCAGGAAAAGCTAATAGTAAAAACGATGCTGATGAGTTTATGGCTGAACCACGTATTATAAGAAAAGCCATAAGCGAACTAAGAGCCAATCTGTTGATAGGAAGTTCTTGTTTAAATGGTGAAATTTTTGAAATTGCCGCCAATAAAACACAAGAAGAATTAGAAGATGCAATGCGTTACTATGATTATATCGAAGTTCAGCCACCTGAAAATTACTATAATTTGATCAATGAAAATAGATTGCCAGACTATGAACGTTTAATTACTATCTTAACCAATATTATTGAAACTGCTGATAAACTCAATATTCTAGTTGTCGCTACTGGTGATGTTCATTATCTTGATGTTGATGATAAAAAGATAAGAGACATTTATATTCACGCTAAAGGAATAGGTGGTACTGTGCATCCATTATATATTTATAATAATGAGAAAAGGATTGCAACATCATCACCTAATCAACATTTTCGAACTACAAATGAAATGCTAGAATGCTTTTCGTTTTTACCAAAAGAAACAAAAGAGCGCATCGTTATAGATAACACTCAAAAGATTGCTGAAATGATTGATGTTTGTCGTCCAGTCAAAGATAAGCTTTACACTCCAAGTATTGAAGGATCAGATGAACAACTTAAACAACTTTGTTTTCAAAACGCTTATAAAACATACGGCAAGCCACTTCCAAACTTAATCGAAGAAAGATTAAATAAAGAACTGAATTCTATTATCAAAAATGGTTATGGAGTAATTTATTACACTGCCTATTTACTTGTTAAGAAATCTAATGAAGACGGTTATTTAGTTGGATCAAGAGGATCTGTCGGATCAAGTTTTGTTGCCACTATGGCGAATATTACTGAAGTTAATCCACTTCCGGCACACTATCTATGTCCAAACTGTCAATTTAGCGATTTTAATGTTGAAGCTGATAGTGGTTATGATCTACCTGATAAAAAGTGTGTAAAATGTGGTGGTGTTATGCATGGTGAAGGTCAAGATATTCCATTTGAGACTTTCTTGGGTTTTGAAGGGGAGAAAGTTCCAGATATTGATTTGAACTTTTCAAGTGAATATCAAGATAAAGCACATGCTTATACCAAAGAAGTGTTTGGCGAAGATAAAGTATTTAGAGCTGGTACAATAAGCACCGTGGCTGAGAAAACGGCTTTTGGTTATTTAAGGGGTTATCTTGAGTCAATGCAAATCGAGAATGAGCCAAATAGTGCTGAAAGAACTTATTATGCGAAGAAATGTGAAGAAGTAAAGCGTACATCAGGTCAACATCCAGGCGGTATTGTGGTTATACCACAAGATATGGATATTCATGATTTTACACCTTATCAATATCCTGCTAATAATCCAAATAGTGAATGGCGTACAACCCACTTTGAGTTTAATGATATTCACGAAAACGTCTTAAAACTAGATATTTTAGGTCATGTTGACCCAACTGCTATGCGATTACTTGAGAAGATAACTGGTGTTGATGTATTGAAAATACCAATGAACGATAAAAGCACTATTTCTCTTTTCGCTAGCAATAAAGCATTAAAAATAGTTGATAAAACATTTAAAGAGAAAACAGGCGCTATGGGTTTACCAGAGTTTGGTACTAAATTTGTACGCGGAATACTTGAAGACGCAAAACCTAAAAGTTTTTCAGATTTACTTAGAATTTCAGGATTAAGTCACGGTACCGATGTTTGGACTAATAATGCAAAAGATTTGATCAATAAAGGCATATTATTGAACGATGTTATTGGGTGTCGTGATGATATCATGGTATATTTAATAAGAAAAGGTCTTAAAGCTCGTGACGCATTTGAAATCATGGAATATGTACGAAAAGGGAAAGGACTTAAGAGTGATTGGATTAAGATCATGAAGGCCAACAATGTACCTGAATGGTACATCGATTCATGTCAGAAAATTAAGTACATGTTTCCAAAAGCTCACGCTGTTGCTTATTGTATAATGGCAGTAAGAGTAGGTTGGTTTAAGATTAACTATCCTCTACATTATTACATATCATATTTTACTTTAAGAAGTAACGCTTATGATATTGATACTATGATCAAAGGTCAAAACGCTGTTTTAGCTCGCTATAACGATATAGTAAAACGATCACAGGATCGTGAACTAAAGAAATCAGTCTCAAACAAAGAATATGAAATACTTAATACCCTTGAAGTATCATTAGAGATGATGGCTCGTGGCTATCGTATAAGTAATATTTCCTTGCAATATTCAATGGCTGAAGAGTTTGTGATCGATCCTAATGATGATAAAGCTATCATCCCTTCATTTAAGACTATTGATGGTCTTGGACTTAACGTTGCTAAGTCAATTGTAGCCGCAAGAGATGAAAGATTCTTCATTTCAAAACAAGACTTATTGACCAGAACCCAAATAAGTAGTACATTATTGAAGAAACTTGATGATTTAAAAGTATTAGACAGTCTTCAAAATGAGAACCAATTACAATTATTCTAGGAGGTAATATGAATTCGGTAAAATGCACGCGATGTGGCCATGAAATTAAATTGACTTTTAAAAAAGCTGGTAAGATGATTAAATGCAATCATTGTAATCTAGTTATGAAACAAGATAAGAAGACTGAGAAAAGGCTTTTTATCGCAAAAGTTGCTTATGCTGCTGTGTTTATCATGATTGTAAGTTTAATTTATAGTATGTTTAGTGGAAAACTTGATAACACAATTAGTATCTTAATCATTCTTGGAGCAGGTCTTGCAAGTGCTGGGACAAGTGATTATGCAGCCAACTTTATCGTTTTTAAGCTTTTTGGTAAAAGCTATCAAGCATAAAAAGCTTGTAGTTGCAATTATCTTCTATATAATGTAAAATAAAAGTCGATTAAAGGAGTGGGTTACCACTCCTTCGTTATTGTTTAAAGGAGAATTATGAATCAAATTGAGTTGATCAAATCTAAGATCATACCGGTTATCAATGAGCTAGAGTTAAAGCTTTATGATGTATCGTGGCAAAATGAGAACAAAAACAAAATCTTACAAATTAGTTTTAGTAAACAAGACAATACGATCGATCTTGATACTTGTTCGATGGCTAGCGACCGCATTTCAACTGTTCTTGATGAGCTTTCACAACTTGATTTTCCTTATTTCTTGGAAGTTTGCTCACCAGGAGCAGAGCGTGAACTAAGAGATATTGAGGAAATTTATGCCGCTTTAAATGAACATGTTTATGTCAAACTTAAAAATCCACAGAATGGCATATTTGAGCTCACCGGTGATTTAAAATCAGTAAACAACGATGAGATCATGATTAGTTATCGCGATAAGACTCGTGAAAAAACTCTTTTAATACAAACTGAAAATATAGCGTTCATTCGCTTAGCAATAAAATTCTAAAAGGAGAAAGAAATGAATTGCAATGATTTTTTAAAGGCTATGCAGTCAATTGAAACTGATCGTAGTATCAATAAAGAGATTGTATTAAGCGCTCTTGTAGAAGCTTTAATGAAGGCTTATCGCAAGCATGTTGATATCCCTGATGCTTTAGTTCGTGTTGATATCAACCAAACAACCGGTGATATTAAAATGTATCAGCAGTTTAAGGTTGTTGAAAATGTTGAAATTGATGAATTAGAAATCGCACTTGAACAAGCCCAAAAACACGATCAGAACCTTAAATTAGATGATATGTACGAGCAAGAAGTATCAGTTGATGATTTAGGTAGAGCTGCTGCTTTATTGGCTAAAAATGTGCTAAAACAAAAGATTCGTGAAGCAGAAAAACAATCGATTTTTGATGAATATATCGACAAACTAGATGAAATGGTTTTAGGCAATATCGAATCAGTCGAGGAGAAGTTTATAGTTGTCAATCTTGGGAAAACACTTGCATTAATGCCTAAAACAGCACAAATCCCAAATGAACGCTATTATGAAGGACAAAAAATTCGCGTAGTTATAACGGAAGTAAACAAAGACACAAAGGGTGCTCAGGTTTTAGTATCACGCTCAGACCCAAAATTAGTAAGAAGACTCTTTGAAAAAGAAGTACCAGAAATTTTTCAGGGTGTTGTTGAAATTAAGGCTTTAGCTCGTGAAGCGGGTGAGCGTACTAAAATGGCAGTTTATTCAAAGAATCCTGATATTGATCCAATTGGTGCATGTATTGGTCCTCGTGGTTCACGAGTTCAACTGGTAATTGAAGAACTAAAAGGTGAAAAAATTGATATCTTTGAGTGGAGTGACAACATTGAGGAGTTAATCAAGAATGCGTTAGCACCAGCACAGATACTTGCAGTTATTCCGGCACTTGAAAAAAGAGGGTTGTTGGTAGTTGTTGATGATAATCAACTATCTTTAGCTATCGGTAAAAAAGGCAAGAATGCTCGCTTGGCAGTCAGATTGACCAATAGTCGAATTGATATAAAAACAAAAAGCGAACTTGAAGCTCAAAATATTGATTTTAAACAAATGGCATTTGATTATGCGATTGAACAAGAAAAGATCAAACGTGAAAAAGCTTCAGCTGAGCTGGCTAAAATCACTAAAGCAACTGAAGTTGAAAAAGTTTCTATTGATGATTTACTAGTTAAAAGTGTTGAAGATAGTGAAGCAAAAGAATCTACCGAAACAAAAACAACTGTAGATAAAACCAAACCAAAAGCGGAACCTAAAAAAGCTAAGAAACCACTACGTGAACGTACGGAGTATGTATCGAAGTTTGAAACATTAGCTGAGGGTGGCAAAGTAATTGATAGAAAAGATAAAGCTTTGATCAAGCGTCGCAAAGATGCAGAAGCTGAGGAACGTAAATTTAAATCAATCGAAATTCGTAAAGAGAAAGATTATGATATTAAACCTGAGTATAGCCCTGAAGAGTTAGCTGAAATCGAAGCAACACAAGAAGAGTTAGAAAGTACATGGGTTAATGATGATATTGATTTTGATGAATTTGATGAGTATTACGAATAGTAAGGAGAAAACAAATGCGAAAAATACCAATGCGTAAGTGCTTAGCTACCCAAGAGCAATTACCTAAGAAAGATTTAATAAGAATAGTGCGCTCACCAGATGGTAATGTATTTGTTGATTTAACTGGTAAAGCTAACGGTAGAGGTGCTTATTTAAAACGTTCAAAAGATGCTATAAGTTTAGCAAAAAAAACAAATGTATTAAGAAGAGCACTAGAATGTGAAATACCTGAAAGCATCTACCAAGAACTTCTTGAGGTTATCGGTGAGTGATATTTATAATTTGTTAGGCTTATGTCGAAGAGCGAATCAATTAATATTCGGTGAACCACTATTTAAAGCCTTAAGAAGTCACAAAGTAAAGTTGATCGTCATAAGTAAAGATGCTTCAAAACGTACTGAAAAACAGTTGTTAAACAAATGTGCATATTATAAAGTTCCATATATTTATGTTGATGATAGTAACATGCTTTCACATGCTATTGGTAAAAATAACATAAAATCACTTGGAATAACCGATGACGGTTTTGCACAAAGAATGATTATTATAGATAGAAATGAGGTGGGTTAATGGCAAAAGCAAGACAAACAAACAGAAAAAAAAGAACAGGTAACAACAAACCAGTCTTTAAGCAAAAAACTAATTATCCAACAGAAATAACCTATAAAGAAGGGATAACTGTAGGTGATTTAGCTGATAAGACTGAAAGAAATGCAAGTGAGATCATAAAAATCCTGTTTATGCTTGGCAAAATGGTGACAATTAACACCTCGATGGATGAAGAATCAATTCAATTAGTTTGTATGGAATTGAATATTGAAGCCACAAAAGAGGAGTACGTTGAACAAGATTCACTTGAGGATACTGAAACCGATGATGAGAAAAATCTAAAAGAAAGAGCTCCAATAGTAACCATAATGGGTCATGTTGACCATGGTAAAACAACTTTATTGGATACAATTAGGAAAACCCATGTTGTCACAAGTGAGTTTGGTGGTATTACACAACATATCGGTGCTTATCAAGTAACAATAAACAATAAGAGAATTACTTTTTTAGATACACCAGGACATGAAGCTTTTACAGCAATGCGCGCAAGAGGTGCTAAGGTAACTGATATGACGGTTATAGTTGTGGCGGCTGATGATGGTGTAATGCCACAAACAAGAGAAGCAGTAGACCACGCTAAAGCAGCTCAATGTCCAATAATCGTAGCAATCAATAAAATTGATAAACCAAATATCAATATTGATAAGATCATGAATGGCATGGCTGATCTTGGCTTGATACCTGAAGAATGGGGTGGCGATACTATATTCGTTAAACTTTCAGCAAAAACTGGTGAAGGTGTTAATACGCTACTTGAAACTATTGCAGTATTAAGTGAAGTATTAAATTTAAGAGCTAATCCAAATCGTTTATCATCAGGTACTGTAATTGAAGCTAAGCTTGATAAGGGACGTGGTCCTGTTACTACTTTATTAGTACAAAACGGTACTTTAAAAACTGGTGATACATTGGTTGTTGGTGCTTGTTTTGGTCGCGTTCGCAAAATGACTGATGATCGTGGCAGAGAAATAAAAGAAGCCTTACCTTCATCACCAGTTGAGATTATTGGTTTAAATGATGTTCCAGTTGCTGGTGATAATTTCAAAGTGTTTGCTAATGAAAAACAAGCACGTGATGTTGCCGCAAGACGTTCACAAAGTAAGATTGAAACTGAAAGACGTAGTTCAAGTGCTTTGAGTTTGGAAGATTTGTCACGTCAAATTCAAGAAGGTGATGTTCAAGAAATTCCTATCATCATCAAAGCTGATGTGCAAGGTTCAGCTGAAGCAGTTAAATCTTCATTTGAAAAAATTGATGTTATGGGAGTTAAAGTTAATGTCATTAGAAGTACGGCTGGTGCTATCAATGAGAGTGATGTTATGTTAGCTAGTGCTTCAAACGCACTTGTTTATGGCTTTAATGTTAGACCAGATGCTAATGTTCGTCGTAAGGCAGCAGAAGAAAATGTTGAAATTCATTTACATAAAATCATATATAAAGCAATCGAAGAAGTTGAAGCAGCAATGAAGGGTATGCTAGCCCCAGTATTTGAAGAAGTAATATTCGGACAAGCATCGGTTAGACAGATATTTAAAGTCAGTAAAATTGGAACAATTGCTGGATGTATGGTTACAGATGGTAAGTTTGTACGTGATGCTGGTGTACGTTTGATAAGAGATGGTGTTGTGGTTTATGATGGTAAATTGGGTTCTTTAAAACGTTTCCAAAACGATGTAAAAGAAGTAGCTGCTGGTTATGAATGTGGTATAACCATTCATAATTTCAATGATATAAAAGAAAATGATATCCTTGAAGCCTATGGTCAAGAAGAAGTTGAGCAAGACTAATGAAAGTACGTACTGAAAGATTAGCCCAAATTATCAAGAAAGAGATTTCTGAGATCATTCAGTTCGCTTTAAAGGATAAGCGCGTTGGTTTTGTTACAATTACTGATGTAACGGTTACTAATGATCTTTCATTTGCCAAGATATATGTTAATATTCTTGATGATGAAGTGAAAGTTAACGAACGTTTTGAAAGTTTGAAAAAAGCTAAAGGTTTTATTCGATCGCAATTAGCTTCTAAATTATCAACATATAAAGTTCCAGAGTTGATTTTTATTCTTGATGATTCCTTAAAAAAGGGGAATCGAATTGAAGAAATCATTAAAAAACTATAAAGACAAGTTAATCCTTGTCTTTTTTTGTCCATAATAAGACATTTTCATGATTACTTAACATGTGTAGAAAATTCTTTTTTGCTTCGGGATATGTTTTGTAGATGCTATCTAATAACTCTTTGATAGCTTGTCTTTTCGTAAAACCATCAACAGGACAGTTCGATTTAACTATCGGTAAGCTCAACTTTATGACGGTTTCCTTTATGTCGTTTTCATGTACATAGACAAAGGGTCTAATTAATGTAATATTCTCATTTGATAAGTACTGACTAGGTGAAAAAGTTGCTATTTTACCACCATAAATTTGATTTAATAATAGTGTTTCAATAGCATCATCACTATTATGTCCAAGGGCGATTTTATTACACCCATGTTCTTTCGCTATCTTAACTAGTGCGCCTTTTTTTAGTGTTGAACAAAGTGAACAATCAAGACGACCCTTAACTAAATGTTTGCTTAAAATATCTTTGATCTTTGTTTTCTCAATAATGAACTCGATTTCTAACTCTTCAAAATATTGTTTTATATCGCTTAAATCATTATCAAAACCAACATCTATAGAAATTGCGATGATCTTATAATCTTTCTTTACATATCTTCGATACAAGATTAGTGCATGTAGCAATAATACCGAATCTTTTCCACCTGATATACCAACCGCAATTTTATCATTTGTGTTAATCAAATCATAATCTTGATCAGCTTTTCTTAAACTACCTAATATTTTACGAAATGACATGTTTAATACATCCTTACTTTGATATCATAGCATAGCTTTGGTATAATGATTGAGGAAAAGAGTGAGAATTTGAAGGGAATTATATTGATTGATAAACCAAGCGGTATGACCTCGTTTAAGGTTGTAGCGATTGCACGAAGAATACTAAATATTAAAAAGATCGGCCATTCTGGAACACTTGATCCAAATGCGACTGGTTTACTTTTACTGTTGTTAAACAAAAGCACTAAGTTGTTACCTTTTATCGATAATCACTTTAAGACATATGAGTTTAGTTTTAAGTTAGGAATAAAAACTGACACGGCAGATATATGGGGACAAGTAATAGAAGTAAAACCGGTTAAACCACTTACTGATAATGATATAAAGAGAGTTTGTGATCATTTCACTGGTACATACCAACAACTACCACCAATGGTTTCGGCGATTAAGGTTGATGGCAGAAAACTCTATGAGTATGCGCGAAATAATGAAGTTATCAAGCGTGATTTACGGCAAGTGGTCATCAAAAGTTTAACTATAAAGAAAATTGATGATGATAATTACAGTGGTGTTGTTGAGTGTTCAAAAGGCACATATGTTAGAACGCTGTGCGAGGATATCGCTTTTTACTGTAATAATATCGCTACTATGACATCAATTAGAAGAACAGCTATAGGCATGCTCAAGATAAATGATGCATGTTCACTTGAGGATCTAGATAGTGGTCATTTTAAGATGATTGATCCGCGAAGTTTATTATCAGAATATAAGTTTGTTGATTATGATGACATTAAAACGGTATTTAATGGTCATGAAATCAAATTGAGTATTGATGAAAACAAGTGTTTCATATGTTATGAGGATGAAATAGTCGCTTTTTATGAAAGAAAAGACAATGATACTTTTCATTGCGTACGAGGATTATGGTAATGATCGTAAATTATATTGATATAGCAGATAATTTTTACTTCAATCAGGATGTGGCTGCATGTATTGGACATTTTGATGGTGTTCACCTTGGACATCAAGCATTAATAAATAGTGCTATTTTTAAAGCTAAAGAATTAAATATTAAAAGTGCAATGATCACATTTGATCCTGACCCCAAATCGATATTGACAAGCAAAGTAACAAAGATATTGACAACAATTGAAGAGAAAATCAAACGATCTGCCTATTTTGGCATCGATATTATGTATATCATTAGATTTGATCAAAATTTAGCGATGTTAAGTGCTAATGATTTTATTACTAAAGTGCTATTTAGATTAAGCATTAGATCTTTGACATGCGGTTTTGATTTTCGCTTTGGTAATAAAGGCTTTGGTACGATAGCAACGTTAGAAGCAGCTCTTAAAAATCATATTGAGCTTGAAATAATAGCGCAGATAAGTCATGATGATCAAAAGATCAGTAGTACCTGGATCAACACATTACTTCATCAAGGTAAGCTAAAACTTGTTAATACTTTATTAGGTTATCCATTTGCACTAAGTGGAATAGTAATAAAGGGCCATCAGGTTGGTCGTAGATTGAATTTTCCAACCGCAAATATAGCATATCAAGATAATCAGTCTTTACCAAAAATTGGGGTCTATATTGGTTTGATAATTTTTGAAAATAAGATTTATCAAGCGATGATCAATGTTGGTAATAATCCAACTTTTTATCAAAAGCATCATACAACCATTGAGGCTCATATATTGAATTTCGATCAAGATATTTACGAAAAACAAATTAGGATCATTTTTATAGAGCGATTACGTGATGAAATTAAATATCAAAACGCTGATAGTTTAATTCAACAGTTAAATGATGACAAAATAGCAGTACAAAAATATTTTAAAATTAACCAAATAAATATGTCTTTATTACTGTAGTATAATTTGCTATACTAGAGATGGTGATAAATATGGCTCATGAGTATATAAACTTAAAAATTGACACAAACGATAACAGTAAAATTGCATTGGCAAAGGGTGTTTTTGAGTCTATCATTATGACAACTTTAAAGGAAGACAGCAAGGCTGTTTTACCTGATATGAACGCATTTAATAAATATGTTACTTGTAAGATACTAAACAATGCTTTAACTATCCATGTCGATATTAAGGTTAAATTTGGTGCTAATGTTAGTGACATTTGTGAAAGACTGCAGGAAAAGTTGTTTCAAAACATATATCAAATGACTGACATAAAGTGTTACTTCATCGATATAAGTGTTATTGGTTTTGTTTTTTAACACCTATTAGGTGTTTTTTTCACTTAACAAGGAGTAATACATGAATCGGCATCAACAAAGGATCAAACTTATGATTGGTATTTATCAATACTTACTGATCAAAAAAGATATAAATGATATAGCAGAAGAAATTAGAACAAATGATCAAATGATAAATGAGTATTTTTATGACGTTCTTTCGAACGTCTTTGATCATGAAGAAATTATGATCACAAAAATAAACGATTGTTTAACTGAATGGGACTATCATCGTTTAGGTTATATTGAACAGGCAATCATGCTTTTAGCTACGGTTGAAATATTATACTTAACATATGATAAAGCAGTAGTTATCGATGAGGCTGTTTTGTTGGCTAAAGAGTATTGTGATGATGATACATATAAACTAATCAATGGTGTTTTAGATCGATTATGATGAACAAAGAGTGGAGTGTTTCACAACTTGTTAATTATCTAAAGCAGAAATTGGATAGTGATAGTTTTATCCAAAGTATTTGGATTGTTGGGGAACTTAGTAATTTTACAGCTCATAACAGTGGTCATTTTTATTTCACTTTGAAGGATGATAATTCTCGTATTAATTGTGTAATGTTTGCTAATTACGCTCTTAGACTTGTTTTTAAGCCGATTGACGGTCAAAAGGTACTGGTTAAGGCAAATACATCGATTTATGAAAAAAGTGGCCAAATTCAATTATATATAACTGAAATGCTTGATTTTGGAGCTGGTGTTCTTTATCAACGTTATTTAGTGTTGAAAGAACAACTAGAAAAAGAAGGTCTGTTTGATCAACGACATAAAAAGAAAATATTGAAGTATCCTTTTTCTATCGCTGTGGTTACCGGCGCAAATACCGCAGCATATCAAGATGTAGTAACTACGTTAAAAAGAAGGTGGCCAGTTGCTGAAATTAAACCATTCTTCTGCTTAGTTCAAGGAAATGATGCACACCTAAGTGTAATAGAAGCTTTAAGTTTAGCTGATCAGTCTAATGTTGATGTAATCTTATTAGTAAGAGGTGGTGGTTCCATCGAAGATTTGTGGTCTTTTAATAATGAAAGTTTAGTTCGCTTTATCCATTTACTAAATACACCAATAATTACAGGTGTTGGACATGAAACAGATACAACACTAGCAGATCTTGTCGCTGACTTAAGAGCACCAACACCAACCGGAGCGGCCGAATTGGCAACAATGAACTTGTATGATATCATAAATGAGATTAATGATAATAGAAATAGATTACATGCTCAAATTAAACGCTACTTAAGTATTAGCTATGATACATTATCTCAGATTATCAACAAATCAGTACTAAAAAACCCATTATTACTAGTGCAAAATCAACGCATGTCATTATTTATAAACCAAAAGACACTACAGCATCAAATAGCACTAAGATCAAACTTACGAACTGACTTAAACAATCAATTAAAAACATTATTGAATAGCAAAACAGATATAAAAAAGAGGTATCAATTTCAAATGGAATTATCTAATCAAAGGATTAGAAGTTCGATCATTAACAATTTGATCAACCATAAAAATAAGTTTAAATATTCAATTGAAATCCTAAATGCCTATTCACCATTAAATATCATTAGAAGAGGCTATGCTATAGTCAACAAAGACAATAGGCTAATTAAATCAGTTGATCAAATAGCGATCAGTGACAACATCAACATAAGATTGAGTGATGGTTTAGTAAATGCCAAAGTTATTGAAAAGGAGCAGAAATGATGAAGGAAAAAAACTTCGAAGAAGCAATGACAAGATTAAATGAAGTGGTTATGATCTTAGAGAAAAATGAAGCACCACTAGATGAAGCCATTAAGCTTTTTGAAGAAGGTTTAGCGTTAGTAAAATATTGTGACAGTAAACTTAAAAGCTTTGAAAACAAGGTAGAATCCTTAATGAATGAGTACAATGAGAAACAACAATAATAGTTATCAAATAATGATAAATGATCATATCAATACTTATTTATCACAATATAAATATAGTAAAGTAGTTGAAGCAATGTTATATGCGATAAACAATGGTGGTAAAAGGATTAGACCATTGTTGTTGCTAAATCTACTTAATGATCTAGGATATGATCCACGTCTTGGTATAAACATGGCAAGTGCTATTGAAATGATCCATACATACTCACTTATTCATGATGATCTACCAGCTATGGATGATGCATTATTTAGAAGAAATAACCCTACAGTACATGTTGCTTTTGATGAAGCAACGGCGATATTAGCAGGGGATGGTTTATTAACTGAAGCGTTTAAAGTTGCTTGCAATAAAGAATTAAGTGATGAGATGAATTTAGATTTATTATCCAAATTAGCAGACTATAGTGGTATCACTGGCATGATTTATGGTCAAGAAATAGATTTAGCGTGTGAGGGTTTACTTATTGATGTTTCAACTCTTGAAAAAATGCATTATTATAAAACTGGTAGATTAATATCATTACCATTAGTATGCGCTGTTATTATTGCTTCTCGAAAGGATTTAATTGAAATAATGAATGAAATTGGCAGTTTACTTGGACTTGCCTTTCAGATACAAGATGATATTTTTGATGTTACAAAATCTCAAATTGAGCTTGGAAAATCTGCTAATACTGATAGTAAGAATAATAAGAACACTTATGTATCGATGTTAGGTATTGAGCAAGCAGAAATAAAATGTAATGAAATATTTAAAGTTATACAAAAAAAGATTGAAACATTGAGTTTAAAAGATAATCAACTTAATGATTTAGTGATCAATATTTTAAATAGGACTTATTAAGGAGGAATCATGGATATTTTGACTATTAAAGAGCCGAAAACGATAAAAAGTTTGAACATCGATGAGCTCAATCAACTATGTCAGGACATACGTAAATTCTTAATTGAATCAGTGTCAAAAACCGGAGGTCATTTATCTAGTAACTTGGGTGTTGTTGAACTAACAGTGGCTTTACACTATGTATTTGATTCACCAATTGATAAAATTATTTTTGATGTTGGTCATCAATGTTATACTCACAAGATTTTAACAGGCAGAGCAGATAAATTTGATAGTTTACGATCATTTGATGGAATTTCTGGATTTATCAAAAGAAATGAAAGCACTCATGATGTATGGGAAGCAGGTCATGCGTCTACTTCTTTATCAGCAGCTCTTGGAATGGCTATTGCCCGTGATTTAAACCATATGAACAATCATATTGTAGCTGTTATCGGTGATGGTTCTTTGACAGGAGGAATGGCTCTTGAGGCTTTAAATCATATTGGTGCTGGTAATAATAAGGTTATTATTATTCTAAACGACAACAATATGTCTATTTCACCTAATGTCGGTGTTGTAAGCAAGATATTTACAAATTTAAGACAAAGTCGTTCTTATACAACGCTTAAAAAAGATGTAAAGGATGTTTTAAAGACAAGCAATATTGGTGAATCAATACTAAGTGGCATGCAGAGTTTTCGCAATTTGATCAAGAAGAACATTGTTGAGGATTCAATATTTGGTGAACTTGGATTAGATTATTTTGGTCCGATTGATGGTCATGATCTTAAAGAGTTAATCAATATCTTACGTTTAGCCAAAGAGCATGAAGATTCGTTAGTTATTCATGCTATGACTCATAAAGGCAAAGGATTTAGTTTAAGTGAACAAGATAATAATGGCTATTGGCATGGGGTTGGTTCATTTGATCCTAGTACTGGTTTAGCACTTAATAAGACACCAAGTGAACATATGGCATTTGCACAAGTGATTTCAGAAACATTGATTAGATTAGCTAAAAATGATCGTGATATAGTTACGATTACACCAGCGATGATCAATGGTAGTAAACTTGAAAAATTCTTCGCGCTTTTCCCTAATCGATCATTTGATACCGGTATTGCTGAGGAACATGCCGCAACAATGGCTGCTGGTTTAGCGATTGCCGGCAAGAAACCTTTTTTATCAATTTATTCAACTTTTCTACAAAGATCTTATGATCAAATAAATCATGATATTACCAGAATGGACTTACCTGTTGTCATTGGTATTGATCATGCACAACTTGTTGGTGAAGATGGTGAAACGCATCATGGTGTTTTTGATGTAGGAATTCTATCACCATTACCTAATATTATTATTGGACATCCAAAAGATGCCAAAGAAGCACAAAATATGCTTTATACAGCTTTTAATCAAAAACATCCTTTTGCGATAAGATACAGTAAAAATAGTATAGCGTATGAAGAAGTTGTTGATTTTACCCACATAGAAATTGGAAAATGGGAAATGTTTAATTATAATGAAAACACCCAGGGTTTCGTTATTCTTTATGGTAGTGATTGCGATAAGTTAATTGATAAAGTAATCGTTAATAATTTACCACTTGCGATTATAAATGCCCGTTTTATCAAACCGCTTGATCATGATATGCTAAATGAGATAGCACTAAGAAATAAACCTATATTCACATACGAAATAGATATGTTAAATGGTGGTTTATCTAGTATGATAAATGATTATTATTGTGATAACAGTAAACAAGTGGTTCTTTATCGTTTTGGTATTAAGGATCAATATGTAACACATGGTTCAAATGTAGCCTTAAAGAAAAGTTTGAAACTTGATACCAACAACTTTATTAATGATGTGATGATAATACTTAAACAACATGATCAGACTTGATATATATTTAGTTCAAAATAACTATTATGCATCACGCCAAAAAGCTGTTGATGCTTTAAAAGCTAGTCTTGTATTAGTTAATGATAAAGTCATTAACAAACCAAGTTATCTGGTTAGTGAAAAGGATAAGGTCAAGGTAATTTCAACAACTGAAGAATATGTGAGTAGGGGAGGCTTCAAATTAAAACATGCTCTTGAAGTATTCAATATTGACTTAAATGATAAGGTTGTATTAGATATTGGAAGTAGTACTGGTGGCTTTACTGATTGTTGTCTTCAAAGTAATGCAAGATTAGTATATGCCCTTGATGTTGGTGATTCGCAATTAGCAAATTCTATCAAAAGCGATAGGCGAGTTGTGATCAAAGATAATACCAATGCTAGATATATAAATAGAAATGATTTTGATCCCTTGCCTGATTTTATCTGTGTTGATGTTAGTTTTATTTCAATCACTCACTTGATTCCTATCATATCATTGTTACTTGATTCAAAAAAACAAGCTGTTATTCTTGTGAAACCACAGTTTGAAGTAGGCAAGAAATACTTAAATAAAGGTGGTATTGTTAAAGACAAACACCAACAAGAAAAAGTTTTTAATCAAATCAAAACTTTACTGCATGATGCTAAATTGATACAATCAAATTGGATAGAATCACCAATCAAGGGTCGTGAAGGTAATACTGAGTATTTGGTATATCTAATCAAAGAATAGGAGAAAATATGCTCAAGCACTTGTATATAAAAGATTATGTTATCATTGATGAGTTAAGCATTGATTTTACAAGTGGAATGAGTGTTTTTACTGGTGAAACCGGAGCGGGTAAATCAATAATCATCGATGCAATTGATTTATTATGTGGCAGTCGTTTGACAACCAATGTTGTCTATCCACAAGCTGAAAAAGCATTAATTGAAGGCGTTTTTATTTTGGGTAGTGAAATTGAAAAAGAAATATTAACTCAGGCTGGTTTTGATTTAACTGACGAGTATGTGTTGAGTCGTGAAATTACAAAAGATGCTAAAAGCACGATGCGTTTAAACTATCGTGTTATTACACAAAATTTTGCTAAAGAGTTATTAAATAACATCATTGATATTCATAATCAACATGAAACACAATATCTCTTAAATAATAAAACTCATCGTAATCTGCTTGATCGCTTTATCAATGATCAATCACTTATTGATGAAGTTAAATCAAAGTATGATCATTATCACAAGCTTGATATGGATCTTAAAAGTAAACTAAATGCAGATTTTAATGAAGATGACATTGAGTTTTTAACTTATCAGAAAAATGAGATCGAAAATGCTAACCTAGTTGATGGGGAGTTTGAAACATTAACACAAAGACAAAAACAAATAGTTGCGTTTGAGAAAATCAATAATAACCTGCAACAAGCAATTAACTGTATCAATAACCAAGAAGGAGCACTTGAACAACTTTATATTGCAAGTAAGTATCTTGGCGAACTTGAAGAAGATGAAGTACTAACTACTTTAAATCAAAGGCTAAAAGACAATTATTATGAACTTGAAGAGATTAGCAGCCAACTGGACGATTATTTGCATAATTTAACCTATGATGAAAATGAACTTAATTCGATTCAAGATCGTCTATTTTTGTTAGGTAAATTAAAACGTAAATATGGTGATTCTTATGATTTGATTCAAGAGAGATATCAAACAATATGTGATCGTTTAAATATGATCGCTAATAGACAAGAGTATATTGACAAAGCAACTAGAGATGTTGCAAAGGCTCTTGATATTTATCATGAATATGCTATTAAATTATCTGAATTAAGAAGAGAAAAAGCATTGATATTATCTGACATGATAAAAGCGCAATTAAATGATCTGCAACTTAGTAACACCAAATTTGATATATTATTTAATCATATTGCGCCAAGTATGTATGGCAATGAGAATGTTGAATTTTTAATATCTACAAATGCAGGTCAACCACTAGGTCCCTTAAGTAAAATTGCAAGTGGCGGTGAATTAAGTAGGATAATGTTAGGGTTAAAAACGATCTTTAATGATCTGCAAGGAATAAAAACAATTATTTTTGATGAAATAGATGCAGGAGTTAGTGGTAGTATTGCGACAGCGATAGGTGTAAAGATGCACCAGTTGAGTACAAAAGCTCAAGTTTTTGCGGTAACGCATTTAGCACAGGTTGCCGCTTGTTCTGACCAACATTACTTTGTCGCTAAAAAAAGCACAACTGATAAAACAACAAGCACATTAACCCTCTTAAATAACGAAGAAAGAATTAAAGAATTAGCCATGATTGCTTCAGGTAAAAATAGCGAAGCCTCATTATTGGCCGCAAAAGAACTACTTGAAAACAATCAATCAGCGGTGAGACAAGATGAAACTCAATGAGGCAATGGATGCTTTTCTTGCAGAGATAACGATTAATAAGGGTATGGCCAATACAACAATTGATAATTATCAAAGCGATCTTAGACAATATCTTAATTTTCTTGAATCAGATGAGATAAAGCAGGTTGAGGATATTTCTAAAGAAAACATATATAGTTTTATCACGCTACAATTGAATACTAAAAATAAAGCAAGTGTAGCACGAATGATAAGCTCGATCAGAGCTTTTCATATCACTATTAACTTGATTGATAATAAAATAAAAGATCCTACAAGCAATATCCATACTATTAAAAAAACTAGATATCTTCCTAAGTATTTTAATCAGGAAGAACTAGATAAATTATTCTCAAGTTTTAAAAATAGTGATAAAGATGTTTATCATAAAACCATTCTTGAACTACTTTATGCTTGTGGCTTAAGAGTAAGTGAAATCTGTGATCTTAAACTTAATCAGTATAATAAACTTAATCGATTTATCAGGGTAATTGGTAAAGGTAATAAAGAGCGCTTGATACCAATCGCGAAATACTCAAAAGACGTACTAGATAATTATATCGAACACGTAAGACCACATTTCAACAAGAGAGATTTACCTTATATTTTTGTTAATCATCTTGGTAATCGTTTAACTCGTCAATACATTGGTGTTATGTTAAAATCTAAAGAGAAAGAATTGGGTCTTAACCTTAAATTATCACCTCATTCATTCAGACACACCTTTGCAAGTGATCTTTTAGCCAATAAAGCCGATTTAAGAGTTGTACAAGAATTATTGGGACATAGTGACATATCAACAACACAGATCTATACCCATATTCAACGTGAACAATTACACAAAGCTTATGATGAATTTCATCCACGTAATAAAAGGAGTAAAAAATGAAATATCAACGTATTATAACAATTGTATTAGATTCATTAGGTGTTGGCGCCATGCCAGATGCGGCAGCTTATGGCGATCTTAATACTGATACCTTAGGAAATATGGCAAAGGCGGTAGGGGGGATAAATGTACCAAATCTAGAAAAATTAGGATTAGGTAACTTACATCCAACAAAAGGCGTAAAGCCACAAGCTGCCCCTTTAGCTTATTATTCAAAAATGCTAGAGAAAAGTATAGGAAAAGACACTATGACCGGTCATTGGGAAATGATGGGGTTATTTGTTGATAAACCATTTATTACATTTACTGAAAATGGTTTTCCATCAGATCTTGTAAAAGAATTAGAAGAAAAATGTGGTCATAAAACCATTGGTAATTATTCAGCTAGTGGAACAGAGATAATTGAAGAGTTAGGTGAAAGACATATTCAAACAAACGAGATGATTTTGTATACATCAGCTGATAGCGTCTTGCAGATTGCTTGTAGCGAAGAAACTTTTGGTCTTGAAGAGTTATATCGTTGTTGTGAAATAGCGCGTGAAATAACCATGAAAGACAAATGGAAGGTAGGGAGGGTAATTGCTAGACCTTTCATTGGAAAAAAGAAAGGTGAATTTAAAAGAACTTCTAATCGTCATGACTATGCACTAAAGCCAAGTGGATTAACAGCGTTAGATTTCTTAAAAAATGCTAATCTAGATGTTATCAGTGTTGGTAAAATCTATGATATTTTTGATAGCGAAGGTATTACAGAGTCCCATAAAACAAAAAGTAATCAAGATGGCATGGAAAAGACCATTGCATTAATGGATAAGGATTTTAAAGGACTATTGTATGTTAACTTAGTAGATTTTGATGCATTATGGGGTCATCGTCGTAATCCTAAAGGATATGTAGATGAATTAGAACGATTTGATAAACAATTAAACACATTATTATCAAAACTAAGAAATGATGATTTATTGATACTAACAGCAGATCATGGTAATGATCCAACTCATGTTGGTAGTGACCACACCCGTGAAATGGTACCATTATTAATGTATTCACCATCATTAAAGAGTTCTGGTTTATTACCACAATCAGATACTTTTGCGGATATAGCTATGACTATTACTGATAATTTTAAAACCCAGAAAACAGAGTATGGGGTTTCACTCTTAAAATATCTTGTATAGCGATATAATTATTCCATAATATATATTATACGAAGTTATATGATTATATAAAAAGACAGTTTATACTGTCCTTTTTTAAATGTCTAATACTTCTACTTAACTGCTTCTTTTAAAGCTTTTGCGGCTTTAAATGCTGGTACTTTTGATGCAGCGATTTGAATTGATTCTTTTGTTTTTGGGTTAATACCGCTACGAGCAGCGCGTACTTTGGTTTCAAATTTACCAAATCCGGCAACATCAACTTTACCACCCTCTTTTAATAGACAAACCATTTCTTCAAATAAAACATCTACTACTTCTAGTGCTGCTTTTTTTGTCATATCGCATCTGCCAGCTAATTGTTCAGCTAAAGCTTTTTTATTCAATACTTTTTCCATGAAATTCCTCCAATCTATACGTTAATAATAGCACTTATCTATTTTCAATACAATTATATTATTGTCATTAATCATTTTGACGTGCTATCAACCTTAATGGTGTTCCTGTGAAACTAAATGCTTCTCTAAGTCTATTTTCTAAGTATCTTTGATAAGAAAAATGGAATAATTTAGGATCATTAACAAAAAGCACAAATGTTGGTGGTGAAATCGCTACTTGAGAAGCATAATTTATCTTTAAACGCTTACCATTGATTGTCGGGGCAGGAGTGAAATCTTGCGCATCAAGTATTACCTCATTTAATACACTGGTTGCGATTCTTAAGTTACTATAGTAATGACAATCATCTATCAATGGTAACAATGTATTGATTCTTTTTCTATTCTTAGCTGAAACAAAGGCAATAGGAGCATATCTTAGATAAATAAATTCATTACGAATTTTATCAATGATCGTATTCATTGTCATTTCATCTTTATCAACTATATCCCACTTATTATATACGATTATTATTGGCTTTCCAGCATCAAGCGCATAACCAGCAACGTGCTTGTCTTGATTTCTTATTCCGGTTTCAGCATCTAACACTAAAAGAACAACATCACTTCGCTCAATTGCTTCAAGCGCTCTTAATACAGCGTATTTCTCTATCTTTTCGTATACTTTTCCTTTACGTCTGATACCAGCAGTATCAATAACGACATACTCTTTACCATCTTTGACAAAAGGTGTATCTATGGCATCTCTGGTCGTTCCTTCAATAGGACTAACGATAACCCTATCCTCATTTAAAATAGCGTTTACTAAAGAAGATTTACCTACGTTTGGTTGACCAATGATTGAGAACTTGATCATTCCTTCATATTGTTTGTATTTTTTGCCACTGAGATTGGCTATGATCTTATCTAAAGCATCACCAATACCAATACCATGAGCACCACTAACAGCGATTGGATCTTGAAAACCTAATTGATAGAACTCATATATATTATCAATCTTTGCAATATCGTCGATTTTATTAACTAGTAAAATAACTGGTTTTTTAGTTTTATGTAATAAAGACGCAATAAAACGATCATCTGCGGTTAATCCTTCTTGACCATTAACGATAAAAACAATAGTATCCGCTTCCTCAAGCGCAATATCCACTTGCATTCTTATCTCTTGTTGAAATGGTTGATCCTTAAGTTGTAATCCACCGGTATCAATAAGCTGAAATTCTTTTGTCAGCCATTCACCTCTTGCATATATTCGATCTCTTGTAACACCAGGGCTATCTTCAATAATAGCTTGACGCTTGCCGATGATACGATTAAAAATTGTTGACTTGCCAACATTTGGTCTTCCTACTAATGCCACAATACCACTTATCATTCTAACTCCCCTATTTTATGTTTAATAATCTTCAATATTTCATTAACAACTTCATCTATACTTAAATTTGTTGTATCAACTTCAAATGCATCATCTGCTTTTTTAAGTGGTGAATGAACACGTTGAGTATCTTGTAAATCTCTTTTTATGATATCTTGGTAGATTTCATCATAACTTACCTCTAACCCTTTTGTTTTTTGTTCAAAGTATCTTCTATCAGCTCTGCTTTTTACATCAGCAGTTAAAAAAATCTTTACTTCAGCATCTGGTAAAACAACAGTTCCAATATCTCTACCATCCATTATAACACCTTTGCTTAAAGCCATTTCCTGCTGTCGTCTCACCATGTCTTCTCTGACGCTTAATAGTGTTGAGACTGAAGATGCTAACCAGGACATGTTTTCAGCTCTGATAGGCTCACTAACGTCTTTGTGATCCAAATATACATTACCAAGACTATCAAAATCGATAACAGTATCTAAAAGGAAAGCTTTTATCTTAGGTTCATCATTTATATCAATACCATTTATATAAGCTTTATATGCGATAGCTCTATACATTGCCCCTGAATCTAAATGAATTAAGCCAAGTGCTTTAGCAACAGCTTTAGCAATGGTGCTTTTTCCAGCAGCTGACGGGCCATCAATAGCTATATTAAACCTCATAAAAAGCCTCTATTTGTCAACAAGAAATATATTAATGATCCCAAAGCAACCAATAATGTTAAAAAGAGAATAACTAACACAAAATTTAATATACGATTGGTATTAGAGACATTATCGTTTACCACTGCTAATTCATCATCATGCTCCAAAACAATCTTCTTTAAGTTGTTAGTTTCCTCAAGTAAAGAGAAGCTATCAATTGTATCAGAGTGATCTGTGCTTAAAGGTTTAATATCGATTTGATCTTCTACATTACTTGACTCTTGTTCTATCATTTTTTGCATTTCAATACTAATATCATCGTTATAATCTTGATCAGGTTTGATACCTAGCGGTTCTTGAAAAGAAACTTCTTTTAAAGCATCACTTTTCTTGATTTCATTTAAGATGTTAGTTTGTGTATCTAAATCTGATCGCAAACCTTTTTTTATGTTATATTGCTTTACTTCATTAATGAATTCATCTAGATATTCATTGTTGAATGATGCAATATTTGTTTTATCTGATTTTACACTTGGCTCTAAATATTCGTTTTTTCGAGCGTGTAGCGGATTGACACTAGTATTTTCTGGCTTCATTGCCGCAAATGTAGTGCTATCAATCTCATGAAGCCGGTTAGCAAAAGCTGATAACCGGTCTGATTTGATATCCGCTTCATTATCAGAATGCATTTTCTGATAAAGATCACTGTTTTTTTTCGTCCTTGAAAGATTATCCATGATCAATTCCCCCAATGAATGTATTATAGCAAATTTAACCGTATTTTGATAATCGATCGTAATAATGCTCACTATTTAATTAGTTGACAAATTTAGATATTGTTTTACGCAAACGCGGGTAAACGATATAAATGACTACACCCATGATTGCACCTCTAATTATGTTAAAAGGAACAAATGTTGCGTATATCATTGGTAAGCGTAATGCCTTTTCAATGCCATATAATGGTAATGTAATAAAGTAATTAACGAATATCATCGTTATGGTAACTGATACAATAGCAATCAATATTGATAAGATCATCACAGCTTTTTTATCATTCTTAAATCGCCAAATACAAAGCGGTATTAGAAACGATACACTAGCAAAAAAATTAGCGATTTCCCCACTTAATGCAGGTTCTTTAGTTATAGATATATGAAAAATGTTCTTTATCAGTGCAACTAACGCACCCGCGGCAGGACCTAAACTTAACCCCGTTAAAAAAACAGGAATATCACTAAAATCAATCTTTAAGAAAGCTGCCGATGGTAAGATAAATCCTACTGATATCTCAAATGCATATAAAACAAATGAAAAGGCGCTCATAATACCTATTAAAGCTATTATTTTAATTCTTTTGTTCATATTTTCCTCCATGAAAAAAGCCCTATCAAGGGCTCATAAAATGAAAATCATCTTCATTCCATCCAGACTTTACTGTCGCCATCGGAATTGCACCGATTCAACCCGTAGGTTCGCGGGGTATACCGCCGGTCGGGAAATGCTCCCTGCCCTTGAAGTGATTTCATTATAATATCATATACAAGATATGTCTACTGTTTTATATTCAAAGTAAAAGAGAACGTAGTCAGTTCATCATTTGATTCAACAAAGCATTTACCATTGTGAAGTTCTATGATTGATTTAACAATAGATAATCCTAATCCGCTTCCTGCTTTTGCTCTAATATGATTCTCAGAGCTGCGATAGTATCTTTCAAAAACATGTACTAAATCATTTTCTGATATCTTCTTGCCATAATTTGATATTTCAATGGTAACTTGAGAATCATTTACTATTTGATTTATTATTATTTGATGTAAATCATTGCTATAATTAATCGCATTATTTAAAAGATTATATATAACTTGTGATATCTTAATCTGATCAGCACTAATAATTAAATTAGAATCATGATTGAAATAAAACTTGTACTCATCATGATATAGCACTTGATAACGTTTTAAGGTATTATCAATTTCGTCTGTTAAACTAAACTCAACAATATTTAAAGCTTGTGCATTTATCTGATATTGAGATAGCGATAATATATCATCTACTAAATGTGATAAGCGCTTGGTTTCATTTATGATGATATCTAGATTATTCTTGTTTAATTCATGTGGTATATCACGCATTATTTCTCCATAACCACTGATCATCGTAAGTGGTGTTCTTAAATCGTGTGATATGTTCGCAATTAACTCATTTTTAAGTTTATCAACTTGTTTTAGTTCTTCTGCAGTGTATCTTAATGTTTCATTAAGCTCTTTAATCTCTTGGTATTTACCAACTTGATCATCGTTATCATAATTGCCACTAGTTAATTTTTTAGCTGCGTTATTAATCTTTACAATTGGTTTGGTTATTCTATTTGATATAAAAAGTGTAAATAATGTTGATAAGATGATAAACATCAATGAAACAAGTACGAATTGATACTTTAGAATATTAGTAGTTGCTTCAACCGGTGCAAGTTGTGTATAACCTAAAAACAAGTATGATTTATCTTTGCTATATATTACTTTTGAGTAAACAACATGATCGTCAAATCCTTTTCGTGCATCTGGTACTGTACCAACAAACAAGCGGGCATCGTATTCATCATTATAAAAGGTTGATTTTTCAATAATCAATGTGTGTTCACCATTGTTTTTTATGGTCAAAGCATAATAATTTTGAATATCTGTATCATTTAATCGACTTAATAAAATACTAAACGAATTGTTTTCAACACTAATATCTAAAGATTTATCATTCAAACTAACTAATCTAATACTTAAACCATTATTAATAGCCACTCTTTTGATCAATAGATTGATATTGTCATTATCTAAATTTTTCGCAATTGCATCAGCACTTTTTTTAATATTTGCAATAGTTTGATAACGATAAAATGTTTTTAATCCACCGATTTGAAAAAACCATAGTACTAGTAATATTATGATTGAGAAAAAAGCAAAATACTTAAAAATATTAATCTGAATACCATTATGTTTATTAATAATATCTTTAATTTTCTTCATTGTTTGAATTAGCTTCAAAACGATAGCCTACTCCTCTAACTGTAACAATACAATCTTTATATTTACCAAGATTTTTTCGTAGTAGTTTGATGTGGGTGTCAAGTGTTCTTTCATCTTTTTCATAATCATAACCCCACACCTCTTCTATTAGTTGTTCTCTTGTAAGTGCGATATTTTTATTTTGAGTAAGATAAGTAAGTAACTTGTATTCTTTGGGTGATAAATTAATTGGAGTGCCAGCGACAGTTACCATCATAGCTTTATAATCGATCTTCAAATCACCAAATTGCACATATGCTTTGTGATTTACATTAGTTCGATTAAGAATAGCTGATACTCTTTTCATTAATTCACCAACAGAAAATGGTTTAACAACATAGTCATCAATACCAAGATCAAAACCCATAAGTTTATCTTTCTCTTCACCTTTAGCAGTAAGCATGATAATAGCTACTTTGCTGAATAGTCTAACTTCCTTAACTAACTCATAGCCGTCCATTATAGGCATCATGACATCAACAATTATAAGATCAATGCGTTGTTTTTCAAATAATTCTAATGCTTTTTTACCATCAGTCGCTATAAAACAAGTATGTCCTTCATACTCTGCGTATTTTTTAATCAATAATCCAATATTTATCTCATCATCAACAATTAGTATTTTTGCCATAATTACCTCACTTTGATATTATAATTCATATGTGAACTTCTAGTGAATTAAAAAGCACACCGTTATTGATGTGCTTAATGTTATGCTCTTCCTGAGTATTTACCATCAGATGTTGAAATCATGACCATTTCATTTTGTTCAATAAATAAAGGTACTTTTATCTGCCAACCAGTTTCAAGAATTGCATTCTTTTGTGCACTAGTAGCTGTGTCCCCTTTTACTGCTGGCTCACATTCAACAATCTCAAGAGCGACTTTGTCTGGTAGGATAATGCCGAGGATTTCACCTTCATATGAAGTAATGTTTACAAGATCGTTGGTCTTTAAAAAATTAATTTCCCATTTTAGACGATCTTTTGGTACTTCGACTTGATCGTATGTTGATGTATCCATAAAGACCAAAGCATCACCTTCATCATATAGATATTGCATCTCATTTTTCTCAATATGAGCTGGTTCAACCTTGTCTCCTCCGGTAAAAGATATTTCGGTTATAGATCCACTCCTAAGGTTTCTAACTTTCGTCTTTACGATCATCTGTCTCATTGCTGTTTTATTGTGTTGAGTATCAACTACGATATAGATGTTTCCTTCATATTCAAAAGTTATTCCTGGTCTAAAATCATTTACTAAAATCATAATATTTCCTCCTTTATATATTTTATAGCTTATTAGTTCTTTGTCAATCAAGTCTATTAAAATATATTCTAATCACATGTTGTATTATATTGATATTCATTGATAGTGCCATATTCATCATTGTACCATAAACAACTAGTAAAGTTATGTTTACCTTTTACCTCAATAAATGCAGTCAGATCATTATATGTTACTTCTATATCACAATCATTTAGTGATAAATAAAAATTTTTATTTTCAAACTCATAAAATTCTTTGTTAATTCGATCTATTATCTTCTTTTCCAGTTCAAGACGATCATAAACATCTTGGTAATCTTGAAGCACTTTTAAATAATAGTTTGAACTTTTAATAAAGACAGTCATAAAAGAAGTTACAAACAACATAAAGGTTAAGCCACTTAATAAAACTGAACCCTTATTATCCATATATTTGATAGCAATTACTACTTTTACGTCTTATTAACCTCATGTATAAACCTCCTTCATCATCAAAGAATTCAATATTCTCAATATCCAATAGTATTATATTTGTGCCTGGTTGAATAACAAGATTGTTATTAACTACATTTATAGTAAATTGTTTATCTTTATAATCATATGACAATTGATCTGAATCAATTAAAAGATTGGTTGCTAGATTCAAATGTTGTTTTATTTGAAGTACACCATTTATATCTTGGATATCTTGATCATAAAACGTTGTTTTGTTGATATATCCAAGGATCTGATACATTAATAAAATGCTGAAGCTAAACAAAATAAGTGAAAACAAACATTCAATCAAAGTAAAACCATTCTTGTTTAAGTTCTTTCTTAGTGATTTCATGGATTTTTCCCCTATTTATTTCAATCCCTAATATCAAAATTATAAGTAAAGATATGATCATTAAAACAAGAAGCCCTTCAATCAACAAGTACCCTTTATTTTGCACGGATTAATCTACCACTTCCAAGTAAAAGCGTCAATTTTATATTCTTATTTTTCCCATTTAATAAGATGGTTTGACTAATATTGATATTGCCCTTGTTATTAAAACTAATGGGATGATAATTTGAAATATAACTATTTTTAATCTCAAAACTCTTGATATCTTTGATCGCTTTAAACTGGGTATATGCGTATTCATTGAAGAAATCGTTTATCGCGAAATCATAGTTAGTCAAAATCGGAGTAGTCAAGATCATAAAACCCAATACTAACAATACTATAAGCATCTCAGTCAATGTATAACCACTATTGGATTTCAGCTTTGCCATCGACTATCTCAATCATTCTGTTGTTTTGACACCTTATTTGCTTTTCTATCAACAATCCCTCTTCAATTAGATCATCAATAGAATTTGGAAGTTCATCATAAAGAATTTGATATTCTATAATGGCTGTATCGACAATTTTAGCTTGATTTTCGCAACTTTTTTCATTGATCATATTCATGACCTTATTAATATTAGGTATCATTAGCAGAAATAGCGTTCCAACTACCATTAACACAATAACCATCTCAATAAGTGTAAAGGCTTTTTTCATCATATCCCTTTCTATAGTTCAATCAATTGCATTGGAATAAGCAGCAATCGATATAACAAGATAACAAATACCCCTATCAATATATAAATAACAAGTTGCAAGTTCCTAGTCTTTTTTGAAATCATATTCATGAAACGCAACTCACTTACTGTGATGTACTCTTTCAACAGCAAAATCGAATTTGATGTAAAATGTCCTGTTGCTAAAAATTTTTGTAATTTTGACTCATATGGTAAAGCAATGATTACATCATTCATATCTTTACCATTTTCAAACTGTTTTTTAGCCCAGGATGCACTGGCGGCTATAATTTTATCATCCTCAAGATTTGATAGAATATTGAAACATGATAGTGTTGCTAATTCTTGTTCAAGTAAAGTTAAATATAGTACTGCAAAATTGATTGAATAATATTTTACTATCAAGCTGTTATTTAATTTATGATAGATAAATCTATATGATTTTACTTTATCTTTGTAAAATAGAAATAACAAAATAATAACTACTTTAAATAAAATCAAACTAATTATTATAAAGAAGTTTAGAATAACACTTAATAGTTCTAGTTCAATTAGATTATCAGTAAACAAGCGAGTCATGATCATCACGTTGGGTATGATATAGATATTAAAAAATATCATCATAAAGAATAGAGCTATTAGTAAAATAAAGGGATATGCGAGTTTTTGTATAATCTTTTCTTTTATTACTTGTTGTTGCTTAATCTTTGCGATAATAAAAGTATTCATTCTAGCTTCACCTATCAAGTTTTCAATAAAGCTATACTTATAGGTAAGCCTATTAAATTTAGATTTGATATTACTTAAATTATCATCAAATACATGTTCTATCATTGATCTATCGCTTCCACTTGTGATTAATTGTGTATATAGTGTAAAATCATCGAATAATTCAGATTTCGGTTTTAGAACTGATAAATTTATCTTGCTTTGCTTTTTCAAAGTAGAAAGATAGTGTTTTATAATTATCTGGTAAAGCTTGGTGTTGATGATAAAACGCAATCGCTTTAGTATCCATGATCTCATAAATAGCCAACCTTTCTTTCTGATATAACTTATTCACTAATCTTTGGTTAATGATGTAACTAATTGACTCATAAAAATCAAACATGTTGATATTTAAGTCTTTAAGTCTTGCAATTACACCAACACAACTTTTAGCATGGATTGTTGTTAATACAAGATGTCCAGTTAAAGCACTACGAATTGCCATCTGTGCTTCCTTTTCATCTCTGATTTCACCAATAAATAATACATCAGGATCATGTCTCATTAATTGCTTTATTCCGTTTTCATAATCTAAATTTTGACGATTGTTAACTTGCAATTGGATAATATCGGTTAGTTTCATTTCAATAGGATCTTCGATTGTGTATATGCGTTTTGGAACAAGTTTTAATAATAAATTATAAGCTGTTGTTGTTTTACCACTACCGGTTGGCCCTGAAAGTATTATTAACCCACTTTTCAACTTTAACATGTCTTTAAAATGACGATGTTGTTCTTTATAAATAGTCAAGTCATTATTTATAGCCTTTTGATATAGTATTCTTAATACACCATTGATTTGCTGATTTGATTTTATGAGTGCAAATCGCATGTGTATCGTTTTATCATAATAAAGAAAGGAAAAACTACTTGTTTGTGGTTTGTTTTGATCAGCTAAATCTAGATTAGCAATGTACTGGATATAATTAAAGAAATCAATATCAAAGATAGGTTTTGAAATATCAATAAACTTACTAATCCCTCGTATTTCAACTGTGAGATTAGCATCGTTATAATTAAAATGAATATCAGTAGCTTTATGTTTAAAAACGATCGTTAAAAGTGTGCATAGTTTTTGTTGGTTATTCATTATAATATAATTGATTTAAATAATGAAAATACCTAAAAAAAAAGAGCTAAGCTCTTTTTAGAAATATATTATTGATTATTTCTTCTTTAATAGAAGTTTTGTCGTCATGTCCTGGATAAAGCATAATATCTTCAGACAAGGTTTTTATAAAAGATAAACTATGTTTCAAGTCACTTGCGTTTCCAGTTGGTAAATCAGTTCTACCAACACTATTTTTAAATATAGTATCGCCGGTGAAAAGTTTATCATCGATTTGATAACAAACCGAACCTTTTGTATGTCCTGGAGTGTGATAGACAGTGAATGTTACACCATTTACATCAATTTGCCCTTCTTTAACGATGATTGTTGGCGAGTTAACTGTAATATTATATTTATAAGAACAATTTAAAGAGGCATTTTTTATCATTAAGGCATCTTGATGATGAATATAGACTGCGCATTTATACACCTCATATAAATCATCAACTGCTCCAATATGATCAAAATGACCATGAGTTAATAAAATTGCACTTACTTTCTTATCATGTAAATGAGCTAATATCTTTTGAGGCCTTGATCCTGTATCAATTAAAATGTTATGATCTTCAAATTCTAAGATATAACAATTTGTTTGATATAATCCAACTTTAATTGATTTAATCTTCATGATTATTATAAAAAAAGCCAATCGGCCTTTTTTATTTCTTCTCCTTGTGCTCTGTCATCTTATTACAACGTGGACAATATTTCTTAATTATCATTTTTTCCGGATTCTTACGTTTGTTACGAGATCCGAGATAGTTTTCTTCACCACATGTTGAACACTTGAATATTAATTTTTCGCGCATATTAAACCTCCCAAGCGATATGATTATATCATGGTTATCTTTAAATTACCAATACTTTAGATATAAACTATTTATTGAAGTGTAGAGTTACAATTGATGTGAGACTTACCAACTAAAATAGAAAAGCGAATGGAATCCTGTAAAATAGAGTTAGCACACTTTATAGAAAGGAAACCAATCGCATGTCTATTATAACCCAATCTCAACGTTTTTTGCCC